>NZ_JBEAIJ010000036.1:0-170550 GCF_040065315.1 Klebsiella sp. CN_Kp100
ACTCGCGACCCCGACCTTGGCAAGGTCGTGCTCTACCAACTGAGCTATTCCCGCAAACTTCTGGCCATATTTCTATGGCGTCGTGATTTGCATTTCTGCTTCGTCACGGGAGGCGCATTATACGAGAATTCGATTTACCTGCAACCCCCCTGAAAGCAATTTTTTTCGTTTTTGATTTAAGTGACCACTTTATCGCCACATTCAGGCCTGTTTTGTCTAAATAAGCAGCAAATGCGGCAAAATGACTTTTTCCGGGCTCGCTAAAGGCGCAAAATCACTCAAGTTTACAGGCGGATATCGCCCGCTGACGGTCAACAACGATGATAACCAGGGAAATAAAATGAAAAAAGCGCTTACCGTCCTGCTGCTGGCTACACTTGCCACAGGAACAGCATCGGCAACAACGCTACATTTTGGAACAACGACGGCCAACCCGCCGTTTGAAACCGTCAGTGGCAAAAACCAACCCACGGGTTTTGATATCGATTTGGCCAACGCGTTGTGCAAGCAGATGCAGGTCGAATGCAAATTTACTCCCCAGGGCTTCGATACTCTCATCCCGGCGCTGCGCTTTAAGAAATTCGACGCCGTGATTGCCGGTATTGAAGTGATCCCAATGCGAGAAAAGCAGGTTGCATTCAGCCATCCCTATCGCCAGGAGCTCTCCGGTGCAATAGTCACAGCGAAAGACGCTGCCCATACCTTTGCCGATCTCAAAGATAAAAAACTCGGCGTCGTAAAGGGCACCATTCATCAGCACTACCTGCGTGATAAACAAAAAGCCGTGCACGTGCTGCCTTATGACAGCGATGAAAGCGCCCTGAACGCGCTGAAAGAAGGTGTGATTAGCGGAGTGATGGGCGATCAGGAGACCTTAACGAAATGGCTCGAGGATAATCCCGAATACGCGATTATGGACGAGCGCGCCACGGATCCCAGCTACTACGGTAAGCAGTACGCCATTGCGGTGCGTAAAGATGATCCTGAACTGCTGAATAATATCAATGCCGCTCTGGATGTCGTCAAAGCCTCGCCGGAATTCCAGGCGATGGAACAGAAGTGGTTTAAATAGTCAGACGTACTACCGGGGCGCTTCTGGCCCCGGCATAAGCATTAGAGCTTGATGAAGTGCTCGCGGTAGTAAGCCAGTTCCGCTACCGATTCGCGAATATCATCCATCGCCTGATGCGTTCCTTGTTTTTTAAAGCCGTCGAGAATTTCCGGCTTCCAGCGACGAGCCAGCTCTTTAAGCGTACTGACGTCAAGATAGCGATAGTGAAAATAGGCTTCCAGCTCAGGCATATATTTAAACAAGAAGCGACGATCCTGGCCGATGCTATTGCCGCAGATCGGTGACTTACCCGCCGGCACCCACTTTTTGAGAAATTCGATAGTCGCCAGTTCTGCCTCACGATCGCCCTGGGTACTCGCCTTCACCCGCTCCACCAGTCCGCTACCGGTATGGGTACGCACGTTCCACTCATCCATTAATGCCAGCTGCGCGTCTGACTGATGTACGGCAATCGTCGGCCCTTCCGCCAGAATGTTCAGATTCGCGTCAGTCACCAGGGTGGCGATTTCGATGATGCGATCGCGCTCCGGATCCAGCCCCGTCATTTCAAGATCGATCCAAATCAGGTTGTTTTCATCTGCACTCATGTTATTTTCCACCCTTCTTACGTCACTATATTCATCTAAAATAGCGTGTATCATAGAGGTTTTGCCCGTACAGGGCGACCAGGAGCCAGTTCGATTGAGTAAAAATAAACTCTCCAAAGGCCAACAGCGCCGCGTGAAGGCCAACCACCAGCGCCGCCTGAAAACGACTTCGGAGAAGGCCGATTTTGATGACAACCTGTTCGGTGAAAAATCCGAAGGGACCGTTATTAGCCGCTTTGGCATGCATGCCGATGTCGAATCCGCCGACGGTAGCGTCCACCGTTGCAATATACGCCGCACTATCCGTTCGCTGGTCACCGGCGATCGTGTGGTCTGGCGGCCAGGCAAAAGCGAAGCTGACGGCGTCAACGTCAAAGGCATCGTCGAGGCCGTGCATGAACGGACCTCCGTACTGACGCGCCCGGATTTCTATGACGGCGTCAAACCTATCGCCGCCAATATCAATCAGATTGTCATCGTTTCCGCCATCTTGCCTGAGCTTTCTCCGAATATTATCGACCGCTATCTGGTGGCCTGCGAAACGCTGAACGTCGAGCCGCTGATCGTGCTCAATAAGATCGATCTCCTGGATCAGGAGAGCATGGACTTCGTCAACGAGCAAATGGACATTTATCGCCATATTGGTTACCGCGTACTGATGGTCTCCAGCCGCACGCAGGATGGCCTGAAGCCGCTTGAAGAGGCGCTTACCGATCGTATCAGTATCTTTGCCGGGCAGTCTGGGGTAGGCAAATCCAGCCTGCTGAACGCGCTGCTGGGCCTGCAGGATGACCAAATCCTTACCAATGACGTTTCGGATGTCTCCGGACTGGGGCAGCACACCACTACGGCCGCGCGCCTGTACCACTTCCCGCACGGCGGCGATGTGATTGACTCGCCGGGGGTACGCGAGTTCGGCCTGTGGCATCTCGACGCGGAACAAATCACCCACGGCTTTGTCGAATTCCATGATTATTTAGGCCGATGCAAATACCGCGACTGCAAACACGATACCGATCCGGGCTGCGCCATTCGCGAAGCGGTGGAGAAGGGCGAAATCGCTGAAAGCCGGTTTGAAAACTACCATCGCATTCTGGAAAGCATGGCGCAGGTGCAGGTAAAAACGCGTAAAAGCTTTTCATCAACCGATGACTGACATTTAAGCTGAGCATCGTTAGAATCGTCCCCCTTTTTCAGGCCCCCGCCGACGCGCGGGGGTCAGGAACGACAAATAATGGCCTGGAGGCTACCTTGTTAAACGATCTTAAACTTTCACTGCAATACATTCTGCCTAAACTGTGGCTCACCCGCCTCGCAGGCTGGGGTGCACGCAAGCGGGCAGGCTGGCTGACAAAACTGGTCATCGATCTGTTCGTGAAATATTACAAGGTCGATATGAAAGAGGCGCAAAAGCCTGATACTGCCAGCTACCGGACCTTTAACGACTTTTTTGTTCGCCCGCTGCGCGATGACGTTCGTCCGTTAAATACTGACCCGAACGTACTGGTGATGCCCGCCGATGGCGTCATCAGCCAGCTCGGCGCTATTGAAGACGATAAAATTTTGCAGGCCAAAGGCCACAACTACAGTCTGGAAGCGCTGCTGGCCGGCAACTACCAGATGGCGGATCTGTTCCGTAACGGCAGCTTTGTCACTACCTATCTTTCCCCGCGCGATTACCACCGCGTGCACATGCCGTGCAACGGTATTCTGCGTGAAATGATCTACGTACCGGGAGATCTGTTCTCCGTAAACCATCTGACCGCGCAAAACGTGCCGAATCTTTTTGCCCGCAACGAGCGCGTCATCTGCCTGTTCGATACTGAGTTTGGCCCCATGGCGCAGATCCTGGTCGGCGCCACCATCGTCGGCAGCATCGAAACCGTGTGGTCCGGTACCGTCGCGCCGCCGCGTGAAGGCATCATTAAGCGCTGGACCTGGCCTGCGGGCGAGAGCGAAGGTTCCGTCGCCCTGCTTAAAGGCCAGGAGATGGGCCGCTTTAAGCTGGGTTCCACGGTGATTAACCTGTTTGCTCCGGGTCAGGTGAAGCTGGTTGAGCAGTTACAAAGCCTGTCGGTAACCAAAATAGGCCAGCCGTTGGCGATCGCGCCTGAAGCCGTGACGCCGGTCGAGTCCGCTCCGCTGGCAGCTGAAGAAGTCCGCGCTGAACACGCCGCCAGTCCGCTGGTTGACGATAAACAAGACGAAGGTTAATTCCTGAAAGAAAAGGTTACGCCGTGCGCCTGATATACACTTTCCTGTTGGCCTGGTGCCTCAGTTTCGGGGCGTACGCAGCGACAGCCCCGGATGCTAAACAGATAGCCCAGGAGCTGGAACAGGCGAAGGCGGCAAAGCCCGCCCAGCCTGAAACCGTCGAAGTCCTGCAGTCTGCCCTGAATGCGCTTGAGGAGCGTAATGCCTCCCTTGAGCGCGCCCGTCAGTATCAGGACGTTATTGATAACTTCCCCAAACTGTCGCAAACCCTGCGCGCGCAGCTCAACAATCTCAGCGATGAGCCGCGCCAGGTTTCCACTACCCTCTCCTCCGATGCCCTGAACCAGGAGATTCTCCAGGTCAGCAGCCAACTGCTGGAAGCCAGTCGTAAAGCTCAGCAGGAGCAGGACCGTGCCCGCGATATCGCCGACTCGCTCAACCAGCTGCCGCAGCAACAGAGCGATGCCCGCCGCCAGCTGAATGAGGTCGAGCGCCGGATCGGCGCGCAAAGCAGCAATACGCCGCTGGCGCAGGCGCAAAATCTTGGTTTACAGGCGGAGTCCGCGCGGCTGAAAGCGCTGGTCGATGAACTGGATCTGGCGCAGCTTTCCGCCAATAACCGCCAGGAGCTATCACGGTTGCGATCCGAGCTGGCGCAGAAAGAGAGTGAGCAGCTCGACGCCTGGCTACAGGCATTAAGAAATCAGCTCAATAACCAACGGCAGCGCGAGGCGGAGAAAGCGCTGGAAAGCACCGAGCTGCTGGCGGAAAACAGCGAAAACCTGCCGCCGGATATCGTGGCGCAGTTCAAAGTGAACCGCGAACTGTCGCAAGCGCTAAACCAGCAGGCGCAGCGGATGGACTTGATCGCCTCTCAGCAGCGCCAGGCGACCAATCAAACCCTGCAGGTGCGTCAGGCTTTAAACACGCTCCGCGAGCAGTCCCAATGGTTAGGTTCTTCCAATCTGCTTGGCGAAGCCCTGCGCGCGCAGGTGGCGCGTCTGCCGGAAATCCCGCGACCGCAGCAGCTGGATACCGAAATGGCGCAGCTGCGCGTGCAGCGCCTGCGCTATGAGGATCAGCTCGGCAAGCAGCCGCAGCTAAGACAAATTCGTCAGGCCAACGGTGAACCCCTCACCAGCGAGCAGAACCGCATTCTTCAGGCTCAGATGCGCACGCAGACAGAGCTGCTCAACTCCCTGCTGCGCGGCGGCGATACGCTTATGCTCGAACTGACCAAGCTGAAAGTCGCCAACGGCCAGCTGGAGGATGCGCTCAAAGAGATCAACGAAGCGACCCACCGCTATCTGTTCTGGACCTCCGACGTCAGCCCAATCGGCTTCTCCTGGCCACTGGAGATTGTTCAGGATTTACGCCGACTGATCTCGCTCGATACCATGAGCCAGCTCGGTAAGGCCAGCATGATGATGCTGACCAGCAAAGAGACCCTGCTGCCGCTCTTCGTCGCGCTCATTCTGGTAGGGTTCAGCGTCAGCTCGCGGCGCCATTTCACCAGCTTCCTGGAGCGTTCCAGCGCGCGCGTCGGCAAGGTTACGCAGGATCACTTCTGGCTCACCCTGCGAACGGTGTTCTGGTCTATACTGGTGGCCTCGCCGCTGCCGGTACTGTGGATGACGCTGGGCTACGGTCTGCAATCTGCCTGGCCTTTCCCGCTGGCCGTGGCGATTGGCGATAGCGTCACCGCAACGGTGCCGCTGCTGTGGGTGGTAATGATTTGCGCCACTTTTGCCCGCCCGAACGGTCTGTTCATCGCCCACTTTGGCTGGCCGCGCAGTCGGGTTAGCAAGGCGATGCGCTACTATCTGATGAGCATCGGGCTCATTGTGCCGCTTATTATGGCGCTGATTACTTTTGATAATCTCAACGATCGCGAGTTCTCCGCCTCGCTGGGTCGCCTCTGCTTTATGCTGATTTGCGGCGCGCTGGCGATGGTGACCCTGAGCCTGAAACGCGCCGGCATCCCGCTGTATCTCGATAAAGAAGGCAGCGGCGACAATATGCTGAACCGACTGCTGTGGAATATGCTGCTCGGCGCGCCGCTGGTGGCAATGCTGGCGGCGGCAATCGGCTATCTCGCCACATCGCAGGCGCTGCTCGCCAGGCTCGAAACGTCGGTCGCCATCTGGTTCCTGCTGCTGGTGGTTTATCACATCATTCGCCGCTGGATGTTGATTCAGCGCCGTCGCCTGGCGTTCGATCGCGCTAAGCACCGTCGGGCGGAGATCCTCGCCCAGCGCGCGCGTGGCGAAGAGGACGTCCAGCATACCAGCAGCCCGGAAGGTTCAATGGAAGCCGAGGTCAGCGAGGTCGATCTGGATGCTATCAGTACCCAGTCCCTGCGTCTGGTGCGCTCCCTGCTGATGCTGATCGCGCTGGTGTCGGTTATCGTGCTATGGTCAGAAATCCACTCCGCATTTGGCTTCCTGGAGAATATCTCGCTGTGGGACGTGACCTCCACGGTGCAGGGCGTTGAGAGCCTGGAGCCGATCACCCTCGGCGCGGTGCTGATTGCTATTCTGGTGCTGATTATTACCACCCAGCTGGTGCGCAACCTGCCCGCTCTGCTGGAGCTGGCCATCCTCCAGCATCTGGAACTGACGCCGGGCACCGGCTACGCCATCACCACCATCACCAAGTATCTGCTGATGCTGATTGGTGGTCTGGTCGGCTTCTCGATGATTGGGATTGAGTGGTCGAAGCTGCAGTGGCTTATTGCCGCGCTCGGTGTAGGTCTCGGTTTTGGTTTGCAGGAGATCTTCGCCAACTTCATCTCCGGCCTGATTATTCTGTTTGAAAAACCGATACGCATTGGCGATACGGTCACCATTCGCGATCTCACCGGTAGCGTGACGCGCATTAATACCCGCGCCACCACCATCAGCGACTGGGACCGTAAAGAGATTATCGTGCCGAACAAGGCGTTCATCACCGAACAGTTCATCAACTGGTCGTTGTCGGATTCTGTAACCCGCGTGGTGTTAACAGTGCCTGCCCCGGTGGATGCCAATACCGAAGAGGTAGCGCAGATCCTGCTAAATGCCGCGCACCGCTGTTCGTTGGTTATCGATACCCCGGCGCCGGAAGCGTTTCTTGTTGACCTGCAGCAGGGGATCCAGATTTTCGAGCTGCGTATCTACGCCGCCGAAATGGGTCACCGTATGCCGCTACGCCATGAGATGCATCAGCTGATTCTGGCCGGATTCCGCGAGCACGGTATCGATATGCCGTTCCCACCGTTCCAGATGCGCCTGGAGAGCATCGATGGCAGAAAAAGCAGCAGGGCGCTGACCTCGGCAGGGAAAACCAGCCGCGCGCCCGGCAGTCTGTAATATCGGCCTTGCCTGAACGCGGGCAAGGCCAGAACTGTCGCACTCCCGGACAATCAACCATACCGCCGCACATCGGCGGTCATCCCGGTCAATATCCTGCGGGAAAGCGGAAAGAAAGATCAGGCGCGGTCGACGGTAAACGAGATAACGTCGCCGATGCTTTCTGCGCCCAGCGCCAGCATCACCACCCGGTCAACGCCCAGCGCTACGCCGGAACAATCCGGCAGCCCGGCTTCCAGAGCGGCCAGCAGATGATGATCGATTGGCTGCTGCGGCAGACCGCGAGCCGCACGCTTGCGGTTATCCTGCTCAAAACGCTGCCGCTGTTCTCGGGCGTCGGTGAGCTCATGAAAACCATTAGCCAGCTCAATGCCTTTGTAATAGACCTCGAAACGTTCCGCTACGCGATGATCTTCGGTGCTGATTTGCGCCAGTGACGCCTGGCTGGCCGGGAAATGATAGATAAACGTCGGACGATCCTTACCAATATGCGGCTCGACGCCCATGACAAAAAGTAGCTGAAGCAGCGTGTCCCGATCCTCTTCCGTATCGGCAATATTGCTCAAATCGAGCTTAGCCGCCACTTCGCGCAGCTGCGTTTTATCTGCCGACAGCGGGTCGATTTCCAGATGACGCAGGAAGGCTTGCTGATAAGAGAGGCTTTCGGCCGGCTGGCAGTCGAGTACCTGCTGTAGCAGATCGTCTACTTCGTTGATTAGCCGGTACATGTCATAGCACGGACGATACCACTCCAGCATGGTGAATTCCGGATTATGGTGGCGACCCATCTCTTCATTGCGGAAGCTACGGCATAGCTGAAAAACCGGGCCGCAACCGGCCGCCAGCAGGCGCTTCATGTGATACTCCGGGCTGGTCATCAGATACAGATTCAGCCCCTGAGAATGACCCGGTCCTACGAAACGCGTTTCAAACGGGACCATATGGATATCCGTCACCGTCGCCTGACTCATGCAGGGCGTCTCCACCTCCAGCACGCCGCGGTCGGTAAAAAAACGACGAATTTCCGCCATCACCGCTGCACGTTTTAACAGGTTTGGAATGGATGCGCTCGGCTGCCAGGTTGCCGTTTCGCTCATGGTACTTTCTCCGATTTGAAACAAGGGCCCGAAGTCTACTCGTAACTGGCGAATGAAACAAATTTTGTGCGAAAAGGCAAAAGCGTCACATACGCTTAATTTATTGATAACCCAAAAACATACAGTGGATAGATAAACAACCGCACATAACGATAAAAAAATCGAACACGTCAATTTTCCCTCATAACCCTGCGGCTATACTCCTTACCTATAAAGGAGCAGTGATACGTTTTCGCCAGCCCGGCGGCGAAATAAACAAAAACTGGAGGAATGTCGTGCAAACTTTTCAAGCCGATCTTGCCGTTATTGGCGCAGGCGGAGCAGGTCTTCGCGCTGCAATTGCCGCCGCGCAAGCTAATCCAAATGCTAAAATCGCTCTAATTTCAAAAGTCTATCCTATGCGCAGCCATACCGTTGCTGCTGAAGGGGGTTCCGCTGCCGTCGCGCAGGATCATGATAGCTTTGAGTACCATTTCCACGATACCGTTGCAGGCGGCGACTGGCTATGCGAACAGGATGTCGTCGACTACTTCGTTCATCACTGCCCGACGGAAATGACCCAGCTTGAGCAGTGGGGTTGTCCGTGGAGCCGCCGCCCTGACGGCAGCGTCAACGTCCGGCGCTTCGGCGGTATGAAGATCGAGCGAACCTGGTTCGCAGCCGATAAAACCGGCTTTCATATGCTGCACACCCTGTTCCAGACCTCGCTTCAGTTCCCCCAAATCCAACGCTTCGACGAACACTTTGTCCTCGATATCCTGGTCGACGAAGGTCAGGCGCGCGGTCTGGTCGCGATAAATATGATGGAGGGTACGCTGGTACAGATCCGCGCCAACGCGGTAGTTCTGGCGACCGGCGGCGCAGGACGCGTATACCGCTACAATACCAACGGCGGGATCGTCACCGGCGATGGTATGGGTATGGCGCTCAGCCACGGCGTACCGCTGCGCGATATGGAGTTCGTGCAATATCACCCAACCGGCCTGCCGGGTTCCGGTATTCTGATGACGGAAGGCTGCCGCGGTGAAGGCGGTATTCTGGTCAACAAGAATGGCTACCGCTATCTGCAGGATTACGGCATGGGCCCGGAAACTCCGCTGGGCGAGCCAAAAAACAAATATATGGAGCTGGGTCCGCGCGACAAAGTCTCCCAGGCTTTCTGGCACGAATGGCGTAAAGGCAACACGATCCCAACGCCGCGAGGCGACGTGGTCTACCTCGATCTGCGTCATTTGGGCGAGAAAAAGCTGCTTGAACGTCTGCCGTTTATCTGTGAACTCTCAAAAGCCTACGTAGGCGTCGATCCGGTGAAAGATCCCATTCCGGTACGTCCAACCGCGCACTACACCATGGGCGGTATCGAAACCGACCAGCAGTGTGAAACCCGTATTAAAGGGCTGTTTGCCGTTGGCGAATGCTCTTCTGTCGGTTTGCACGGCGCTAACCGTCTCGGCTCCAACTCGCTGGCGGAGCTGGTGGTGTTTGGTCGTCTGGCCGGCGAACAGGCCATGCAGCGCGCCACCGAAGCGGGCGAAGCCAATAGCGCCGCGCTGGACGCGCAGGTCGTCGATATCGAGAAGCGCCTGAAGGACCTGGTGAATCAGGAAGGTAACGAAAGCTGGGCGAAGATCCGTGATGAAATGGGCCTGTCGATGGAAGAAGGCTGCGGCATCTACCGTACGCCGGAGCTCATGCAGAAAACGGTTGATAAGCTGGCCGAGCTGCAGGAGCGCTTCAAGCGCGTGCGTATCACCGACACCTCCAGCGTGTTCAATACCGACCTGCTGTATACCATCGAACTGGGTCATGGTCTGAACGTCGCCGAATGTATGGCGCATTCCGCCATCGCGCGTAAAGAGTCCCGCGGCGCGCATCAGCGTCTGGATGAAGGCTGCACCGAGCGTGACGACGTCAACTTCCTCAAGCATACCCTCGCCTTCCGCGACGCCAACGGTAATACCACTCTGGAGTACAGTGATGTGAAAATCACCACTCTGCCGCCGGCAAAACGCGTGTACGGGGCGGAAGCGGAAGCAGCCGAGAAGAAGGAGACGACGAATGGCTGAGATGAAAAACATGAAAGTCGAAGTGGTGCGCTATAACCCGGAAGTGGATATCGCACCGCACAGCGCTTTCTATGAAGTTCCCTACGACGAGCAAACCTCGCTGCTGGATGCGCTGGGCTATATCAAAGATAACCTCGCGCCGGATCTTAGCTACCGCTGGTCCTGCCGCATGGCGATTTGCGGTTCCTGCGGCATGATGGTGAACAAAGTACCAAAGCTGGCCTGTAAAACCTTCCTGCGCGAATACACCAAAGGCATTAAGGTTGAAGCGCTGGCTAACTTCCCGATTGAACGCGATCTGGTGGTCGATATGACCCACTTTATTGAAAGTCTGGAAGCCATTAAGCCGTACATCATCGGCAACCCGCGCACGCCCGATCAGGGACCAAACAAGCAAACGCCGGCGCAGATGGCGAAATACCATCAGTTCTCCGGCTGCATTAACTGCGGCCTGTGTTACGCGGCCTGCCCGCAGTTTGGTCTTAATCCGGAGTTTATCGGCCCGGCGGCGATCACCCTCGCCCATCGCTATAACGAAGACAGCCGCGACCACGGTAAAAAGGAACGTATGGCGCAGCTTAACGGCCAGAATGGCGTATGGACATGTACTTTCGTGGGCTACTGCTCCGAAGTCTGCCCGAAACACGTCGACCCGGCGGCCGCGATCCAGCAGGGTAAGGTAGAAAGCTCGAAAGACTTTCTTATCGCCACCCTGAAACCACGCTAAGGAGTGCAGTATGACGACTAAACGCAAACCCTACGTGCGGCCGATGCCGTCCACCTGGTGGAAAAAGCTGCCGTTTTATCGCTTCTATATGCTGCGTGAAGGAACAGCGGTCCCCACGGTCTGGTTCAGTATCGTGCTGATCTACGGGCTATTCGCGCTGAAGCACGGTGCTGAGAGCTGGGCCGGGTATATCGGTTTTCTGCAAAATCCGATTGTCGTGATTCTGAACCTGATCACGCTTGCGGCCGCGCTGCTGCATACCAAGACCTGGTTTGAGCTGGCGCCGAAAGCTGCCAATATTATCCTCAAAGGCGAAAAAATGGGGCCAGAGCCAGTGATTAAAGGGCTTTGGATCGTCACCGCGGTCGTCACCGTAGTGATTCTGTTTGTCGCCCTGTTCTGGTAAGGAGGCTGGAATGATCAATCCTAAACCAAAACGTTCTGATGAGCCCGTATTCTGGGGGCTGTTTGGCGCTGGCGGCATGTGGGGAGCAATTGTCGCTCCTGTCATCGTACTGCTGGTAGGTATTATGCTGCCGCTGGGCCTTGCGCCCGCAGACGCCTTCAGCTACGAACGCGTGCTGGGCTTTGCCCACAGCTTCATTGGCCGTGCGTTTATTTTTCTGATGATTGTGCTGCCGCTATGGTGCGGACTTCATCGTATTCACCATGCGATGCACGATTTAAAAATTCACGTACCCAACGGTAAGTGGGTCTTCTACGGCCTCGCGGCGATTCTGACCGTCGTCACGCTGGTCGGAATATTGTTCATCTAAACCGCTGCTTTAACCTCGACTGCGGCAAGCCCGGTAGCAGGATGTTACCGGGCTCTCTTCTCAAGAAAAATCTGCCGCATTTTTCCTGCCTGAATCTACACTTAGCTTAAAACTGGCAAGGAAATAACTATGCGTCTGCTCCCCGTCATGGCGGTTGTTGCCGCTTCATTTCTGCTTATCGCCTGTAGCACGCCGACGCCGCCTACCGGCGTCACCGTGGTCAGCCCATTCGACACGCAACGCTATCTCGGTACCTGGTATGAAATCGCCCGTTTCGATCACAATTTTGAGAGTGGCTTAGAAAAGGTCACCGCAACGTATAGCCTGCGCGATGATGGTGGGCTGAACGTGGTAAATAAGGGATATAACCCCGACCGGGGTATGTGGCAGAAAACCGACGGCGTCGCTTACTTTACCGGCGATCCCACGCGCGCCGCGCTGAAGGTCTCATTTTTCGGCCCTTTCTATGGCGGCTATAACGTCATTTCACTGGATAAGGATTATCGCTATGCGCTGGTTTGTGGGCCAGATCGCGACTATCTCTGGCTACTGGCGCGTGCGCCGAAAATCCCGCCGGAAGTGAAGCAGCAGATGCTGGATATCGCCAGCCGGCAGGGATTTGACGTGAGCAAGCTCATCTGGGTCAATCAACGCTATTAATGAGCGCTCATTTTCAGGCCAATGATGCCAATGACAATACATGCCAGGCTGGCAATGCGCATCGGGCTGGCGGATTCTCCTAGCAGGATAATCCCCGTGACTGCTGCGCCAACCGCGCCAATACCGGTCCAGACGGCGTAAGCCGTTCCCACGGGCAGCGTTTTCATCGCCCATGATAAAAGCGCCATACTGATAACCATGGCGGCAATCGTAATTACGCTCGGCACAAGCCGACTAAAACCATGGGTATACTTCAGGCCGACTGCCCAGACAACTTCCAGCAGCCCCGCGATAAACAGAATTAACCAGGACATAAGGCTCCTTTGATGGGGCCGTCCCCAGATGTGGAACGCTTACGGGTCGTCCCGCAAGGTAGATGATAATCCGCGGAAATAATACACGATGTCGCTAAAGAGAGGAAGAACGGTACGACCACGGCCGTACCGCCATGGTCTATTGCTGAGCTTTGGTTGCGGCGCCAGAAATCGCATCGCCGCCATCTGAAATATCCTGACCGACACCGCGCGTGGTGTTACATCCGGTCAATGCTGAGGAGAGGACCAAAACCGTAAAGACCGCTGCAATCGCTTTTTTTACCATGATGTTATCCTTAATTTACCAGTTTTAGTTATCGTGCCTTATAAGCATAGACAACCTGGTTCAGGATGAGGGAATCTCAACGTTTTTTCGGAGAAAAAGAGGTTTAAGGTATTAAGTCAGGAACAGAAATGGATTATGAATGAGGATTTCCTGATGAAATCAGGTTAGCTGGCAGCGTGAGAAATAGCATGGCCCAGGCTTTGGATATCCTCACCCACGCCGCGAGCCGTATTGCATCCGGACAAAAGGGCGCAGCTAAGAAATAATAATACCGGGAGCGTTAATTTATGAGCCATCTTCCCTGCCTGCAGTTACGGCGGTAGAGGGCGCAGCGAAAGGCTGCGCCAACCGTCTCAGCGCATCGATTACTTCACGCGGGATACGTATTCGCCAGAGCGAGTATCCACTTTGATGACTTCGCCAATCTGAACGAACAGAGGAACTTTAACCACTGCGCCAGTGGACAGGGTAGCCGGTTTACCGCCGGTGCCAGCAGTATCGCCTTTCAGACCTGGATCGGTTTCAACGATTTCCAGCTCAACGAAGTTCGGCGGGGTAACGGAGATTGGCTGACCGTTCCACAGAGTAACGATGCATTCAGCCTGATCCAGCAGCCATTTAGCATTATCACCAACGGCTTTAGAATCTGCGGCCAGCTGTTCAAACGTCGAGTTGTTCATGAAGTGCCAGAACTCACCGTCGTTGTACAGATAAGTCAGGTTCATATCGACAACGTCTGCGCCTTCAGCAGAATCTGTAGACTTGAAGGTTTTCTCTACGCGGGTACCGGTCAGCAGGCGGCGCAGCTTAACGCGGGCAAAGGCCTGGCCTTTGCCCGGTTTAACGAATTCACTGGCTTCAACTGCATAAGGTTCGCCGTCCATCATGATTTTAAGACCGGCACGAAAATCGTTGCTATAGTAAGTCGCCATAAGGCCCTCTGAAACTTTGTTAATTGGTAGCTAAGCCACAAAATGGCGCATATTGTAACCCTAAATACCCCATCCAGAGAAGATTGGTTAACGCAACTTGCCGATGTTGTGACCAGTCCCGATGAACTGCTGCAGCTTTTAAATGTAGACGCTGATGCGAATCTATTGGCAGGACGCGACGCCAAGCGCCTGTTCGCACTGCGTGTCCCACGGGCATTTATTGCTCGAATGGAACCAGGAAATCCAAACGATCCTCTTCTACGTCAGGTACTTACCTCCCAGGAGGAGTTTATTCATGCTCCAGGATACTCCACCGATCCGCTGGAAGAACAGCATAGCGTTGTGCCAGGTCTGCTGCATAAATACAGCAACCGCGCTTTACTGTTGGTGAAAGGCGGCTGCGCGGTAAATTGTCGATATTGTTTCCGTCGGCACTTCCCGTACGCGGAAAACCAGGGCACGAAGCGCAACTGGCAGAAGGCTATGGAATACATCGCGGCTCATCCAGAGCTGGATGAAATTATTTTTTCCGGCGGTGACCCGTTGATGGCGAAGGACCATGAACTGGACTGGCTGCTTACCCAGCTGGAATCCATTCCACATATTAAACGCCTGCGCATCCACAGTCGGTTACCCATTGTGATTCCTGCGCGGATTACCGATACCCTGGTTGCGCGCATCTCTGCATCCTCGTTGCAGGTGCTGCTGGTGAACCATATTAACCATGCTAACGAGATTGATACCGCGTTTCGTAGGGCAATGAAGAGCCTGCGTATGGCTGGCGTCACCTTACTCAATCAAAGCGTACTGTTACGCGGTGTGAACGATAATGCGCGCACGCTCGCCGATCTGAGCAATGCGTTGTTCGATGCCGGGGTTATGCCTTACTACCTGCACGTTCTGGACAGAGTGCAGGGAGCGGCGCATTTCATGGTCAGTGACGAAGAGGCCCGGGCAATCATGCGTGAGCTACTCACGCTGGTCTCCGGCTATTTAGTCCCTAAGCTTGCACGGGAAATCGGCGGAGAACCAAGCAAGACGCCCCTGGACTTAGGATTGAAGCAACGATAGCGAATCCGTCTGCCGGGCACTGCCTGGCAGACAACCTGTTGCTAATACTTACTGGTGTATAAATACTGACGCTTTATAATTTTCGTAGAACCAGTAATTATTCTTCCAGGGGAGAGTAAAGCGAATATAAAATCAATCGGTTAATCCATTCATTATTACTTACAAAAAAAGAGAAAGGATGTTTGCGGCGGTCATCACCAATAACAGAGGCAAAATCCACCCGGGTAATTTAAATACTGTTGCTTTATCGTCTGTGGAAATTTTTTGCGCATCTTCACGGACAGCGGAATTATTCATCACATTTTTCTCAATCGGAGGCGAAGAGGTGCTTGCGGTAACCTGCACATTTTCAGAATTTTCCGGTGCCTTTTCTTCCGAGCGTAAGAATGAGGCAATATTTGATCCTGCCGCGAGAACAAACCCGCGCTGTCTGACTGTAACAATAATATCTTGCGATAATCCTGCTTTCACTAACGACTTTCTTAACAATGATATGTTTTGATAAAAAGTATTCTGCGAAACGACAACCCCTCTGGTTTTCCAGACACTATCCAGAAACTCTTCTCGGGATATAATTTTCCCATTACTTTCCAGTAAAAGTTGCAGGCAGCGTGCAGTCGGCGCGTTCAGCGTCACGCTCTCACCATTGTCCCCTACGGGCTGCAGCTCATTCATATTTACATTAAAAATAACTTCATTGTTAATGATATATTCATTGAATATCATAATCCCTTTCCTCCCTCACCATTCCATATGAAACAAAGATGAATTAAATTCAAATTCATCTTTAGCTATCACAGTACATCCCTTTAAGCCTGCCAGATTAGATAATTTCAAAGATAAATCCCAGCTCTTCCCAGAGCAAAGATAAGATTATCATGATATTTGAACCAAAGGGAAGACTGATTTACAACTATACCTTCCAGGCACGCTCATTATTATCTACGAAATCTGCTTGTGAAATTGCAACCTTCAATAAACAGAGTTTAAATTCAAACAGAATTCACATGCATTTTATCAGCCCTGCACTTAGATTTGTCACCGCTCCGGCACATTGACGCTCTAAGTATACCAGGTATGCAAAATGCGGCGGCAGGAGAATGATAACGATAGCGATCGGGCATACATAGCAGAATGTTAGTTATTACCTATCAGCCTAATTAACATTTTCGCCATGACGCTATTCAGGACTTTAGTATCTATAAATGGATTAAATAAATGAAAAAAACAATTGTAGCTGTAATGGTTGCTGCTTCAGCAGTTCTGAGTGCTCAGGCTTTCGCGGCAGGGAACAGTTCTTCTCTGACTATTCTGGGTAACGTTACCGACACCGGCGAATCCTGTAACGTAACGCCGTCCGCTATGATTTCCGGCGGTTCTTTAACTCTGGACGATGTTAAAGCATCTGTACTGGACGCAATGGCAGTTAACACTCCGTATATGTCAACTGCAAAAGACATTGAGTACAAAATCGAAGATTGCCAGAAAGGTGCAACTAATTACACCGGTAACATCAACGTGACCGTAACCGGTGACTATATCAGCGGCCAGGACAACGTGCTGACCAACACTGCTGCCAGCCCGGCGACTAACGCTGCGGTTACCGTAGTGAACACCGACGGCACTCGCGTAAGCTTCACCGGTACGACTCCTAAAGTTGTTGCTTATACCGCAGGTACTCCGTCTTACCTGCGTTATAAAGCTGCATACGTTAAAACCGCAAATGGTGTTACCGATGGTGCAGTTAAAGGTGTAGCCACCTTTACTATTAGCTACTAATAAGTACAACGGGGCCTGCCGCAGGCAGACCCCGTTATTTTTTATTCAGGGAATGAATTATGCTGAAGTCATTATTAAGATTAGCTGCAATTTCTTTTATTTCTGTCAGCTTTGTGGCCCAGAGCGGAGTTGTGGTAGATTCAACCCGCCATCTTTATAAAGAAGGTTCGCGAGAAATCAGTACGAACATTGAAAACAAAGATGACACGCCTTATTTAATTAAATCCTGGGTCGAAGCGTCTGAAGGAATGAAAGATAGCTTTTTTATGGTGACTCCCCCGCTTTTCCGCCTGGAGGGCAAGCAAACCAACACGGTACGTATTTTTCCTAACGCGTATATCTCTAAAGCCCCTCAGGATCGTGAAACTGTCTACTTCTTTAACGTAATGTCTATTCCGCCAACCAGCGACAGTGAAGCTGACAAAAACAAGCTGCAGCTGGCGGTGCGCCATAGAATGCGTCTTATCTATCGCCCTCGCGCCATTCAGGATATGAATATTAATACCGAAGCTAAAAATCTGCAGTGGCATAAGTCCGGTAATAAGATAACGCTAAAGAATCCGACACCCTTTTTCATTTATTTTAAGTCGATAAAAATAAACGGCAGAGATATTAGCAGCTCAGTCAATAACATTGATGCTTTTTCCAGCAAAGAATTTACTTTGCCTGCCGGTATAAATGGTTCAGAAATCGAGTGGAAGGTCGCCACTGATAACGGAGGCTCGGGTTCTGCCCACGCATCATCGATTTAAATTCTTTTTTGATTGGCCAGGGTGAAAAGTATGTCTATTTCAATAAAAAAAAGGGGAGGCGCGCTATCCGGAGCCTCCCACACATTTTTCGTTCTTGTTCCTGCGCTAGCTCTCGGTTTATGCGCCAATGCTTTAGCTCGTGATTTTTTTGACCCCGCATTTATAAAATCTGTCGGTCAGAGCGACCCCTCTTCAATACCGGACTTATCCCTCTACGCCACCCGCGATGCCCAGGCTCCAGGGGAGTATCGCATTGACGTTATTTTAAATAACAGTCTGCAAGAAACGGCTGATATCCGGTTTGTGGAAAAAAAAGATCCCACAACAGATACGTTGAAATTAGTTCCCTGTTTAAGCATTGCTAAATTAACCAGCTATGGTTTGCGTGCAGACGCTTTTCCTGGCTTAAAAGAAGATGCGGATGGCTGCGCAGATACTCATGTCATTCCTGATTTCACCACCGATTTTAACTTCAATACTCAACAGCTGCTGGTATCCATACCGCAGGCGGCACTGTCCACTATCGCGCAGGGCTTCGTTTCCCCCGATGAGTTTGACGACGGTATTAATGCCTTACTGACCAACTATCAGTTTAGTTCAGGCAAAGACTATGAAGCCAATAATGAGTATTACAATCTTAACTTACAATCCGGCCTGAACCTCGGGCCATGGCGCCTGCGCAATCTGAGTACATGGAACAAGTCAGCGGGGGCAAAGAGCGACTGGGATTCCGTATATCTCTATGCGCAGCGGAGCATTGTCCCGTTAAAAAGTACTTTAGTTATGGGCGAAAGCAGTTCGCTGTCGAGCATCTTTGACAGCGTGCCGTTCACCGGGATTCAGCTGGCAACCGACACGGACATGATTCCTGAAAGCCTGCGCGGATTCGCGCCCATCGTTCGCGGTATTGCCCGAACCAATGCGCGTATCGTCATCAAGCAGAATGGCTACCAAATTTACCAGGCTTTTGTCGCTCCGGGCGCTTTCGAAATTACCGATCTCTACTCAACCGGCGGCAACGGTGACCTTTACGTCACCGTCGAGGAGTCCGATGGCTCCCGACAAAACTTCGTGGTGCCCTACGCTTCTCTGCCATTAATGCTCCGGGAAGGCCAGATGGAGTATGAGATTACCAGCGGGAAATATCGTCCCTACGATGGCAACGTTGACGAGAAACCCTTTACGCAAGCAACGATCAGCTACGGCGTATTAAGCAATACCACTCTCTATACGGGCGTACAGGCGGCGGCCAATTACCAGGCGCTCGCTTTTGGCGCCGGGCAAAACCTCGGCGATATTGGCGCAGTTTCCGCCGATGTAACGGCGGCATGGTCTAAAAAGAAAGATGAAGAGAAAACGTCCGGCCAGTCATGGCGCATTCGTTACGGTAAAAATATCCTTGAAACAGGCACCAATATTACCGTAGCCGGCTACCGCTATTCGACCTCCGGGTACAATACGCTAACTGATGTGATGAATACCTATAACAACAGCTACGGCGGATATACGCCACACTCGCTGCGTAACAGAACCAATATTACCGTGAGCCAGAGCCTGGGTTCGGGGCTGGGTAACCTTTCTGTATCCGGTATTTTTGAGGATTATTGGGATAGCAATCGCCGCAATAACTCGCTGAATATTGGCTATAACGGCGGGTTCCGCCGCTTTAACTATTACGCTGGCTATAGCTATAGCCGCTATAGCTGGGGAAATAATGGTTCCAGCCGTCACGTTGAGGATGACCATGTTGTTTCATTTAATATTTCCATTCCTTTAAGCGATTGGTTACCTAATGCCTATGCGACCTATAACGTGACCAACAGCAGTCCGGGTTCAACCGATCAGTATGTTTCTCTGAGTGGCGTCGCGCTGGAAAACCATAACCTAGACTGGAACGTCCAGCAGGGCTACAGCAATCGTGAAGATGCCAGCGGCGGCGTCTACGGCAACTATCGTGGTTCCATGGGTTCGGCTAACGCCGGCTACAGCTATGCCAAAAATAGTCAGTTAATTAACTACGGCCTGAGCGGCGGCGTGCTGGTTCATGCTGACGGAATAACATTAGGTCAGGAAATGTCTGAAACCGCCGTATTGGTTAAGGCGCCCGGCCTGAAAAACGTCCGTCTGGAAAACGACGCGACGATCGAAACGGACTACCGCGGCTACGCGATTATTCCTTACGTTACGCCATACCATCGAACCAGCGTGACCTTAGATAGCACGACTTTGGGAGATAATATGGAATTGCCAAATACGACGCAGAAAGTGGTGCCAACCCGTGCAGCCGTGGTACGGGCAAACTTCGCGGGCAATATTGGCCGCCGCGCGTTCCTTATTCTCAAGAGAGCGTCGGGTGAAAACGTTCCTTATGGCGCCACAGTAACGTTGACTACGGATAAAAACGCCCAGGCCAGCATCGTTTCTGATGGTGGTATGGTCTATTTGTCCGGCCTGAAAGATAACGGTGAAGTCTATGCACAGTGGGGATCAAAGAGCGGGCAGCAGTGTAAAGCGCCTTATAGCCTGGCTGCGGTAAACGAAGGTATTGCTCAGGCCACTGCGGTTTGCCAGTAACAGGGATGGATACAGACAATGAAGAAAATACTCCTTTTTATTAATTTACTTTTACTTAATCAGACAGTAATGGCTGACTGTAATTACAACGGAACTAATGCTGCATTCAATGTTACATTCAGCCCAGCTAAAATTTTATCCGATTCAAGCCTGGCGCCCGGTAGCGTACTGGCAGTAAGAACGGTAGGCGGAGCGATTGCCAATGCAAAAACTTTTTATAACTGCAAGGCAAATGATATTTACGCCATTATCGCCACGCCCAGCGTCAATCTGGCGGCAGGCGTGACCGGTGTGCTCGGTGGACCGGTTTATGAAACAGGGATACCGGGTATTGGTTTTGAAATTTCGGAAGCAATTGCCGGCGCCAACGGCCGCCCCGTTCCGGCCACGTTAGGTACTGTTTCTGCCTATGGCCTTAGCGATCCCGGCGTGAAACAACTAACCGTCTGGCTGATAAAAACCAGGGACAATATTGATACGAGCTTCTCAGGAAAAAAAGAGATTTCGGTGTCCTATCGTGCAGGAAGCGTCAATCAGGTCAATGCTAATTCATCAATTGCCCGACTTGCCCAAGCCAACATCAAACTCGGTCCTTTCACTTACAGGGAAACAACCTGCAATATAAATCCACGAGGTGGGAGCACGGTCAATCTATCTAATATAGAAGCATCGCAGCTTAAAGCTATCACTCAGGGCGGGGTAACTGGCAAGCAAAAAGACTTTACGCTTGACATTACCTGCCCTGACTCATCCGTTGGAACCAAATATACCTACTGGTTTAACCCTATAACCGAGAACTCAGCATCAAAAGATGGCGTACTGCTAAACTCCATCCCTGATACTATCGGAGGAGCCAAAGATGTTGGTTTCATAATTAAACAGGGTTCCAGCCCTATCACCTTTTTTGATTATAAAAACTACACTATTGCCAGTGTGAAAAAGAGCCAGTCGCTTACCTTCACTGCGGATTATTACAAGCTATCTAACACCATAACACCAGGTAACGTTCGCGCTATATTTGAAATCATTCTACAGGAAGAATGACTCGTCAGTAATTGCCTTTGGCACCATCAGTTAAATTGATGGTGCCTCTTCCCCTCTCCGCCTTCAACAGAAACGCCCCCAACCGTCGATAGCAATGTGGACTCATAATTACTTGCAAAAAAAAATAATTAGATGAAGCACTAAAATTCAATATGAATTGATTTTAGTTGAGATTGGCAAATCCTTTTTAACGATTAGAATCCTCAACGAAATTTTTCTTTGTGAGCGTTTTTGTTGTATCTGCGCCAGCAATATAATTTCGCAACATATAAACTGGAATAATCAATAATAGATATAATCAACTTTAGATTATATAAGATATCCATAACTAAGGAAAGTATATGAAACAATTAACAGTATTTGAAATGGAAGAAATTTCTGGCGGCTATTCCTGGGATTTTTCCTCTATCCAATCCAGCATTACCAGCCTGGTCTCTAACGGTGTTGAAGCTGCTGCCTCAGCAACATTATGGGGTGTAACATGTGGTGTCTTCGGCACACTAATCGGTGGCACTCAGTCTGGTGCTAATGGAGGTATACTTGGTTTCGGTTTAATCGGTAATGCTGTCGGCTTGGTTTGGGGAGCTATTACTGGTGGGATCATTGGTGCAGTAACAGGTGCATCAATGGGCTGGGATACCACTCTTTCATTGACTCAAGAAGCATTCCAGAGTGTAATTTCTGGTACTTTTGTACCATGGAGTCACTAATCTCTTAGCTTTAACTTCACAATATCTAAAGGCTCATTTTTGAGCCTTTATTCAAAAAATAAAGTGGTATCACATGTTAAAAAATATCTATCGCAAGGAAGCGATTGAGTACAAAAAAATCCACTGGAAAGGAAAGGCATTATTATTAGCAGGCATTCCAGCGTGGCTAGTCACTCTTCTGGCATTTATTTTTCTTATTGCCATTGTGCTTTCACTCATATTTTGCACCTTTACCCAGCGTATTGATGTACGCGGAGAGGTCATTACGCTCCCCCACTCCGTTAACGTCTTTGCCCCACAGCAGGGTTTTGTTGTGAATCTGCATGTAAAGGTGGGAGACATTGTCAAAAAAGGCCAACCGCTTTACGAGCTTGACGTTTCACGTAATACGATCGGTGGCAACGTTAGCGCGGCCCAGATTGAAGTTATCAATGAAAAGATTGCTAACGCCGAAGATATTATAAGCAAACTGACGCGTAATAAGGCTGAAACGCTCGCTGCTCTTGAAAAACAGATTAAAACCACCAGCGCCTCGTTAACGGAAACCAACCGTATGCTGGCTAATACTCAGGTAGGCTTAAACAAAATGCATACCAACCTGGCCAGCTATGATAAATACTTAAAGGATGGTCTGATAACTAAAGATCAGTATAACTATCAGCACTCGCTATATTTTCAACAGCAAAGCGCCTATCAATCCCTGGTGACCCAAAAGATGCAGCTGGAATCTCAGCTCACGCAAACCAGCAGCGATAAAATTACCAAAGCAGCAGACTTTGATAATCAGATTTCCAGCCAGCATAACCAAATCAATGATTATAAAAATCAGCTGGTAGAATCGAACGCTAACGGTAATCTGATTATTAAAGCAACGACCAACGGTAAGATCGAATCGCTGGCCGTGACTAAAGGGCAGATGGTAGAGAACGGCAGCAGCCTGGCGCAGATCAAACCTACCGGTGATATTGAGTATTATCTGATCCTCTGGTTACCCAATAATACCATCCCCTACGTGAAACCCGGGGACACCATTAATATTCGCTATGATGCTTTCCCTGCCGATAAATTTGGCCAATTTCCAGGTAAGGTTGTTTCTATTTCCTCGGTACCGGCGTCACGTCAGGAGATGGCAGAATATACCAATGTCAGCAACGGCACTAATCAGCAGGAATTAGCGCTCTATAAAGCAATTATAAAAATCAAGAACAAGACCTTTAGCTACAATGGAAAAACGCTCACGCTCTCTAACGGTCTGAAGGCTCAGGCGGTAGTTTTCCTTGAAGAACGCCCGCTTTACATGTGGATGTTTACTCCTTTCTATAAGATGACGCAAAGCGTGAGTGGCCCGATCGATGAATAAAGAACTGTTTAAAACCATTACCGATAAGCTTAATTTCTCATTCCGCCATAAAACGCCGGTTATTTTACAGTCGGAAGCCGCCGAATGCGGTATCGCCTGTCTGGCAATGGTTTGCGGCTTTTACGGGCTTAATATCGACCTGTTCAACTTCCGCCATCGTTACGGTAGCCCCTCTCAGGGCGTTACGCTCATGTCGCTGAGCAAAACGGCGGAACATGCCGGTCTGAAAAGCCGGGCCCTCTCTCTGGATCTGGATGAAATCAAGCAGCTGAAGCTACCCTGTATTATCCACTGGGGAATGAATCATTACGTCGTGCTCACTAAGGTACGTAAAAACAGCTTTATTGTTCACGATCCGGCGCTGGGTAAGCGGGTTATTGGTATCCAGGAAATGTCCAATAACTTTACCGGCGTTGCGCTGGAACTATGGCCGGACCAAAACTTTCAGCAAGAACAGGCAAAATCACGCCTGCGTCTATTAGACCTGATGCGCAATATTGTGGGACTTAAATCGGTCCTGCTAAAAATCTTTGCCTTTTCGGTAGTGGTTGAAGCTATCGGCCTGCTATTACCTATCGGTACGCAGCTGGTGACTGACCATGTCATCATGGCGCACGACCAGAGCCTGCTTTCGGTTATCTGTATCGGCCTGGTCTTCTTCACGCTTTTCCGCACCTTTATTAGTATGCTGCGAGCGTGGACCTCATTAACGCTAAATACGCTGACGAACATCCAATGGAAAACCACGCTGTTCGATCATCTGACAAGCCTGCCGTTATCCTTTTTTGAAAAACGTCATTTAGGGGATATTCAGTCTCGTTTTTCGTCGCTGGATACTATCCGTTCCACCTTCACCAATAGCATTGTTACCGGCATTATCGACTCAATCATGACGATTGGCCTGCTGGTTATGTTAACGCTGTACGGCGGCTGGCTGGTTTGGGTCGTGGTTGGATTCACCTTATGCTATGCCATCATGCGTTTTGCCACCTACAGCTTCTACCGTCGCGTTGCCGAAGAGCAGGTTATCAAGGGCGCACGCTCCAGCTCGCACTTTATGGAGTCCCTATACGGTATTTCCACCATTAAAGCGCTGAACTTAAAAGAGCGTCGTTCTCAGCACTGGTTAAATATCAACATTGACGCCTGCAATGCCGGTATCAAACAGACTCGCTTCGATATGATGTTTGGCGGTATTAATACTTTTATTACCTCCATCGATCAGGTCGCCGTACTCTGGCTGGGCGCGATCATGGTCATTGATAACAATATGACCCTCGGTATGTTTATGGCTTTTAACGCCTATCGTGGGCAATTCTCCCAGCGCGCATCAAGCTTGATCGACCTGGTCATGCAGCTGCGAATGCTGTCGTTACATAATGAGCGTCTTTCAGAAATTGTATTTAGCGAGCCGGAAAAAGAGCTGCCTGCACGCCGGGTTTTTGCAGAAAATACTGGCGTGAAATTAGAAGTGAAGAATCTCAGCTATCAGTACGATCCGTTCTCACAACCTATTTTTTCTAATTTAAATATTACCGTTGAGCCCGGAGAATCCATCGCGCTGGTTGGCCCTTCCGGCGTCGGTAAGACCACGTTGCTGAAAGTCATGTGCGGTCTGTTAGCGCCCACCAGCGGTGACGTGATAGCGGATAACCTTGATATTCAAAAAATTGGCATCAATAACTTTCGTCTCGGAACGGCCTGCGTCCTTCAGGAGGACCGCCTTTTCTCAGGCTCGCTTATCGATAATATCAGCGGCTTTGAAGATAATGCCGATATGGACTTTATCGTTGAGTGCGCACGCAGATGTAATATCCATGATGAAATCATGAAAATGCCGATGGGGTACGAAACGATTGTCGGCGAGCTTGGCTTAGGTATCTCAGGTGGACAAAAACAGAGAATTTTAATCGCTCGCGCGCTCTATCGAAAACCCAGCATTCTGTTTATGGATGAAGCCACCAGCCATCTCGACCTGAAAAATGAATCGGTCATTAACCAGTCTATCTCTGGTTTAAGCATTACCCGAATCATTGTTGCCCATCGGCCATCCACCATTGCCTCAGCCGATCGCATCATTGATATGTCACAGCTCCATATGCAGGCACCAGCGTAACCACCAGGAAAAGGAGATCCGTATGCAAGGAACATTTATTGGTTTTAATACCGCATCTATTAAATATGATGACAAATTTTTGGCTTTAATGCTCAAAGTCAAACTGAGTAATCAACTCTGTCAGTCTTATTATCTTCAGGCGCCGATTCTTGCGGATCTCCTGTTAGTTCTGCAGCACAGAATGGCCATAGTCCTGCAGCGCTTAAATGCTGAAGGTGAAAGTTATAAGAATGAACTGGTGGCCTTTAATGAACGCCTTATAGAAAATACACCGGCGATCGATATAACTGAAGTACAGCACCCTAATCCGGAAAGGCGTATTATGTCGATAACGTTAAAACCCGGCGACACCTGGTCAACGCTCATTCTGGTGCTGCAAAATGAGCAAATTGCTACGCTGCGTATTGATGATATGCAAGTTGAAGCGCTGCTGGTGGGCATTCAGCAGTCTCTTAAACACACGGGAGATAGCGATCTGATTAATTATTTAACTTCCTCGCTGGAAGGCCTGATGCTTTATGCGGTGGATTTAACGAATACCAGCAACGTTGATTATCAGCAGTATCTTCAGGATGAATGGAAGCTCAATCTGTTTTCCCATTATCTCGGCGTGTTGTACTGTTGTGACACGGAGGAAGGGCGAAAAATCATCTCCGGCGCAGTGATTAAAACCAATGCCGCTCATCCATCAGAACAGGAAAATATCGTTGTAATGCGCTTAATTGAGAGAAGCCCAAAGCTGAAAGAAGTGCATACCCAGCGCCAGCCCAGCCAGATTTTTAGCCAAATCATCCCTTCTCAGCCAGGAAGAATGATGACGCTGGAGGAGTGTCTGCGTCCTTTGCATGCGTTCTACCAGCAAACTCAGGCGCAACTCAGCAAGCAATAAAAAGAGATCAAGAGGGTGCCTCAATTTAGGCAAGAGAGGCACCGGTTAAATCAGTTCGGGCACTTATAAACCTGGCCGTTCATTTGGCTATCGGTCGGCACAAAGCTGGACAGCAGATTCTGCGTCGGGCTGCTGACGCCGTAAATGACGTTGCCACCCATCTCTGCGGCCTTGTTACGCAGGGCGTTTGCCGCGCCGCGCATGGAGCCGCCTTCGTCACCATTCTGTCCGGACAGCCAGTTGCTCTGCGTGCCGCTTGCGGTACCTAACAGCTGGCATTCAGAACCTGGTTTATCTTCAACAAAGCGTACGTTCTGGCCACCAGAGGTCAATTCGTTGCTGGAGCTGCAACCTGCTAACAACAATGCTGCGCCGACAATCCCTGCTAAATATTTTACCTGCATGTTATTCCCCACGATCAATGAGCTGGACGCACTGGCCCGGATGTACAACCTTATACTAAAAAGACGACAAAAAGAAAAACCCCCGAGCATTTCTGCCCGAGGGTTTCTTTATATCTAAGGGGTATAGCGCACGATTACATCATGCCGCCCATACCGCCCATGCCACCCATGCCACCAGCAGCACCTAAGTCAGGCGCGTCGCTTTTCGGCAGGTCGGTGACCATGCACTCGGTGGTGATCATCAGACCAGCAACGGATGCTGCGTACTGCAGAGCAGAACGAGTCACTTTAGTTGGGTCCAGAATACCGAAGTCGATCATGTTGCCATACTCTTCGGTTGCAGCGTTGTAACCGTAGTTACCTTCACCACCTTTCACAGTGTTCGCCACAACAGACGGTTCTTCACCGGCGTTGGACACGATCTGACGCAGCGGAGCTTCCATTGCGCGCAGCGCAACTTTGATACCGACGTTCTGATCTTCGTTCTGAGCGGTCAGGCCAGCCAGTTTAGCGGCAACGCGAACCAGCGCTACGCCACCACCGGCAACCACGCCTTCTTCAACCGCAGCACGGGTCGCGTGCAGGGCATCGTCAACGCGTGCTTTCTTCTCTTTCATTTCAACTTCGGTAGCCGCGCCCACTTTGATTACTGCAACGCCGCCTGCCAGTTTAGCCACGCGCTCCTGCAGTTTTTCACGGTCGTAGTCAGAAGTTGCTTCTTCAATCTGCTTACGGATCTGAGCAACGCGGCCCTGGATCGCAGCTTCTTCGCCCACGCCATCGATGATAGTGGTGGTGTCTTTGTTGATAACAACGCGTTTCGCCTGACCCAGATCTTCCAGAGTCGCTTTTTCCAGCTCCATACCGATCTCTTCAGAGATAACGGTACCGCCAGTCAGAGTTGCGATGTCCTGCAGCATAGCTTTACGACGGTCGCCGAAGCCCGGTGCTTTAACCGCAGCAACTTTAACGATGCCGCGCATGGTGTTCACTACCAGGGTCGCCAGCGCTTCGCCTTCTACGTCTTCAGCGATGATAACCAGCGGTTTGCCCGCTTTTGCTACGGCTTCCAGAACCGGCAGCATTTCGCGGATGTTGGAGATTTTTTTGTCAGCCAGCAGGATGAACGGGCTTTCCAGTTCAACAGCGCCGGTTTCCGGCTTGTTGATGAAGTACGGGGACAGGTAGCCGCGGTCAAACTGCATACCTTCAACTACGTCCAGTTCGTCTTCCAGACCAGTACCGTCTTCAACGGTGATCACGCCTTCTTTACCGACTTTGTCCATCGCTTCAGCGATAAGTTTACCTACGGTTTCGTCGGAGTTAGCGGAGATGGTACCAACCTGAGCAATGGCTTTAGAGTCAGAGCACGGTACAGACAGCGCTTTCAGTTCTTCAACAGCGGCTACGACAGCTTTGTCGATACCACGTTTCAGATCCATCGGGTTCATACCCGCAGCAACGGCTTTCAGGCCTTCAGCGATGATAGCCTGAGCCAGTACGGTTGCGGTGGTGGTACCGTCGCCTGCAGCGTCGTTCGCTTTAGAGGCAACTTCTTTCACCATCTGCGCGCCCATGTTCTCGAACTTGTCTTCCAGCTCGATTTCACGCGCTACGGAAACGCCGTCTTTAGTGATAGTCGGCGCACCGAAGGATTTGTCCAGAACCACGTTACGGCCTTTCGGGCCCAGGGTTACTTTAACTGCGTCTGCCAGTACGTTTACGCCGCGCAGCATTTTCACACGAGCGTCGTTACCGAATTTTACGTCTTTAGCTGCCATTTTATCTTTCCCTTAAATTCGTATGTTCAGTGTCGTTCGCGGATTAAGCTTCAACAATTGCCAGAATGTCGCTTTCGGACATGATCAACACTTCTTCATTGTCGATCTTCTCGGATTTCACGCCGTAGCCATCGTTGAAAATTACGATGTCACCAACTTTAACGTCCAGAGGCTGCACGGTTCCGTTTTCCAGGATGCGGCCCTTACCGACAGCGATGATTTCGCCACGAGTTGATTTTGCTGCCGCAGAACCGGTCAGAACGATGCCGCCAGCAGATTTCGTTTCAACTTCTTTACGTTTGACGATCACACGATCATGTAACGGACGAATACTCATTGATAGCTCTCCTTTGAGAAAGTCATTATCAGTTATGGATGACGCCGGTCCGCACACGGTTTTCCGGCTAGTGCCCTGAGAGATGGGGGTGGGGTTTTACCGCTTCAAGGGGAAAAGTAAAAAAAAATTTGTCCTCGTGCTCAGACGCACACAAATTTACCGCCGTTGCCTGACGTCATAAGCAAAAGCGATTGTGATACCATCCCTTTTTTGCCGGGCGCAGGGTTGAAACATGAGTGGTTTAAAACAGGAGTTGGGGCTTGCCCAAGGAGTGGGGTTACTCTCCACATCATTACTGGGAACCGGCGTCTTCGCCGTTCCGGCGCTGGCCGCATTGGTCGCTGGCGACAACAGCCTGTGGGCCTGGCCGGCGCTGATTTTACTGGTGTTTCCCATCGCTATCGTCTTCGCCACGCTGGGTCGGCACTTTCCCAGCGCCGGCGGCGTGGCGCATTTTGTGGATATGGCTTTTGGACCGCGTCTGGCGCGCGTCACCGGCTGGCTCTTTCTATCGGTGATCCCGGTCGGATTACCCGCGGCCCTGCATATCGCCACCGGCTTCGGTCAGGCGCTTTTTGGCTGGCACGATAGCCAGCTGCTGCTGGCTGAACTGGGAACGCTGGCGATTATCTGGTGGGTCGGCTCTCGCGGAGCCAGCTCCAGCGCCAATCTACAAACGCTGGTTGCCGTACTCATTGTCGCCCTGATCGTTGCTATCTGGTGGCGCGGCGGGATCAACCCCACGCAGATCCCCTTCCCGGCGCCCGCTGAAATCGATAGTTCGCAGCTTTTCTCCGCGCTTTCGGTGATGTTCTGGTGTTTTGTCGGTCTGGAGGCTTTCGCTCATCTGGCCTCTGAGTTTAAGCAGCCGGAGCGCGATTTTCCCCGCGCGCTGATGATCGGCTTATTACTGGCGGGTTCGGTCTACTGGGCCTGTACCGTGCTGGTCCTGCACTTTCATGCCTTTGGTGAGGAGATGGCCGCCGCCGCGTCGCTGCCCAATATCGTCGTACGCCTGTTCGGCATTCAGGCGCTGTGGATTGCCTGCGTTATCGGCTATCTCGCCTGCTTCGCCAGCCTCAATATCTATATCCAGAGCTTTGCCCGCCTGGTGTGGTCGCAGGCGCAGCATAAGCCTGCGAGCTATCTGGCCCGCCTGTCGCCGCGACAAATTCCGCGCAATGCGCTGAACGCGGTACTCGGCTGCTGCGTGATTAGCGCCTTGTGCATTTACGCGCTCAATATCAACCTGGACGCCCTGATCGTCTACGCCAACGGCATTTTTATTATGATCTATCTGCTGTGTATGCTGGCGGGCTGCCGTTTGCTGCATGGGCGTTATCGCGTGTTAGCGGCGTTTGGCAGCGTGCTGTGCCTGCTGCTGCTGGCGATGGTGGGGTGGAAGAGCCTGTACGCGTTTATCATGCTGGCGGTACTGTGGCTGTTTTTACCAAAGCGCAGGCTCGCGGAGAGAGTCACCAGGCCGGAGTGACCGGCCCGGACAATGCTAAATGTTAATCACGACGATCGTCTTTATGTTCGAGGCGGTCGCGCTCGTCATCTTTGCGCTGGTATTCGCCTTCAAAGGTATCGCCGCCACCGGTTCCGGCGCTAAACCCGCCGCCCGGCATCCGACTAAAGCGCAGATGCGGCATCAGCTTTAAGGTCAGGTGCTTCTGCACCGGAGGCAGCAGCAGCAGCAGCCCCAGGAAATCGGTAAAGAACCCCGGCAGAAGCAGCAGCAAACCGGAGATGATCAGCGACACGCTTTTGATCATTTCAGCGGCCGGGCTCTCTCCCGCCGCCATCTTCTGCTGCATCAGCATGAGGTTTTTAAATCCCTGGTTTTTTACCAGCGATATCCCCACGACCGAGCTAAAGATCACCAGAATCAGCGTCAGCAGGACGCCAAGCACGTGGGCGACCTGGATAAAGATCGATATCTCAATGTAAACGTATAAAAAAACGGCAATTAACGGAATCCAACGCACCGGCGTCTCCTTCATTAACAGGCGCCAGCGTCGGCGCCCGTAGTCATAGATATGCTATTCGCATCGAAAAGATGTTGGGCCAAAACGTCACTTTTCAATCGTAAAAAAAGCTTATTTTTTTCAAGAATAGAAAACCGGTGACTCATTTCACAGATTAATAATTCTTATAGGATTCACTACATAATAAGTGATCAGGGTGACTGATATTCGCTATTATCAGCATATGATCGTGGGCACCGGGCCGATTAAGGAAATAATCTGCGGCCAGAAAATGCGCGAGATCCCATAAATTCTGCGTATTTGGTGAATTCATAGGCAGCTTGAAAGAGAAGGTTCACATGTTAAACAACATTCGTATCGAAGAAGATCTGTTGGGCACCAGGGAAGTTCCAGCTGACGCTTACTACGGCGTCCATACTCTGAGAGCGATTGAAAACTTCTACATCAGCAATAACAAAATCAGCGACATTCCTGAATTTGTCCGCGGAATGGTGATGGTGAAGAAGGCCGCTGCGCAGGCTAACAAAGAGCTGCAAACTATCCCTAAAAGCATCGCCAACGCCATTATTGCCGCCTGCGATGAGGTGTTGAATAACGGCAAGTGCATGGACCAGTTCCCGGTTGATGTGTTCCAGGGCGGGGCAGGCACCTCCGTTAACATGAACACCAACGAAGTCCTGGCGAACATCGGCCTTGAGCTGATGGGCCATCAGAAAGGCGAATATCAGTATCTCAACCCCAACGACCACGTTAACAAATGTCAGTCCACTAACGATGCTTACCCGACCGGTTTCCGCATCGCGGTCTACGCCTCCATTCTCAAACTGATCGATGCAATCAACCAGCTTGGCGAAGGTTTCCAGCAAAAGGCCGTTGAGTTCCAGGACATTCTGAAAATGGGTCGTACCCAGCTGCAGGACGCGGTGCCGATGACCCTGGGGCAGGAGTTTCACGCGTTTAACGTTCTGCTTAACGAAGAGACTAAATGCATTCTGCGCACCGCTGAGCTGCTGCTGGAGGTAAACCTCGGCGCGACCGCTATCGGCACCCGCCTGAATACCCCGGATGGTTATCAGCAGCTGGCAGTTCAAAAACTGGCGGAAGTCAGCAACCTGCCGGTTGTGCCAGCCGAAGACCTGATCGAAGCCACCTCCGACTGCGGCGCCTACGTGATGGTCCACAGTTCCCTGAAGCGGCTGGCGGTTAAACTGTCCAAAATCTGTAACGACCTGCGCCTGCTCTCTTCCGGCCCGCGCGCCGGCCTGAACGAAATTAACCTGCCCGAACTGCAGGCGGGCTCCTCTATCATGCCAGCCAAGGTAAACCCGGTGGTCCCTGAGGTCGTCAATCAGGTGTGCTTCAAAGTGATTGGTAACGATACAACCGTCACCATGGCTTCCGAAGCGGGGCAGCTGCAGCTGAACGTGATGGAGCCGGTGATTGGCCAGGCGATGTTTGAATCTATCCATATTCTGACTAACGCCTGCTACAACCTGCTGGAAAAATGCGTGAGCGGCATCACCGCCAACAAAGCGGTATGCGAAAGCTACGTCTACAACTCCATTGGCATCGTCACCTACCTCAACCCGTATATCGGCCACCACAATGGCGATATCGTCGGCAAGATTTGCGCCGAAACGGGCAAGAGCGTCAGAGACGTGGTGCTTGAGCGCGGGCTGCTGACCGCAGCGGAGCTGGACGATATCTTCTCCGCGCAAAACCTGATGCATCCGGCCTATAAAGCGAAGCGGTATACTGATGAAAGCGAACAGTAAAGTTTCAGGTTAAACTAATCACGGGCATGTCAGCGATGACATGCCTTTTTTGTTCTTATTGATCTACTAAATTACAACAATCCAATATCAACTTGTTAATAAAACAAGGAAGGCATATATGTTTGGTGCAGAACTCGTTATTGTCCTGCTGGCTATTTATCTGGGAGCCAGACTCGGGGGCATCGGCATCGGTTTCGCCGGTGGCCTGGGCGTCCTCGTCCTGACCCTCTTTTTTCAAATTAAACCCGGCGCGATCCCCTTCGACGTCATCGAAATCATTATGGCGGTTATCGCCGCTATCGCCGCCATGCAGGTCGCCGGAGGGATGGACTACCTGGTCAGTCTCGCCGAACGTATGCTGCGACGTCACCCCAAATACATCACCTTTCTCGCCCCGCTGGTCACCTGGTTTATGACCATACTGGCCGGAACCGGACACACTGCTTTCTCTACGCTTCCGGTGATCACCGAAGTAGCGAAAGAGCAGGGTATTCGCCCCTCGCGCCCTCTTTCCATCGCCGTGGTTGCCTCACAGATTGCGATCACCGCCTCGCCGATTTCCGCTGCGGTGGTCTTTTTTGCCGGCATCCTTGAACCGCTGGGCGTCAGCTACCTGACTCTGCTGGCAATCTGTATTCCGGTTACCCTGATTGCCGTGATGCTCACCGCCATCGTCTGTAACTTCCTCGGCTGTGAGCTAAAAGACGATCCGATTTATCAGGAGCGGCTGGCGAAAGGGGAAGTCAAGCTGCGCGGCAGCCAGGTTTTCGAGCTTAAGCCGCACGCCAGACGCTCTGTGCTGCTGTTCCTGATTGGTATCGTCGCGGTAATGTTTTACGCCACCGCCATCAGCGACACCGTCGGCCTGATTAAAGATCCGGTTCTGCCGCGCAACGAAGCGATCGTGGTATTTATGCTGACTATCGCGACATTGATCAGCATCACCTGCAAAATCGACACCGGTGAAGTACTCAACGCCAGCACGTTTAAATCCGGCATGAGCGCCTGCGTTTGCGTTCTCGGCGTCGCATGGCTGGGGGATACTTTCGTTAAAGCCCACATCAGCGATATCCAGACGGTAGCAGGCGACCTGCTGCACAACTATCCGTGGCTGCTGGCGGTCGTGCTATTCTTCGCCGCAACCCTGCTCTATTCCCAGGCAGCCACCACCAAGGCGCTGATGCCCGCCGCGCTGATGCTGGGCGTAAGCCCTCTCACCGCTATCGCCTCATTTGCCGCCGTCTCTGCGCTGTTCGTTCTGCCAACCTACCCAACCCTGCTGGCGGCGGTCGAGATGGATGACACCGGCTCCACCCGCATCGGTAAATACGTCTTCAACCACGCCTTCCTGATCCCCGGCGTCATCGCCATTACGCTATGCGTGATCCTCGGGTTTATTTTTGGCGGCATCATGCTGTAAATCTCTTCAAATTCGGGCCAGATCCTGGCCCGTTTCGTTAATCCTCCCTTTCTTGCGTGCTATAGTGCCTCTTTTCGCTGATACGAGGTTCACGATGACTACGCCTGATGCTGTTGTTGTACTCTGTACCGCGCCGGATGAAGCGACCGCCCAGGACCTGGCGGCCAAAGCATTGGCGGAAAAACTTGCCGCCTGCGCCACGCTCCTGCCGGGAGCGACGTCGCTCTATTACTGGGAAGGAAAACTGGAGCAGGAGTATGAAGTGCAAATGCTGCTGAAAACCGACCTTGCCCATCAGCAGGCGCTGCTGGACTGTCTGAAGTCCCATCACCCGTATCAAACCCCTGAACTTTTGGTTCTGCCCGTTATTCACGGAGACAATGATTACCTCTCATGGCTCAACGCATCATTACGCTGATCCTGCTGCTTTGCAGCACATCGGCCATTGCCGGCCTGTTCGACGCCCCCGGTCGTTCGAACTTTGTTCCTGCTGACCAGGCTTTTGCCTTCGATTTTCAGCAGAATCAACACGATCTCAATCTGACCTGGCAAATCAAGGAGGGTTACTATCTTTACCGCAAACAGATTAAGCTGACCTCCGCCGATGCGACGTTTATCGAACCCTCGCTGCCGTCAGGCGAATGGCATGTGGACGAGTTTTACGGTAAAAGTGAAATTTACCGCCAGCGCCTGACCGTCCCGGTCACTCTGACGCACGCCGCCGCTGGCGCAACCCTTACCGTCACCTGGCAGGGCTGCGCGGATGCGGGTTTTTGCTATCCGCCAGAAACCAAAATCGTGCCGCTTGGCAAAGCGCTGGCGCGCTCCAGCAACGATCCGCACGCCGGGCAACCCAGGCTGAACCCGCCGCTGCCGCTGGAAACGCGCCCGGCGCTGCCGGTCGAGTCGCCGTCCGACCTTCCTTCTCCCGTCGCGGACAACCACAGCGCCGATCTCCCCTTTAGCGCGCTTTGGGCGCTATTAATTGGTATCGGCATCGCGTTTACCCCCTGCGTTCTGCCGATGTATCCGCTGATTTCCGGCATCGTGCTGGGCGGTCAAAAACGCCTCTCCACCGCCCGCGCGCTGCTGCTGGCCTTTATCTACGTTCAGGGAATGGCGTTAACCTACACCGCGCTGGGTCTGGTCGTCGCCGCTGCGGGCCTGCAGTTCCAGGCAGCGCTGCAGCACCCTTATGTGCTGATCGGCCTGTCGGTCGTGTTTATCCTGCTGGCGCTGTCGATGTTTGGTCTGTTTACGCTCCAGCTGCCTTCGTCGCTGCAAACGCGTCTGACGCTGATGAGCAATAAACGCCAGGGCGGTTCACCCGGCGGCGTATTCGCCATGGGGGCGATTGCCGGATTAATCTGCTCGCCCTGTACCACCGCGCCGCTGAGCGCCATTCTGCTGTATATCGCCCAGAGCGGTAATCTGTGGCTGGGCGGTGGAACCCTGTATCTCTACGCGCTCGGAATGGGGCTGCCGCTGATCCTGGTGACCGTATTTGGCAACCGCCTGCTGCCGAAAAGCGGCCCGTGGATGGCTCACGTGAAAACCGCCTTTGGCTTCGTGATCCTCGCGCTGCCGGTATTTTTACTGGAACGCATCCTGGGAGACCTGTGGGGCCTGCGGCTTTGGTCGCTGCTTGGCGTCGCCTTTTTTAGCTGGGCGTTTATCACCTCGCTGGGCGGCACGCGCCCCTGGCTGCGTCTCGTACAAATCGCCATGCTCGGCGCAGCGCTGGTCAGCGCCCGTCCGCTGCAGGACTGGGCTTTCGATGCACCGGTCGTGCAACGGCAATCCCATCTCCAGTTTACCCGTATCCATAGCGTCGATGAGCTCAATCAGGCGCTGGCGCAGGCGAAAGGCAAACCGGTGATGCTCGATCTTTACGCCGACTGGTGCGTGGCCTGCAAAGAGTTCGAGAAATACACCTTTACCTCACCTGAGGTTCAACAGGCCCTGAAAGAGACCGTTCTGCTACAAGTGGATGTCACGAAAAATAGCGCACAAGACGCGGCGCTGCTGAAGCACCTCAGGGTGCTTGGCCTCCCCACGATTCTGTTCTTCAACGAACAGGGCGAGGAGCAGCCCGCGCAGCGGGTCACCGGGTTTATGGATGCCGCGGCATTCAGCGCCCATTTGCGCGATCGATAACCGTGAGCGACACTTTAGGAGGGAAAATGGAGGAGAAGACCGTGCAACGTGAAGAAGTCCTGGGTGAAGCCATCCAAATCCTCGAAATCGAGGGTATCGCTAACACCACGCTGGAAATGGTCGCCGAGCGCGTGGCTTACCCGCTCAATGACCTCAAACGTTTCTGGCCCGATCGCGAGGCGCTGCTTTATGACGCGCTTCGCCATCTTAGCCATCAGGTCGATGCCTGGCGCCGTCAGCTTTTACTCGACGAGTCGCTAAGCGCAGAGCAGAAACTGCTGGCCCGCTACGCCGCACTGACCACCTGCGTTAGCAACCATCGTTATCCCGGCTGCCTGTTTATCGCCGCCTGTACTTTTTACCCGGACGCTCAGCACCCGATCCATCAGTTGGCCGAGCAGCAGAAGCAAGCTTCTCTGGCCTATACCCACGAACTGCTTAGCCAGCTGGAGGTTGACGATCCGGCGATGGTCGCGAAGCAGATGGAGCTGATCATCGAAGGTTGCCTGAGCCGCCTGCTGATCAAACGTAGCCAGACTGACGTCGATACCGCACGTCGCCTGGCAGAAGATATTTTGCGTTTTGCCCAGTGCCGGATGGGCGGTGCGCTGACCTGATTCCGATATCTTAACCGATTCATCGCGCATATAATTCCCCACTCATCGATATGCTGACAGGGTTTGATATGCGCTCTCTTCTTTGGGCTGCCATTATGGGGCTGTGTTCGACACCGCTTCTGGCAGCCTCTCCGCAAGGTTTCTCTTTCGCGCATAAAGACTGGGAGCTCGCCTGCGACAACACCGGCACCTGCCGGGCCGCAGGCTATGGCGTCACCATGGGCGAAGTCAGCGTTCTGCTGACCCGCAATGCGGGCGCGGCGCAGCACGTCGTCGCCGTTGCGACCTTCGCGCAAACCGAACGCGATATTCCGCCCGACGCCACGGTCACTCTGTTCATCGACGATCGCGACAACGGCGCCCTCGAAGCCGTCGACGAGAGCCATTTTCGCTTTGATGATAGCCAGACGTCGGCCCTGATTCAGGCCCTGGAGCATAACGGCAAAATTGAGCTGGCGATTAACGGCGAGCGCAAGGTGCTGTCCAGCGCAGGCAGCAGCGCCGCATTTCTGAAAATGGATGAGTTCCAGCAGCGCCTGGGCACCGCCGATGCGCTGATGCGTCAAGGAGATGCCGGCGATGACAACGTTTTGCCGGCGGCGCCCGCGCCGGAAATCATCGCCGCGCCGGTCATTAACAATGCCGCTGCCGCGACGCTGACGGCAAAACAGCGGCAGAAGCTTCTTCCGCAGCTAACCCCCGTGCTTAACAGCCATTGCGACGACTGGCAAAACGCCGACATCCCGGCCTCCGAGCGTCAGCTCACCGCCACCCCGCTGGATAAAAACCACACCTTGATTCAGGCCCTTTGCTGGCGCGCGGCCTACAACGACGGCTACGCCATATGGGTGGTCGACAAAGCATTTATGACTCAGCCTCAGCTGATCGCTACCGACGCCTCCAGCTATGGCGATGGCGTGCTTACCTTTTTCAACAAGGGCCGCGGTATTGCCGACTGTATCAGCGGAGAAGAGCGCGTGTGGGACGGCCGGACCTTTGTTCAGAGCCTGAAATACACCACCGGCGACTGCCGGGAAATCGCCCCCGGCGGCGCATGGATGTTGCCCACTTTCGTCAGTCAGGTTATCCCCAGGCAGCAAAAAGAAGCCGATAATAATGCGCTGAAAGCGCTGTATAACGCCGTGTTAAAAGAGCAGAAGGTCAACCCTGAACTGGATCTGAATAAGATCGCCGAACAGTTTCCCCTCAGCGGCAAGGTCAGCCATTTTACGCTGACCTACGCGGACGACTCTCTGGTCTCGACGAGCAAACCTTCCGCCGATATCAGCGATGATGAGTGGCAGGCGTTTCTCCAGTCCGATATCAGCGCCGACTCCGAAAACGGCAAAGTCAGCTTCACCCTGGTGGATCTCGACGGTGACGGCAGACGCGATTTAATTATCGATAGCTACGTCGGCGGCACCGGACTCTTTAGCTATACCGGAGTCTTAAAACGCAACGACGACGCTTTCGAAACGGTCAACAGCGACGATAGCGGCAACGGCGATGATTTTGACGCAGGGGTTCCCGGCGCGCTTTTTTCCCTTAACGGCCGCGGCGCCAACCAGTGGAGCCAGTGGGTACGCATTAATGGCCAGGTTTATGCCCTCTGGTACAACGGTCAGTTTGGCGAAGATAATCTCTATTTATTGCGCCCGTTTGCCCCCTCGGGCAGTAGCGCGCCTGCGGTGACGATCCGCTATCGCTACACTCTCAATGACATCCGCTCGCCGGAAAAAGGCCAGCCGCTGACGCCCGCGTTAAGCGACGGGGAAAAAACGGATCTGCTGAAGTCGCTGGAGGTGATGCAGAGCAGCCTGCTTAAGGATAAGCCGCAGAGCGACGGCGAAGCCCCAATCTGCCCTATTCCTCCGGGCACGTCGGCCGACGATGCGGAAAGTTACTATAGCGGCGTGGCGTCTAACTATATTTATGAAACCGTCGCCTATATTCCGGTCTGGCTGAATGATAAATGTTTTATCGGCACCATCTTTAGCCACCACGGCGCATATCGTCACGGCGTCGACGCGGAAATTACCATCAGCTCGCCGCGCGATGACGAAGACGTCGTCGGAGACTACGCGATCTCCGGACTTCGCCGCGCGATCTCAGTGACCAGCGGCTGGAAGAACCGCGAAGGCGATAACGGCATGATGTAATTTCCCGCAGAATAGCGCGCTCAGACGCAGAATTGCCGCAAAGTTAAGCAACCGGTAGATAAATCGAGAAATTTGATTGACGGAGCGTACGGATTACGGTTTAATGCGCCCCGTTGCCCGGATAGCTCAGTCGGTAGAGCAGGGGATTGAAAATCCCCGTGTCCTTGGTTCGATTCCGAGTCCGGGCACCACTATTCAGAGAACCCAGCCTATGGCTGGGTTTTTGCTTTTATGCTTTCAGTTAAATATCGTCTTCCCTAGCTGATACCCCGCCTCAAGATGCGCTTTCGCCGTTTCCAGCTCCGGTAACAGCAGCAGCTGCGAACTGGCCACCGTCGCCCCGCAGTAATCAAAAATGCCGTGGGCGATCTGCGCATGAAAAGCAGCGGTAATCCCATGCTTATCATACGTTTTCTGATTGGCTGCGCCTAACGCAACCAGGTGCACTCGCAGACGCCCGAGCTTCTTCACCACCTCGCCCCCGGCGGTTTCCTCATAGGCCCAGCCGTTGGCAAACACGCGGTCGATCCAGCCCTTCAGCAGCGCAGGCATCGACCACCAGTAAACGGGAAAGACCAGCACCAGCGCGTCGGCTCGATCGAGTCTGGCCTGCTCAGCAATCACATCGGGCGGCGTGGCGCCGGTTTGCAGAAATGCGGCGATATCCGGCTCAGTAAACACCGGGTTAAAGCCTTCCTGCGTTAAATCTGCTATTTCAGCAGTGTGCTGCTGGCCGGATTCGGCAATCCCTTGCGCAATAGCCGTCGCTACGCTGTGAGTCAGAGAAGTATTAAGAGGATGAGAAACCACGATTAATGCATGCATGACGGATACCCCAGTTGCGCGATAACGATATTGGACGTAGTCTAATATACTAACAGTAACCTACTTATGGTAACTTACCTTTGGTATATTAGCATGTCAACGGGAGAATCCTTTTATGTCTCAACCCCTCGTACGGCAGCGTTTAACGCGAGAAGAGCGGCGCAAGCAGCTAATAGACGTCGCCTGGCATATTATTCGCGAGGAAGGAACCGATGCCCTGACGCTGGGCTATCTGGCGACCCAGGCGGGGGTGACTAAACCGGTGGTTTACGATCATTTTGACAGCCGTTCGGGGCTTTTCGCGGCGCTGTATGCGGAATACGACCAGCGCCAGAGCGTAAAGATGGATGAAATTCTGCGCAACACCGAACCCAGGGCGGAGACACTGGCTTCGGCGATCGCTAATGCCTACATTGAGTGCGTCCTGCTCCAGGGCCGCGAAATGCCCAGCGTGATGGCCGCGCTGGCCGGGACGCCTGAGCTGGAGAAGATCAAGCAGGAGTGCATAACCGCATTTACCGCGAAATGCCGGCAATATTTTTCGCCGCTTTGCGAGAGTGAAAACCTCAGCGAAGCAGCCATTCTCGCCATGCTTGGATCCGCCGACGGGCTATCAGCTGCGGTAGTAAACGGCGTCATCACGGAGCAGCAGGCGAAAGATGAGCTATTTCAGGTGATTATGTCGATGCTGCAGCGCTGCTGCCGTGGCGAAGAAGCGCTACCCGGTAGCGGCTAGCGCTTTATATGGCCGACAAAACTTATCAGATCATCTGATGATGAGTTTTCCGTGGGCGCCTTTAATTATCAGCCGCCCGCTTTCTTAATCGCCGCATCCAGCGAGGCTTTATCCGCCAGCCCAGGGAATACGGTGATCGTCGCCTCCGTGGCGCCGGTCGTCGGCATTACGATAACGCCGGGCGTACCGCTTAAACCGATCTCCTGCGCCAGCTGGTTGGTACTTTCCAGTACCGACTCAACGTCCGCCGCTTTCTTCGCATCGAAATTGACCTTCTTCGCCTGCTGCTGCACGTCAGCGGCGGTTAGCTTGCCTTCGTTATGCCCGGTGGAATAGATGCCGTTATGGTAGGTCAAATAGGCCTCTGCGCCCTTCTGCTGATAAATCTGCAGCCCGGTTTTCGCCGCCTCCAGCGAGGTTTCCCAACGGCTGCCAAAAATTGGCCACTCTTTGAAAGCAAAGCGGGTCTGCGGGTTCTCTTTAATAACCTGCTCCATGACCGGAGCCAGACGGCTGCAGTAAACGCATTGATAATCAAAGAATTCAATAACGGTCACTTTGCCCTCTTTCGGGCCATAGGTTGGGGTGTTTTTATCCTGCGTCAGCGCAGCCGCGTTCTTCAGTACCGCCTGCGTCGCGGCGCTGGCCTGCTGCTGTTCCTGAATTTGCTGCAGCTTCTGGCTGGCCTGCAGCAGCACTTCCGGATGCGCGACTAAATAGTCCGCGGCAATTTTGCCGATACGGGCTTCCTGTTCGGGCGTGAAGGTGGGTGCATCAGCGGCAGTTGCCATCACCGGAAGCAGGGCGGCACCAATAAAGGCGAGTGTCAGTAAATTCTTATGGCCGGGCATGTGGGTAGTCCTTGCGATGGGTGAACGGCAGGTGTGTCTTTACGAACAAAATATCATCCTTTGCCCGCGAATCATCCCCGGACGAGGCAATGATTAGTAACTATATTTTTCAATAACTCAACGCGCCCTCGCGATTTAGCGGGTGGTCAACGCGCGTGAACGGGAGTACGCTTCGCCCCCTGCTTTTTCCCCAGGACCTCTTTTTAGTTAGATGAGTTAGGTATGAATGAGTTTTTCAGTCAGTGGGACGTAGCGGTTATCCTGCTGCAAATTATCGCTATCGACCTGTTATTAGGCGGCGACAACGCGGTGGTGATCGCGATGGCCTGCCGTAAGCTGCCGCCGCATCAGCGGACCAAAGCGATTATTATCGGCACCTTTGGTGCGATAGCGGCGCGCGTGCTGCTGCTGGCCGTGGCTATTTATTTGCTCTCATTGCCGTGGTTGAAAGTGGTTGGCGCTCTGATGCTGTTGTGGATCGGTATCAGGCTGGTCACCAATCAGGAAGAAGAGAATGAAATCAGCAGCTCCAGCAGCCAGTGGCGTACCGCGGTCACCATTACCGTTGCCGATGTCATTATGTCGCTGGACAACGTACTGGCCGTCGCCGCCGCCGGAAAAGGCCATCTGCTGCTGGTTGCCCTGGGGGTGCTGATCAGCATCCCGATTATTGTCGCGGGCAGTAAACTGGTGTTGGCGATCCTTAACCGCTTCCCGTCGGTGGTGATGCTGGGAGGCGCGCTTATCGGCTGGATAGCCGGCTCAATGATAGTGAGCGATGTCACCATCGTTCATCTGTTCCCCAACGCGCCAGCCACCCTTCCGTTGATCGGCGGCGCCATTGGCGCTGCCCTGGTGCTGCTGGAAGGGCTGCGCAGGAACCGCAGCAGGCCTTCTGCCGAATAGGGTTATCCACGTTCTGTCGCCGTCGATCCCGACGGCGTCAAGTTTGCGCCACTTTTCCACCACATCCGTCCTCATTTGCCCTACGCTTAATAAAGACACCTGTTCCAGGGATCTGTAACCGTAATATTGCGCATAAATGAGATAACATCATGGAATTAAAGGATTATTATGCCATTTTAGGGGTTCAGCCAACGGACGATCTGAAAACCATTAAGACCGCCTATCGCCGTCTGGCACGCAAATATCACCCCGATGTCAGTAAAGAAAACGATGCCGAAGCCAGGTTCAAAGATCTCGCCGAAGCCTGGGAAGTGCTTAAAGATGACCAGCGCCGCGCTGAATACGACCAACTGTGGCAGCACCGCAACGATCCGCACTTTGGCCGTCAGCAGCACTCCCACGAGCAGAGCTACAGCCAGCAGGACTTTGACGACATCTTCTCCTCCATGTTTGGCCAGCAGGCGCATCATAGCCGCCGCCAGCAGGGCGTGCGCGGCCATGATTTAGAGATAGAAGTCGCGGTTTTCCTTGAAGAGACTTTAGCCGAACAGACGCGCACTATCAGCTATAAGCTGCCGGTGTATAACGTCTTTGGCATGGTTGAAAGCGAAACGCCGAAAACCCTGAACGTAAAAATTCCCGCAGGCGTCGTCGACGGCCAGCGCATCCGCCTGAAAGGTCAGGGTACCCCCGGCGAGAATGGCGGCCCGAACGGCGACCTGTGGCTGGTGATACATATCGCCCCGCATCCGCTGTTTGATATCGTCGGACATAACCTTGAAATTGTCCTGCCGCTGGCGCCATGGGAAGCGGCATTAGGCACCAAAGTCACTATCCCGACGCTCAAAGAGAGCATTCTGTTGACCATCCCGCCGGGCAGCCAGGCCGGACAGCGCCTGCGCGTCAAGGGCAAAGGGCTGGCCAGCAAAACCACCACTGGCGATCTGTACGCCGTGATTAAAATCGTTATGCCGCCAAAACCGGATGAGAAGAGCCGCGAGCTCTGGCAGCAGCTGGCCGATGCGCAATCCAGCTTCGAGCCGCGTAAGACATGGGGGAAAGCCTGATGGCTAAGATAACAGTGACGTTTACGATTACCGAATTTTGTCTCCACACCGGCCTTTCCGAGGAGGAGCTGAACGAAATTGTCGGCCTCGGCATGATCGAGCCGCGCCAGCCGCAGCGGGAAAAGTGGCTGTTTGACGATAGTGCGGTGACAATTGTTCACCGCGCCGTACGCTTACGCAAAGAGCTGGAGCTGGACTGGCCGGGGATCGCCGTCGCCTTGACGCTGCTTGACGAGAACGCGCGCCTGAGCCGTGAAAATCAAATTCTGCAGCAGCGGCTGGCGCGCTTTCTGACGCATGGTTAAACCCCATCCGCAGGCGGTGGTAAATCCGTAGCCCGGTTAAGCGCAGCGCCACAGGGAAGATAATCTGAAGCAGCATTGCGCGCTATTCCCCGGAGGCGGTGCTTGACGCGCTTTGTCCGGGCTACGTGTACGCAGATGGCGGTAAACCCGTAGCCCGGTCATACACAGCGCCATCGGGAAAGACGGTGGTAAACCCGTAGCCCGGCTAAGCGCAGCGCGAGCCGGGAGAAAAACGCAAAGCCACCTCCAGGCCGGATAAGGCGCTAGCCGTCATCCGACACAATACCTGATTAGCCATGCACCCACGCCGGCAGCCAGTCGCCGTGGCTGTCGATCAGATCGTCCACCAGCGCATAGATCTCCTCAATGCCCAGCACCGCCGCCGTATGCGGGTCCATCATCGTCGCATAGTAGATATAGTCGCGATTTTCCGTGAGTATCGCCTCCGTCAGCAGGGTCTGAACGTTGATATTGGTTTGCATCATTGCCGCCAGATGGGCAGGCAGCTTGCCCGCTTTGGTCGGTTGAATGCCGTTAGCGTCCACCAGACAGGCCACCTCCACGCAGCAGCCCTGCGGCAGGTTATCGATAAGATTATCGTTACGCACGTTGCCGTAGATCACGCTCGGCTCGCCTGTCCAGATGGCGTTCATAATGGTGCTGGCGTACTCGCGCGAGGGTTTGACCTCAATGCGCTCGCTGGTTTTATACCGCTCCAGCTCTTTGTGCCAGTTCGCCACCTGCTCTACGCAGCGTTTCGGATACTCATCCAGCGGCACCTGATAGCGCGCAATCAGATCCTCACGCCCCGGCTTGATAAACCAGGGAGTGTATTCCGCGAAGTGCTCGGACGACTCCGTGACAAAATAGCCCAACTTTTTAAACATCTCATAGCGGACGATGTTCTGGCAGCGCGAATCCTCGCGATGCTTCGGCGCGCGTCCTTCGGCAAATGCCTGCAGCATCTCCGGGTAAATACTGACATAACTGCCGTCGCTGAGCTTTTTCTCCAGCGACAGGTAAAAGGCCATATGATTGATACCGGCGCAGCGGTAGCGTAAATCCGCCGGGTCGAGATCCAGATCGTGGGCCAGTTCCTCCGCCGTCCCCTGCACCGAATGACACAGTCCGACCTGCTTAATATGCGGATAGCGGGCGTACATCGCCCAGGTATTCATCGCCATCGGATTGACGTAGTTAAGCATAGTGGCATTCGGACAAACTTCGGTCATATCGTCGCAGATGCGCCACAGGTGTGGAATGGTGCGCAGCGCGCGCATAATTCCGCCCGGGCCAAGCGTATCGGCAATAGTTTGCTCCACGCCATGCAGCTTACAGACTTCAAAATCGGTGACCGTACAGGGCTGATAGCCGCCAATCTGGAAGGCCACCACCACAAAATCCGCGTCCTGCAGCGCCGCTTTCTGGTCGCGATGGCAGCTGATTTCCCCCTCCGCGCCCAGAGAGTCCATCAGTTTGCGCACCACAATATGCGACTCCTCCAGGCGAGTCGCATCGATATCCATCAGGGCGATATGCGCGGACTTTAGCGCCGGGCGCTGAAACACATCGCCGAGTATATTTTTGACGAATACCGTCGAACCGGCGCCGATAAAGGTAATTTTGGGGGCAGACATAGGGTGCTCTCCGTAGGGTTAGTGAACGTTAACAGAGTGGCATGCCGGACTACCGGCAGGCTGCCCTCTTCCCGCCGGAGCATTCCCGAAAACTCAGATCGGCTACCGGCAAGCATGAAAACTGATTTTTCGGGAATAAATGGGCGAAAAAGAAGAGAAAACGGGCCTTTAATTCGACTAAGATAAGCGCTGACTGGCGTCAAAAATCGGCAAGAATGATGATTCAGGAATCTACATCATGATCGATAAACCCCGCGCAGCGCATCCCGCCGACGCGTATATGAGCAGCAGCGACGATCGACTGCCCCGCAGCCCGCTGGCGCTCTACTCTGAATACCAGCGGATGGATATCGAGCTGCGTACTCCTTATGCCATGACCGCCAGCCACTGGCACGGTCAGGTGGAGGTGAACGTCCCCTTCGACGGCGATGTCGAGTATCTGATCAACGATGAAGCGGTACGTATCGAGCAGGGCTATATCACCCTGTTCTGGGCCTGTACGCCCCATCGCCTTACCCGACCAGGGGCCTGCAGGCAGATGGCTATCTTCAACCTGCCGATGCATCTGTTTTTATCCTGGCCGCTGGATCGGGAGCTTATTAACCACGTCACCCACGGTATGGTGGTGAAATCGCTGGCTGCCCAGCAGCTCAGCGTATTTGAAGTCCAGCGCTGGCAGCAGGAGCTGAACAGCGATAATGAGCAAATCCGCCAGTTAGCGATCGATGAAATCGCTCTGATGCTCAAGCGCCTGAGCCTCTCCGGCTGGCAGCCGATTCTGGTGAACAAGACTTCACGCACGCATAAGAACAGCGTTTCGCGCCACGCCCAGTTTTACGTCAGCCAGATGCTGGAATATATTGCCATCCACTACGATCGGGCGCTCACCGTCAACGATGTCGCCGAGCATGTGAAGCTGAATGCCAACTACGCGATGGGGATTTTTCAGCGGGTGATGCAGCAAACCATGAAGCAGTACATTACCGCGATGCGCATTAATCACGTTCGGGCGCTGCTCAGCGACACCGATAAGACCATCCTCGATATCGCCCTGACCGCCGGTTTCGGCTCCAGCAGCCGCTTTTACAGCACTTTTAATAAATATGTCGGCATGCCGCCGCAGCAGTATCGCAGGCTGAGCCAGCAGCGTCGCCATAATCTGGCGCCCGCCGGGGCATAAAAAAATGCCGCCGGGGAAGCCCACGGCGGCATTGATTAACAGCAAAACGGTTTAGTCGTTGATGCGCGGATGCTGCTGCACCAGACGAGAGCGTTTTTCCTGCAGATCGGCGATCTCCTGATCGATATCTTCGATTTTATGCTCGATGTTATCGTAGTGCTCGCCGAGAATTTCTTTCGCTTCCTGAATATCCGAAGCCGCTGGCGTCGCCCCTTTCAGCGGACGATTGGCGGTCTCTTTCATCGACAGGCCGGTAATCAGACCGATAACTGCAATTACCATCAGATAGTAAGCCGGCATCATCAGGTTCTGCGTGCTTTCTACCAGCCACGCCGCCAGGGTTGGCGTCAGACCGGCAATCAGCACCGAGATGTTGAAGGCGCTGGCCAGGGCGCTAAAACGAATGTGGGTCGGGAACATCGCCGGCAGCGACGAAGCCATCACTCCGATAAAGCAGTTCAGCACAACCGCCAGCACCAGCAGACCGGCGAAAATCAGGCCGAGAACGTTACTGTTAATCATGATGAATGCCGGAATCGACAGCGCGAACAGCGCCACGCTACCAATCAGAATGAACGGGCGACGGCCAAAACGGTCGCTGAGCATACCGATAACCGGCTGAACGAACAGCATCCCGACCATGATGGCGATGATGATCAGCACCCCGTGGTCTTCTGAATAGTGCAGGTTATGCGACAGGTAGCTCGGCATGTAGGTCAGCAGCATGTAGTAGGTCACGTTGGTGGAAATCACCAGACCGATACAGGTCAGCAGGCTACGCCAGTGTTTAGTGGCGATCTCTTTAAAGGAGACTTTCGGCCCGTCCTGCAGGCCCTCGCGGTCGCCCTGCTCCATTTTATCAACGTGCTGCTGGAACGCCGGCGTCTCTTCCAGCGCATGGCGCAGATAAAGACCAATAATGCCTAACGGCAGCGCGAGGAAGAACGGAATACGCCAGCCCCAGTCGAGGAAGTTCTCTTCGCCTACCATGCTGGAAATGAGTACCACCACGCCCGCGCCCATCACGAAGCCCGCTATCGAACCGAAGTCCAGCCAGCTGCCCATAAAGCCGCGTTTACGGTCAGGCGAGTATTCCGCCACAAAGATCGATGCCCCGGTATATTCTCCGCCCACCGAGAATCCCTGCGCCATTTTACACAGCAGCAGCAGAATCGGCGCCCAGATACCAATGGTGGCATACGACGGAATAAGACCGATACAGAATGTACTTATCGACATAATGACGATGGTTATCGCCAGAATTTTTTGTCGACCATATTTATCGCCCAGCATCCCGAAGAACAGGCCGCCTAGTGGACGAATTAAGAAGGGAACCGAGAAAGTACCGAGCGCGGCAATCATCTGCACGCTGGGGTTGGCATCGGGGAAAAAGACCTTACCAAGAGCATACGCAACAAAACCATATACCCCAAAATCGAACCACTCCATCGCGTTACCCAGCGACGCTGCGGTAATCGCTTTCTTCAGTTTGCTATCATCAATGATGGTCACATCCCGAAGCGTGATGGGTTTTACTTTTTTCCTTTTAAGCATAATTATCCTCTTTTGCTCTCGCCTTGAGCGCACGAATCTCCGCCGAATGACAAGGTCATTCGCGTCATGCGTTGGGAGCGGCGAATTGCTGTGCTCCACATTTCAAGCGTAGCAGGTTTGCCTGCACTGTCTGCTGACAGTCCGTACAACCGAACCTGTTGACGCCTGCTCTGGCCATAATGAATATGCGGGGCCGCTAATAAGTGTAGTGAATTTGCGTTCTCGCCTTTTTACCCTAACAGCGTTTAAATTTGGGATCAACTTCACAAAAATTTACCTACCCTTAAACAGAGTCGGCGAAAACCAATAAGTTCAATGAATATTGGAACTTAGCGATACATTTCCGGAAATATCTGGCGGTTTTTATGGAAATAACCCCGTCGCTCTTCACGGGGTATATTCATTTTCTTCCCGGCAGTAACCCATAAAAAAGGCCCGACAAAAGTGCGGGATTGCGCTATAATCACTTACACTTTCGGCTATCAGCCGCCATTTAATGGACCAACGTCCTGTTTTACCCAGTAATCGCGAGGAACGTCATGCAACTGCCACACTGCCCAAAATGCCATTCTGAATACACTTATGAAGATGGCGGCATGTTTATCTGCCCGGAATGCGCCCATGAATGGAACAATGCCGAGCCTGCGGATGATAACGACGCGCTGGTGGTCAAAGATGCCAACGGTAATTTACTCGCCGACGGCGACAGCGTCACCGTAGTAAAAGATCTAAAGGTTAAAGGCAGTTCTTCAATGCTAAAAATCGGTACTAAAGTGAAGAATATCCGCCTGGTTGAAGGCGATCATAATATTGACTGTAAAATTGATGGTTTTGGCCCGATGAAGCTAAAATCCGAATTTGTTAAAAAGAACTGATTTTATTCCCCCGGCGCCTGTCGTCGGGGGGAAATATATTTTCCCGTGCCGTTTTGCGAATTGTCCGATCGTCTTCCGCCTCTTCTTGCATCTTCCTTCGCTGCCGCCTGGCTTAATTTTGCAATCCCCTTCTACGCTTAATGGAATATTCGTTACCTGAGGTGATGCTTATGCCCCTGAGTCCCTATATCGCTTTTAGCGGCAACTGCGCGGCCGCCATCGCGTTCTACCAGCAGGCGCTGGGCGCTGAACTTCTCCATAAAATCACCTGGGGCGAAATGCCGCGGGATATTCATGACGCAGAGGATGGCTGCCCCTCCGGCCAGCATCTGGCCGCCGACGGCATCGCCCACGCCACTCTGCGCATCGCCGACAGCATCCTGATGCTCAGCGACAGCCCCTCCAGTAAAATGGAGCGCTACGCCGGGTTTACTATTGTGCTTGATCCGCAAGATGTTATCGAGGGTAAACGCTGGTTCGACGGCCTCGCCGACGACGGGCAGATAGAGATGGTCTGGCAGGAGACATTCTGGGCGCACGGCTTCGGTAAAGTTATCGACCGCTTTGGCGTCCCGTGGATGGTCAACGTGGTGAAAGAACCTTAACGCTGACCTTTTCCCCTCACCCTCTCCCCGAAAGGGAAAGAGAACCCGGCGGTGCAGTTTGTTACCCCTGCGCCGCTCTGCAGCCCCACGCACAGCTGACTCCGCCCCCGGTTTCCCCCCTTCCCTTCAGGAGAGGGCATCTGTGCGTTCATCCCCCGCTTACCTGTCATCCCTTCGGCGTTAACTCTTCATCCCCCGGTCATCAGGAGTTAACCGAAACGTAACAAAAAACCGTCAGGATTGGCTCACGCTCAGAGGAAAACTCCTTCTTGTCCTTAGTGAGGCTCGATTGCCATGTACTTATCCAGACATCCGACCAGTTACCCCACGCGATATCAGGAAATTGCCGCCAAACTGGAGCAAGAGCTTTGCCATCATTACCGCTGCGGCGACTATCTGCCCGCCGAGCAGCAGCTGGCGTCCCGCTTTGAGGTTAACCGCCATACCCTGCGCCGGGCCATCGATCAGCTTGTCGAGCGCGGCTGGGTCCAGCGCCGTCAGGGCGTCGGCGTGCTGGTACTGATGCGCCCGATAGATTACCCGCTCAACGCCCAGGCGCGCTTTAGCCAGAATCTTCTCGAACAGGGCAGCCACCCGACCAGCGAAAAGCTGCTGTCGGTGCTGCGTCCGGCCAGTAGCCACGTTGCCGATGCGTTTGCCATCAGTGAAGGCGATAACGTCATTCACCTGCGCACCCTGCGCCGCGTTAACGGCGTCGCCCTGTGTCTGATAGACCACTACTTTGCCGACCTGCAGCTATGGCCGGTTCTGCAAACCTTTACCCACGGCTCGCTCCATGATCTGTTGCGCAATCGTCTTGATATCGAACTGACCCGCGTACGCACCAAAATCAGCGCCCGCCGCGCGCAGGCCAAAGAGAGCCGCATTCTCGGCATTCCCAATATGGCGCCGCTGCTGTGCGTGCGCACCCTGAATCATCGCCAGGGCGAGCAGAGCGCGACGGAGTACTCCGTCAGCCTGACCCGCGCCGACATGATTGAATTCACCATGGAGCACTGAATGCACTTTGATACCGCTACCCGCCAGCGCTGGATGTCCGTGCTGGCCCACAGTGACCCACAAGAACTGGCGGCGCGGATGCAAACGCTGCAGCTCGCGCCGCAGTATGAACTGATTCGCGCCCCGGAAACCGGGCTGGTCCAGCTGCAGGCGCGCATGGGCGGCATCGGCGATCGATTTTTCGCCGGAGACGCCACCTTAACCCGCGCCGCTATCCGCCTGGCCGACGGCACGCTCGGCTATAGCTGGATTTTAGGCCGCGATCGTCCGCACGCTGAACGTTGCGCGGCCATCGATGCCCTGATGCAGTCGCCACACCATTTTCACACCCTGATGGAAACCCTGATAACCCCGCTGGAAGAACAACGTAGCGCGCGCATTGAAGCCCGACGCGCCGAAGTCAACGCCAGCCGGGTCGACTTCTTTACTCTGGTTCGCGGAGATAACGCATGACCTTACAACCCGCTTTTACCCTGGCTGTGCAGGATGCCCAGCACAGTTTCCGCCGCCTGCTGAAAGCGATGAGCGAGCCGGGCGTGATTGTCTCCCTGCAGCAGCTTCAGCACGGCTGGCAGCCGCTGAACGTCGCCACCACCAGCCTGCTGCTGACGCTGGTGGATCACGAGACGCCGGTCTGGCTCGCTCCGACGCTGCATAACGATCTGGTCGGCCAGAATTTACGCTTTCATACCGGCGCGCCGCTGGTTGAGCAGCCGCAGCAGGCAACCTTCGCCGTCGCCAGTGACAGCATCAGCGCCGAACAGCTCAACGTGCTCTCCGCCGGTACCGTCGTCGCCCCGGAGACCGGCGTTACGCTGATTGTTCAGCTCGCCAGCCTCAGCGGCGGCCGGATGCTGCGCCTGACCGGCGCCGGGATCGCCGAGGAGCGGATGATCGCCCCGCAGCTGCCGGAATGCATTATTGCAGAGTTAACCGAGCGCCCGCATCCGTTCCCGCTGGGTATCGATCTGATTCTCACCTGCGGCGAACGCCTGCTGGCGATTCCGCGCACCACTCACGTCGAGGTCTGCTAATGTACGTAGCCGTCAAAGGCGGCGAGAAGGCGATCGTCGCCGCTCACGCCCTACAGGAACAGCAACGCCGAGGCGATGGACGGCTTCCTGAAATCAGCGTTGACCAGATTAGCCAACAGCTCAATCTGGCGGTGGATCGGGTGATGACCGAAGGTGGTATCGCCGACCGGGAGCTGGCGGCGCTGGCGCTGAAGCAGGCCAGCGGCGATAGCGTCGAAGCGATTTTTCTGCTGCGCGCTTACCGCACCACGCTGCAAAGACTGGCGGTCAGCGAGCCTGTCGACACCGCCGCTATGCGCCTTGAGCGCCGGATCTCGGCGGTCTATAAAGATATCCCCGGCGGCCAGATGCTCGGCCCGACCTACGATTACACCCACCGTCTGCTCGATTTTACCCTACTGGCCAACGGCGAAACGCCGCCGCTGGCGACCGATAGCGCGCCGCAGGAAGCCACGCCGCACGTTTTTAATCTGCTCGTCCAGCAGGGACTGGCGAAGGCGGAGCAGGATACTGACGCGCAGCCCGACGACATCACCCGCCATCCGCCGGTTTATCCCTGTTCGCGCTCGTCGCGCCTGCAGCAGCTGGTGCGCGGCGACGAGGGCTACCTGCTGGCGCTGGCCTACTCCACCCAGCGCGGCTACGGGCGCAACCATCCGTTTGCCGGGGAAATTCGCAGCGGCTACGTCGCGGTGGAGATCGTCCCGGAAGAGCTGGGCTTCACCGTCACTATTGGCGAACTGTTGATGACCGAATGCGAAATGGTCAACGGCTTTGTCGACCCTCAGGATGAACCGCCGCACTTCACCCGCGGCTACGGCCTGACGTTTGGCATGAGCGAGCGCAAAGCGATGGCGATGGCGCTGGTTGACCGCGCGCTCCAGGCGCCGGAGTACGGCGAAGAGGCGGCGGGTCCGGCCCAGGACGAAGAGTTTGTGCTGGCTCATGCCGATAACGTCGAGGCGGCCGGTTTCGTTTCGCACTTAAAACTTCCCCACTATGTCGATTTCCAGGCCGAACTGGCGCTACTTAAACGCCTGCAACGGGAGAATCAACGTGGCTAACGCACTGACCGGCTACAACTTTGCCTACCTCGACGAGCAAACCAAACGCATGATCCGCCGCGCCATCCTGAAAGCGGTGGCCATCCCCGGCTACCAGGTACCCTTCGGCGGTCGCGAGATGCCGATGCCCTACGGCTGGGGAACCGGCGGTATTCAGCTTACTGCCAGCATTATCGGCGAAAATGATGTGCTGAAGGTGATCGATCAGGGCGCCGACGACACCACCAACGCGGTATCGATTCGTCAGTTTTTCAAACGCGTAACCGGCGTCGCGACCACCGAACGTACCGAGGACGCCACGCTGATCCAGACCCGCCACCGGATCCCGGAAACGCCGCTAACCGAAGATCAGATCCTCATCTTCCAGGTGCCGATCCCGGAACCGCTGCGCTTTATCGAGCCGCGCGAAACCGAAACCCGCACCATGCATGCGCTGGAGGAGTACGGCGTAATGCAGGTGAAGCTGTACGAAGATATCGCCCGCTTCGGTCATATCGCCACCACCTACGCCTACCCGGTGAAGGTCAACGGCCGCTACGTCATGGACCCATCGCCGATTCCGAAATTTGATAATCCGAAGATGCATATGATGCCTGCGCTACAGCTGTTCGGCGCCGGGCGCGAAAAACGCATCTATGCGGTGCCGCCTTATACCCTGGTGGAGAGCCTCGATTTCGACGATCATCCGTTTACCGTTCAGGAGTGGGATGAACCCTGTGCTATCTGCGGCTCACGCCACAGCTATCTTGATGAAGTGGTGCTCGACGACAGCGGCAAGCGGATGTTTGTCTGCTCCGATACCGACTATTGCCGCCAACAGTGCGAGGAGCAGAAAAAATGAGCTATCCGTTACTGGCGGTGAATAACCTGACCCACCTCTATGCGCCGGGTAAAGGCTTCAGCGACGTATCGTTCGAGCTGTGGCCGGGAGAAGTGCTGGGTATCGTTGGCGAGTCCGGCTCTGGTAAAACCACCCTTCTAAAGGCTATTTCCGCCCGCCTGAGGCCGCAGCAGGGTGAAGTGCGGTACCAGAATCGTTCGCTGTACGCGATGAGCGAAGCGGATCGCCGCCGCCTGCTGCGCACCGAGTGGGGCGTGGTGCATCAGCATCCGATGGACGGGCTGCGTCGCCAGGTGTCGGCCGGCGGCAATATCGGCGAGCGCCTGATGGCGGTCGGCGCCCGTCACTACGGCCACATTCGCACCACCGCCGGGCAGTGGTTACAGGAGGTGGAGATCCCGCCTTCGCGCATTGACGACCTGCCCACCACCTTTTCCGGCGGCATGCAGCAGCGTCTGCAAATCGCCCGCAATCTGGTGACGCAGCCGAAGCTGGTGTTTATGGATGAACCTACCGGCGGGCTGGACGTGTCGGTGCAGGCGCGCCTGCTCGATCTGCTGCGCGGCCTGGTCGTGGAGCTCAATCTGGCGGTAGTCATTGTGACCCACGATCTCGGCGTTGCCCGCCTGCTGGCTAACCGTCTGCTGGTGATGAAACAGGGGCAGGTGGTGGAAAGCGGCTTAACCGACCGGGTGCTCGACGATCCCCATCATCCTTACACCCAGCTGCTGGTGTCGTCGGTATTGCAGAACTGAGCGTATGTCCACTCCCGGCGGCGCTGCGCTGACCGTGCTACGGGTGACGGACCGTCTGCGAGCCGGTAGCCCGGACAGGCGCAACGCGCCGTCTCCGGCGATCCCCGGTCGCGCTTCGTGAATCAATGCATCAGATAGCCCGGATAAGGCGTTCACGCCGCGATCCGGGGAAATTCAGGCACGATGAGGCTAAAAATGAACGCCATTCGCGTGGAAAACATCCATAAAACCTTTGTTCTGCACCAGCAGAACGGCGTGCGTCTGCCGGTACTCGCCGACGCCTCGCTGAGCGTAAACGTCGGCGAATGCGTGGTGCTGCACGGCCACTCCGGCAGCGGAAAATCGACCCTGCTGCGTTCGCTGTACGCCAACTATCTCCCCGATAGCGGCCACATCTATATCCGCCACGGCGATGAATGGGTGGATCTGGTCACCGCCACGCCGCGCCAAGTCCTGGAAGTGCGTAAAACCACCATCGGCTGGGTTAGCCAGTTTCTGCGAGTGATCCCGCGCATCTCCGCCCTCGACGTCGTCATGCAGCCGCTGCTCGAGCTGGGCATCCCGCGCGAAGAGAGCGCCGGTAAAGCCGCCCGCCTGCTGACGCGCCTGAACGTGCCCGAACGTCTGTGGCACCTCGCCCCCTCGACCTTTTCCGGCGGCGAACAGCAGCGGGTCAATATCGCCCGCGGCTTCGCGGTAGACTACCCGATCTTGCTTCTCGACGAACCCACCGCCTCGCTGGACGACAAAAACCGCGCCGCCGTGGTGGAACTGATCCAGGAAGCCAAAGCCCGCGGCGCGTCGATCGTCGGCATTTTCCACGACGAGGCCACGCGTAAACAGGTCGCCGACCGCCTGCACCCCATGGGGATTTCAGCATGATTATCAACAACGTAAAGCTGGTCCTCGAAGACGAGGTGGTTAACGGTTCGCTGGAGGTGCGGGACGGCAGAATTTCAGCCTTTGCCGAAAGCCAGAGCCGGCTGGCGGAGGCCATTGACGGCGACGGCGGCTGGCTGCTGCCGGGGCTTATCGAGCTCCATACCGACAACCTGGACAAGTTTTTCACCCCGCGACCGAAGGTGGACTGGCCCGCCCACTCGGCGATGAGCAGCCACGACGCGCTGATGGTCGCCAGCGGCATCACCACCGTGCTGGATGCCGTGGCTATTGGCGATGTCCGCGACGGCGGCGATCGTCTGGAGAACCTGGAAAAGATGATCAATGCCGTGGAGGAGACGCAAAAGCGGGGCCTCAACCGCGCCGAACACCGGCTGCATCTGCGCTGCGAACTGCCGCATCACACCACTCTGCCGCTGTTCGAGAAGCTGGTTGGCCGCGAACCGGTGAGCATGGTCTCCCTGATGGATCACTCCCCTGGCCAGCGCCAGTACGCCGACCGCAGCAAATACCGCGACTACTACCAGGGCAAATACCATCTGACCAACGAACAGATGGACGCCTTCGAAGAGGAGCAGATGGCGCTGGCGGCTGCCTGGTCACAGCCCAACCGGCAGCGCATCGCCGCGATCTGCCGCGAGCGGAATATCGCGCTGGCCAGCCACGATGACGCTACCTGCGAACATGTGCTCGAGTCACGCCAGCTTGGCAGCGTTATCGCCGAATTTCCCACCACTATCGCCGCAGCGCAGGCCTCGCGCCAGCATGGGATGAGCGTCCTGATGGGCGCACCGAATATCGTGCGCGGCGGCTCGCACTCCGGGAACGTCGCCGCTCATCATCTGGCGGCCAGCGGACTGCTGGATATTCTCTCCTCCGACTATTATCCCGCCAGCCTGCTGGATGCCGCTTTCCGCATCGCTGACGACGAGGGCAACGCTTTTACCCTCGCGCAGGCTATTCGTCTGGTAAGTCAAAACCCGGCGCAGGCGCTGGGGCTGCACGACCGCGGGGCGATTGCCGAAGGTAAGCGGGCGGACCTGGTGCTGGCGCGCCGTCACGGCGAGCATATCCATATCGATCACGTCTGGCGGCAAGGTAAGAGGGTCTTCTGATGGCAGGAAAACTGATTTGGCTGGTCGGTGCCTCCGGCTCCGGTAAAGACAGCCTGCTGGCAGCGCTGCGCCAGCGTGAGCATCCGCAGCTGCTGGTAGCGCACCGCTACATTACTCGTTCGCCCAATGCGGGCGGTGAAAACCATATCGCCCTCAGCGAGCGAGAGTTTTTTACCCGCGCCGAGCAGCATCTGTTTGCCCTCAGCTGGCATGCAAACCACCATTACTACGGTATTGGCATCGAGATTGACCTGTGGCTGCACGCCGGGTTCGACGTGGTCGCTAACGGTTCACGCGCGCACCTTGCGCAAGCGCAGGCGCGCTATGCTGACGCCCTCCTGCCTATCTGTTTGCAGGTTTCACCGGAGGTGCTCAGACAACGCCTGGCGCGGCGCGGGCGGGAGAACGAAACAGAGATCGCCCAGCGCATGGCGCGCGCGGCGCGCTATACGCCGAGCGCGTGTCTGACGCTAAATAACGATGGTCGCCTTAGCCAGTCGGTGGACGCTCTGGTTTCGCTGATTCGCATTCACGGCAACCGACGCGAACGGCAGCCAGCCTGACGCGCGAGGAGAAAGCATGAGCCTGAGTATCCGCTTAACCGGCACCGGCGGCGCGCAGCTGGTGCCGGTTTTTGGCTGCGATTGCCCCGCCTGTCGCCGCGCCCGCGCCGACGAAGCACATCGTCGTCGCCCCTGTAGCGCGATAGTTAAATTCAATAGCGCGGTGACGCTGCTCGATGCCGGGCTGCCGGATCTGATGACGCAGTGGCCCGCCGGCAGCTTTCAGCAGTTTCTGCTCACCCATTATCATATGGATCACGTACAGGGGCTGTTCCCCTTGCGCTGGGGCGTGGGCGAATCCATTGCGGTATACGGCCCCCCGGATGATCAGGGCTGCGATGACCTGTTTAAGCATCCGGGCCTGCTGGATTTCAGCCACACCGTCGAACCATTTGTGCGGTTTGAACTTCAGGGATTGCGCGTCACGCCGCTGCCGTTGAATCACTCAAGGCTCACGTTTGGCTATCTGCTGGAGTCGGCCCATAGCCGGGTCGCCTGGCTCTCCGATACCGCCGCGCTGCCGGAAAAAACGCTGAAGTTCCTGCTGAATAATCAGCCGCAGCTTATCATCATCGACTGTAGCCACGAACCGCGCCCGCAGCCGCCGCGCAACCACTGCGACCTGAACACCGTGCGGGCCATTAACCAGGTCATCGGCTGCCCGCGAGTGATCCTCACTCATATTAGCCACCGCTTCGACGCGTGGATGATGGAGCACTCTCTGCCGGCAGGGTTTGAAGCGGGATTTGACGGCATGGAGATTATGCTGCCTTAACCAAACTTCATCGTCCCTTCACTTAACCTCACTATCTTCCCTGCGGACTTAACCATCTGAAGGGATTCACATGACCACAACACGACGCACGCTTCGCCATGCCTGCTGGTATGCATTCATTGGCCCCTATATTGGCCTGCTGTGGGCCATCGTCACCATCGTCATACAGTCGCGCCGTTCGGTGGGTAGTTTCTTTGAATTTGTCTTTTCTGAACTGCCGTATTTTCTCATCGTCCCCTGGGCTGCTGGCGCCATCCCGGCGCTACTGACCGGGATCGCCGTCGCTTTTTTGCCCACGGGCATTCATGCGATTCATTACCGGCGTATCCTCGCCAGCGCGACCATTGGCCTGGCCATATGCGCGGCAATACCGCTAACCGGCGTGCTGCTTTTCTCCGATACCGATCTGACGACCTTTATTCTGCGTGGTCATGGGTTCCGGGTAATCGCAGGTTCTGGCCTGTTCTCCGGACTGATTATGGGATGGCTGATAGCCTATCTGCCGGGCAGGGAGCAGAGAAAAACGCCAAATGAATAAGTTCCTGCATCATATCGGCTGGTTTGCGGAGCTAGGGCCGATGATTCCCAGGCTTCCGCCGCGGATCGCGGCACATCGGTAACCCTTATCCAGACGGCCCGGCTCCTCCGACGACCGCACACCAGCAGCCCCTGCCCCGGTATTCAACACGCGTGAAAACGCTGGATAAAGGGCCCCTGGCAGCGTTAACATAGCGGCGCTTTCCTCTCCGTATTATCGCGGCTGCTGAACCCGATTAATCTGAGAGAGAAAAGACCATGGAAACAACCCGTAGCCGGGACTGGCGCATGGCGCAAAAGCAGCGCAATAAGTCTCGCGATGTTCACACCGCCCTCTTACGTTTTCGTCGCGAGAAAAACTGGAAGCATCTCTATTTGCGTTCAGAAAAATTGCTACGCGCCGCGCAGCTGGGAATGGAATATCCCCGTAAAACTCGTCGCCAGCTGGCGCATCAGGGAATGGAAGAGCTGTTATCGAATTGATCAACGTGCTGTTTGTTTGTAGCCGCAATCAATGGCGAAGCCCGACGGCGGAACAGGTGTTCCGCCGTTATCCTGGCATGAACGTGCGCTCTGCGGGCACGAGCCGGAACGCCAGAAAAACCCTTACTCCTGAACTGATTAACTGGGCGGATATTATCTGCGTGATGGAGCAGAAACATAAAAATCGACTGGTCGCTGAATATCGTCGCCTGGTCGAAAATAAACCGCTTTACGTGCTGGATATCCCCGACGACTACCGCTATATGGACCCCGAACTTGTCGCCCTGCTGAAAGAGCTGGTCCCCGCCCTGCCCGAACTGAGCTAATTTTCTATCACCGTTTTACCCTGACTTCATCCTCGCTTCACAGTAGTGAAATACCTTTCCCGACGGACAAAAAAACAGGGAAGGAAACGATCGTGACAGGACGAATGATTCATCATGCAGGCTGGTTCGTGGCCCTTGGGCCGTTAATACCGCTACCGCTCATTCTCTTTTTACCCAGGGTCATCTCAGTTGATGAGCTCCTCAATCATCTTCCGGAAGTATTATCCCTCACCTGGGGTATTGGCTTTTTACCCGCATTGTTAACCGGCATTTTCATGGCTATCCTGACGGGCCACGCTGATTGCGCCTGGTACTATCGAATGCTGGCAGGCGGGATTGCCGGGCCTCTGATAACGGCCATTTTCTGCGGCATCATCGGCGCCTTTATTCCGATGTTTTTCTATTTAATCCCGCTGTTGCTTATCTCGGCGCTGCCGTCCGGCATCGTTATGGGACTGCTGATTCCCTGGCTCCCGCCGCGGATCGCCCGGCATCAGTAATCATCATCCAGACGACGCCAGTCGTTTTCTAACTGTCGCCGATCGCTGTCCAGCTGGCGCTGACGCTCGTCAAGCTGGCGGCGGCGATCTTCAAGCTGTCGTCGTCTGTCTTCATACTGCCGCTGGCGATCGGCGCTTTGCTGACGGCTGCCCTGATAGCGCCCATCATCATAGTCATCGTCGTCGGAACGGCTATCGCCCGGGTGGTAAGCATCGTTAATAGCCTGCTGAATATTGCCGATAGCGTCGTCGATCACATCGGCGTGCGCCAGCTGGCCGGCGAGGGATAGGGTGCAAAAAAGCAAAGCGGTAGTATAACGTTTCATAAAGCCAGTCTCATCGGTGGGCTGGCTTTACGTTAATCAAGCGCTACCGCGGCGAGTAGCGGAGGAATCTCAAATCCGCTGCTGCTCAATCGCGCCGATCGCGTCTACCCGCCCCTGGTGGCGCCCGCCCTCGAATTCGGCATCCAGCCAGGCATCGACGATCATTTTTGCCAGTTCAAGGCCGATCACCCGCGCGCCAAAGGCCAGAATATTGGTGTTATTATGCTGCCGTGAAAGCTGCGCCGAGTAGGGCTCGCTGCACACCACCGCCCGAATACCGGGATGCTTATTGGCAGCGATAGAGATGCCGACGCCAGTGCCGCAGATCAGGATCCCGCCGTCGACCTCACCAGCGGCAACGGACTCAGCGACGGCGCTGGCATAGCGCGGATAATCGGTACGTTCCGTAGACCATGCGCCTTTATCCACGACGTCAATCCCGCGCTGGCGCAGATGCGCAACGATATCGTCTTTCAGGATAAAACCGACATGATCGCATCCAAATGCAATCCTTTTCATACTTAGCCTCGCCTGTTGTTAACTTTACAAGGATGGTTGGCGTTGTGATTTAAACGCCTAAAAATGCCCCTGGAAACGCTGAAAATAGCATCATCCGGCTCCTTTCTACACGCTGATATTTTACAAATCAAGTCGAAAACGTTATTTAACGCCATATGCACTTTTCAGAAAAAGAACCATATAAATCACACAATAGTATGATTTATAATGAATTTATTACATGTAAAAGTAAAAATGAATTTTAGCAAAACTTCACAATAAACATAACTTTATAAAAAAATAAATTTTGTGAAGTTGGCGGTATCTTTTTTGTTTTGCCTGTGGTGATATAGTGTCGTCTTCATTTTATGGACAAAGAGAAAGCGATGAGTCAGTCAGAATCCAGTTCGCTCCCTAACGGTATCGGCCTTGCCCCCTGGCTTCGCATGAAGCAGGAAGGCATGACCGAAAACGAGAGCCGTATCGTCGAATGGTTGCTTACCCCCGGCAATCTCAGCGATGCGCCGGCCATTAAAGACGTCGCGGAAGCGCTGTCGGTATCAGAAGCCATGATCGTTAAGGTTTCTAAGCTGCTCGGGTTTAGCGGTTTTCGTAACCTGCGCAGCGCGCTGGAGGCCTACTTTTCGCAATCTGAGCAGGTGCTACCGACCGAGCTCTCCTTTGATGAAGCGCCGCAGGATGTGGTGAACAAGGTGTTTAACATCACTCTGCGCACCATTATGGAAGGCCAGTCGATCGTTAACGTCGACGAGATTCACCGCGCGGCGCGCTTTTTCGCTCAGGCTAACCAGCGCGATCTTTACGGCGCGGGCGGCTCCAACGCCATCTGCGCCGACGTGCAGCATAAATTTTTACGTATCGGCGTGCGCTGCCAGGCCTACCCGGACGCGCATATCATGATGATGTCCGCCTCGTTGCTGAAAGAAGGCGATGTGGTGCTGGTGGTTTCACACTCCGGGCGCACCAGCGATATTAAATCCGCGGTGGAGCTGGCTAAAAAGAACGGGGCAAAAATTATTTGCATCACCCACAGCTATCATTCGCCGATTGCCAAATTAGCTGATTTTATTATTTGTTCGCCAGCACCAGAGACGCCTTTATTAGGCCGAAACGCCTCAGCGCGTATATTACAACTGACATTATTAGATGCATTCTTTGTTTCCGTTGCCCAGCTTAATATTGAACAAGCGAATTTAAACATGCAAAAAACCGGCGCAATTGTTAATTTCTTTTCTCCAGGCGCGCTGAAGTAAATAAAAAGCCGATCCCACATAAGTGGGATCAATAAAATTGTATCTTACACCGAGAGTATTGATATGAATAAATATCTGAAACTTTTCAGCGGCGCGGCTATGGGCGTAATGTTATCCACCAGCGCCTTTGCCGCCGCCGATTATGCCGTGGTCTTAAAAACCTTATCCAATCCATTCTGGGTGGATATGAAAAAGGGTATTGAAGACGAAGCCAAAACCCTGGGCGTGAGCGTCGATATTTTTGCCTCACCTTCTGAAGGGGATTTTCAGTCGCAGCTGCAGCTGTTTGAAGACCTGAGCAATAAAAACTACAAAGGTATCGCCTTTGCGCCCCTCTCATCGGTAAACCTGGTGATGCCGGTGGCTAAAGCCTGGAAAAAGGGCATCTATCTGGTCAACCTCGATGAAAAAATCGATATGGATAACCTGAAGAAAGCCGGCGGCAACGTAGAAGGTTTTGTCACCACCGATAACGTGGCGGTCGGGGCGAAAGGCGCAGAGTTTATCATCGACAAACTGGGTGCTGAAGGCGGCGAAGTCGCTATTATCGAAGGCAAAGCCGGTAACGCGTCCGGTGAGGCCCGCCGCAATGGCGCCACCGAAGCCTTCAAAAAAGCGAGTCAAATCAAGCTGGTTGCCAGTCAGCCTGCCGACTGGGACCGCATCAAGGCGCTGGACGTCGCCACCAACGTGCTGCAGCGTAACCCGAACGTTAAAGCGATCTACTGCGCCAACGACACCATGGCAATGGGCGTCGCCCAGGCCGTCGCGAATGCCGGCAAAACCGGTAAGGTACTGGTGGTCGGTACCGACGGCATTCCTGAAGCGCGCAAAATGGTCGAAGCCGGACAGATGACCGCCACAGTCGCCCAGAACCCGGCGGATATTGGCGCTACGGGTCTTAAGCTGATGGTCGATGCTGAGAAGAGCGGCAAAGTCATCCCTCTGGATAAAGCCCCGCAGTTTAAGCTGGTGGACTCCATTCTGGTGACGAAATAAGACTGACCTTGTACTGACGGTTGCCCTCACCCCGACCCTCTCCCCCACGGAGAGGGTGAAAATATAAGGAAAATCTATGCTCACGCCATATATTTCAATGGCGGGGATCGGCAAATCCTTTGGCCCGGTTCACGCATTAAAATCGGTTGATTTAACTATTTACCCCCATGAAATACATGCGTTATTAGGGGAAAATGGTGCCGGTAAATCAACGCTGATGAAAGTTCTGTCGGGAATACATGAACCGACCAAAGGCACCATTACGATTAATAACGTTAACTACGACAAGCTTGATCATAAATTAGCGGCCCAGCTCGGCATTGGAATTATTTATCAGGAGCTCAGCGTCATTGATGAATTAACGGTGCTGGAGAATTTATATATTGGCCGCCATCTGACGAAAAAAGTCTGCGGCGTCAACGTGATCGACTGGAAAGAAATGCGCGTGCGGGCGGCGATGATGCTGCTGCGCGTCGGGCTGAAGATCGACTTAGACGAAAAGGTGGCAAATCTCTCCATCAGCCACAAGCAGATGCTGGAAATCGCCAAGACGCTGATGCTTGATGCCAAAGTCCTGATCATGGATGAACCGACCTCCTCGCTGACCAATAAAGAGGTGGACTATCTGTTTCTGATCATGAATCAGCTGCGGAAAGAGGGCACCGCCATTGTCTATATCTCGCACAAGCTGGCGGAAATACGCCGCATCTGCGACCGCTACACGGTCATGAAAGACGGCAGCAGCGTCTGCAGCGGGATGGTCAGCGAAGTGAATAACGATGACATCGTTCGTCTGATGGTTGGCCGCGAACTGCAAAACCGCTTCAACGCCATGAAAGAGAGCACCGGCAATATCGCCCGCGAGACGGTGTTTGAAGTGAAAAACGTCACCAGCCATGACAAGAAAAAGGTACGCGATATCTCGTTTAGCGTGAATCGCGGCGAAATTCTCGGTTTTGCCGGACTGGTCGGTTCCGGGCGCACCGAACTGATGGACTGCCTGTTTGGGGTTGATAAACGTAGCAGCGGTGAGATTTACCTCAACGGCAAAGCGATCTCCCCCCGCTCGCCGCTGGACGCTTTAAAGAAAGGCATGGGCTACATCACCGAAAGCCGCCGGGAAAACGGCTTTTTCCCCAATTTTTCTATCGCCCAGAATATGGCAGTCAGCCAGAGCCTGAAGCGCGGCGGCTACAAAGGGGCCATGGGGCTGTTCCGCGAAGGCGACGAACGCAAAACGGCGGAAGAGCAGCGCAAGCTGCTGGCGCTGAAGTGCCATTCGGTCGATCAGAACATTACCGAGCTATCCGGCGGTAACCAGCAGAAGGTGCTGATATCGAAATGGCTATGCTGCAGCCCCGAAGTGATCATTTTTGACGAGCCGACGCGCGGTATCGACGTGGGCGCAAAAGCCGAAATTTATAAAGTGATGCGCCAGCTGGCCGATGACGGAAAAGTCATCCTGATGGTGTCATCCGAACTACCTGAAATTATCGCCGTCTGCGACCGCATTGCCGTGTTCTGCGAAGGGCGACTGACGCAAATCCTGACCAATCGCGACGATATGAGCGAAGAGGAGATTATGGCATGGGCACTACCACAAGAGTAAAAGGCGATATGGACGAGAAAAAACCGTTTAACTTCGCGCTGTTCTGGGATAAATACGGCACCTTTTTTATCCTCGCTATCATCGTCGCCATCTTCGGCACCCTGTCGTCAGAGTACTTCCTGACGACCAACAACATTACGCAGATCTTTGTCCAGAGTTCGGTCACCGTGCTGATCGGCATGGGCGAGTTCTTCGCGATCCTCGTCGCCGGGATCGACCTGTCGGTCGGGGCGATCCTCGCGCTCTCCGGGATGGTCACCGCCAAGCTGATGCTGGCGGGCGTTGACCCGTTCCTTGCGGCGCTGATTGGCGGCGTGCTGGTCGGCGGCGCGCTGGGCGCCATCAACGGCTGTCTGGTCAACTGGACCGGGCTGCATCCGTTCATTATTACCCTCGGCACCAACGCCATCTTCCGCGGTATCACGCTGGTTATCTCTGATGCCAACTCGGTGTACGGCTTTTCATTTGATTTCGTTAACTTCTTTGCCGCCACGCCGCTGGGCATCCCGGTGCCGGTGATCTTCTCGCTGATTGTGGCGCTGATCCTATGGTTCCTGACCACCCGTATGCGCGTCGGCCGCAATATCTACGCGCTGGGCGGCAACAAAAACTCCGCTTTCTACTCCGGTATCGACGTCAAGTTTCACATGCTGCTGGTGTTCATCATTTCCGGTATTTGCGCCGGACTGGCGGGCGTGGTCTCCACCGCGCGTCTCGGTGCAGCAGAGCCGCTGGCCGGTATGGGCTTTGAAACCTACGCCATCGCCAGCGCCATCATCGGCGGTACCAGCTTCTTCGGCGGCAAAGGACGCATCTTCTCGGTGGTCATCGGCGGCCTGATTATCGGCACCATCAATAACGGACTGAACATTCTGCAAGTACAAACCTACTACCAGCTGGTGGTAATGGGCGGATTAATCATCGCGGCTGTCGCCCTCGACCGTCTTATCAGTAAGTAAGGAATTTATCATGAAAATTGCTCCCTCTTTAATGTGTATGGATCTGCTGAAATTTAAAGAACAGATCGAGTTTATCGACCAGCATGCAGACTATTTTCACATCGATATCATGGACGGTCATTTTGTGCCGAACCTGACCCTGTCGCCGTTTTTCGTCGGCCAGGTCAAAAAGCTGGCCAGCAAACCGCTGGATTGCCATCTGATGGTCACTCGCCCGCAGGATTACATTAGCCAGCTGGCGCAGGCGGGGGCGGATTTTATCACCCTGCATCCGGAAACCATCAACGGCCAGGCCTTCCGCCTGATCGAAGAAATTCGACGCCACGGTATGAAAGTCGGGCTGATCCTTAACCCGGAAACCCCGGTTGAGACCATGAAGTACTACATTCATAAAGCCGACAAAATCACGGTGATGACCGTCGATCCGGGCTTTGCCGGACAGCCATTTATCCCGGAAATGCTGGAGAAAATCGCTGAACTTAAAGCCTGGCGCGAGCGCGAAGGGCTGAACTACGAGATCGAAATCGATGGCTCCTGCAATAAAGCCACCTATGAAAAACTGATGGCGGCGGGCGCGGACGTCTTTATCGTCGGTACTTCGGGCCTCTTTAATCACGCCGAGAAGATTGAAGAGGCATGGCAGATCATGGTCGAGCAAATTCTGGCGGCAAAAAACGAGGTACAGCCTCATGCAAAAAAAGCGTAACGTCGTCGCGGGCGTGGATATGGGAGCGACTCATATCCGTTTTTGCCTGCAAAAGGCGCAGGGCGAAGCGCTGCACTGCGAAAAGCTGCGTACCGCGGAGGTGATTAACGCCGACGGCCTGGTTAACGGCATTAAAAACCTGCTACAGCAGCAGCTAAACCAACATGATGCCCGCTGCTGCGGGCTGGTGATGGGGTTTCCGGCGCTGGTGGCAAAAGACAAGCGGACGATTATCTCCACCCCCAACCTGCCTCTGGCCGCTGACGATCTGTATAACCTGGCGGACCGGCTGGAAGCGGCGCTGGGCTGCCCGGTGGAGTTTTCCCGCGATGTGAATCTGCAGCTCTCTTTTGATGTGCAGCAGAACGGCCTGCAGGAGCAGGAGGTGCTGGCGGCCTATCTTGGCACCGGTATGGGCTTCGCGGTCTGGCTAAACGGCGGGCCGTGGACCGGCGCCCACGGCGTGGCGGGCGAGCTGGGGCATATCCCCCAGGGCGATGACGCCCTCACCTGCGCCTGCGGAAACCCCGCCTGTCTGGAAACCGTCTGCTCCGGCATTGCGCTAAAGCGCTGGTATGAACAGCAGCCGCGCGCGTACGAACTGGGCGAGCTGTTCGTTCATGCCGCACAGGAGCCGTTTGTGCAGCAGTTGCTGAATCATGCCGCCCGCGCCATCGCCACCAGTATTAACCTGTTCGACCCCGCTGCGGTGATCCTCGGCGGCGGCGTAATGGATATGCCCGCTTTCCCGCGCGACGCCCTAATCACCAGGGTTAAAACCTACGTTCGCCGTCCGCTACCGTATCAGGCCGTACGCTTTATCGCCGCTTCCTCCTCGGCGTTTAACGGCGCCCGGGGCGCGGCGGCGCTGGCGAGAAGCCGTTATTTGACCTAGCCCAATAAGCGCAGCACCGCTTTCAAGCCTGCCCGCTATCCTCCCCGGAAGCGGAGCTGCGCCCCTCCCGGGCTATCCATCATCGTCTGTCCGAGCGCGTCACCTGCTCCCGCGTCGACACGTCAAAACTGACGATAGCCTGTTTTTCGTCAGCATTTCGCCCAAAAAAACAACGTATCATCAGGCGATACCCACAATGAAAACATGGCATAGAAGATGCATAGTGACGGCGCGATAGCGCGTATGCGCCAATTGATTAACTGGAGCAAGACCGATGAAAAAAGTCGTCACGGTTTGTCCGTATTGCGCATCAGGTTGCAAAATCAACCTGGTGGTCGATAACGGCAAAATCGTTCGGGCGGAGGCGGCACAGGGGAAAACCAACCAGGGAACCCTGTGTCTGAAAGGCTATTATGGCTGGGACTTCATTAACGATACCCAGATCCTTACCCCGCGCCTGAAAACCCCTATGATCCGTCGCCAGCGCGGCGGCAAGCTGGAATCCGTCTCCTGGGATGAGGCGCTCGATTACGTCGCCACTCGCCTCAGCGCTATTAAAGAGAAATATGGCCCGGACGCGATTCAGACTACCGGCTCGTCCCGCGGAACGGGTAACGAAACCAACTATGTGATGCAAAAATTCGCGCGCGCCGTTATTGGTACCAATAACGTCGACTGCTGCGCTCGCGTCTGACACGGCCCATCGGTTGCAGGTCTGCACCAATCGGTCGGTAACGGCGCTATGAGTAATGCCATCACCGAGATCGACAATACCGATCTCGTGTTTATCTTCGGGTATAACCCGGCAGATTCACACCCTATTGTGGCGAATCATGTGATTAACGCCAAACGCAACGGGGCAAAAATCATCGTCTGCGATCCGCGTAAAATTGAAACCGCGCGCATTGCCGATATGCACATTGCGCTGAAGAACGGCTCGAATATCGCGCTGCTCAACGCTATCGGGCACGTGATTATCGAAGAAGACCTCTACGATAAATCCTTCGTCGCCAGCCGTTCTGAGGGCTTCGAAGAGTATCGCAAAATCGTCGAAGGCTACACGCCAGAGTCGGTGGAAGAGATCACCGGCGTGAGCGCCCAGGAGATCCGCGCCTGCGCCCGTATGTATGCCAGCGCGAAATCCGCCGCGATCCTGTGGGGCATGGGCGTGACCCAGTTCTACCAGGGCGTGGAAACCGTACGTTCGCTGACCAGCCTGGCGATCCTCACCGGCAACCTCGGCAAGCCGAGCGTCGGCGTCAACCCGGTGCGCGGCCAGAACAACGTTCAGGGCGCCTGCGACATGGGCGCGCTGCCGGATACCTATCCGGGCTATCAATACGTTAAGTTCCCGGAGAACCGCGAGAAGTTCGCCAAAGCCTGGGGCGTCGATAGCCTGCCGGCGCACACCGGCTACCGCATCAGCGAGCTGCCGCACCGCGCGGCGCATGGCGAGGTTCGGGCGGCGTACATTATGGGGGAAGATCCGCTCCAGACCGACGCCGAGCTGTCCGCAGTGCGTAAGGCATTCGACGATCTGGAACTGGTTATCGTCCAGGATATTTTCATGACCAAAACCGCCTCAGCGGCCGACGTTATCCTGCCGTCCACCTCGTGGGGCGAGCACGAAGGCGTCTATACCGCAGCGGACCGCGGCTTCCAGCGCTTCTTTAAAGCGGTAGAGCCGAAATGGGACCTGAAAACCGACTGGCAGATTATCAGCGAAATCGCTACCCGGATGGGCTACAAGATGCACTACAACAACACCCAGGAGATCTGGGACGAGTTGCGGCATCTGTGTCCGGATTTCTACGGCGCCACCTACGAGAAAATGGGCGAGTTAGGCTACGTCATGTGGCCGTGCCGCGATGAGTCCGACGCCGATCAGGGGACCTCTTATTTGTTTAAAGAGAAGTTCGATACCCCGAACGGTCTGGCGCAGTTCTTCACCTGCGACTGGGTCGCGCCAATTGACAAACTCACCGACGAGTACCCGATGGTGCTGTCGACGGTGCGCGAAGTCGGCCACTACTCGTGCCGTTCGATGACCGGTAACTGTGCGGCGCTGGCCGCGCTGGCGGATGAACCTGGCTATGCGCAAATCAACACCGCCGATGCCGAACGTTTGGGCATTGAGGATGAGGCGCTGGTGTGGGTGAACTCGCGTAAGGGCCGTATTATCACCCGCGCGCAGGTCAGCGATCGTCCGAATAAAGGGGCGGTCTATATGACCTACCAGTGGTGGATTGGCGCCTGTAACGAGCTGGTTTCCGAGAACCTGAGCCCGATAACCAAAACGCCGGAGTACAAGTACTGCGCCGTCAACGTTGAGCCGATTGCCGACCAGCGTGCCGCTGAGCAGTACGTCATTGATGAGTACAACAAGCTGAAAGCCCGCCTGCGCGAAAGCGCGCTGGGTTAATCGGACCGCCTCCCCGGAGGCGGTGCTTCGCACCTGGCCGGGCTATCGGACCGCAGAAGACTGTGAATCAATCCCCCCGGATGGCGGCTAACACCTTATCCGGGCTAACGGACCGCAGACGACTGTGAATCTGTAGCCCGGGCAAGGCGCGTCGGCGCCGCCCCCGGGGAAACAGACGACACGATTATTCGGATAAACCATAAGTATCCCCCACGAGTTCCCGGCGTTTTCTTCTTCTTCCCCTGCCTTTATACTGCTCGTTATGTCCTCTACCGATAATAAAAAATGAAATACCTCTATTTACTGCTGGTGATAGCAAGCTTCACCTCAGGCGCCATGGAACCAGGTAGCCAGTATAGACAGCAGGCCGAAGCCGGCGATCCACGTGCACAATATTACCTGGCGGATACTTACGTCAGTTTCGGCGATTTTCCCCAGGCCGAATTCTGGGCGCAGAAAGCCGCAGACAACGGCGATGGCGACGCGCTGGCGCTGCTGGCCCAGCTCAAAATCCGCAATCCTCAGCAGGCCGACTACCACCAGGCTAAAGTGCTGGCGGAAAAGTCCGTACAAACAGGCAGCAAGGCGGGGGAAATTGTTCTCGCCCGGGTGCTGGTGAACCAGCAGGCCGGTACGCCGAACTACCCCCACGCCATCACTCTCTTACAGCACGCCGCGCAGGATCCGGAAAGCGATTCAGCCGTTGACGCTCAGATGCTGCTGGGGCTGATTTACGCCAGCGGCGTTCATCTTCCGGAAGATGATGTCAAAGCGACGCAGTACTTTAAAGAGAGCTCTGCCCTCTCCCGTACCGGCTACGCCGAATACTGGGCCGGGATGCTTTTCCTGCAGGGGGAAAAAGGCTTTATCGAACCGAACCGGCAGAAAGCGCTGCACTGGCTCAACGTTAGCTGTCAGGAGGGGTTTGATACCGGCTGTGAAGAGTTCGACAGGATAAGTAAAAGATAAGAAAAAGCCCGGCGCAGCCCATACGCCGGGCTTGTTGGAGATGTTCACCAGCCGATCTGGCTGGAGTGTTTCGGCCGGGTCAGGCGTTAGCCGCCGACAGAAACGCGACGCTTTTCTCTCAGGCCCGGTGCGATGTCACCGGGCTTTCTGTTTTATTGCGCCGTTTTATCAAATTTGCCCAGCACTTCACGCTCATACGCCAGCGCTTTTTTGCGGTCAAATTTGTGTTCCCACTTGGCGATAACCAGCACCGCCAGCGCGTTGCCCACCACGTTCAGCGCGGTACGCGCCATATCGAGGATACGGTCAACGCCGGCGATAAACGCCAGACCTTCCAGCGGAATGCCCACGCTGCCCAGCGTCGCCAGCAGCACCACGAAGGAGACGCCCGGTACGCCGGCAATCCCTTTCGACGTCACCATCAGCGTCAGCACGAGGGTAATTTCCTGCCAGATGGACAGATCAATACCGTACAGCTGGGCGATGAAGATAGCCGCAATACTCTGATACAGCGTCGAGCCGTCGAGGTTAAAGGAGTAGCCGGTCGGCACCACGAAGCTGGTGATCGACGCTGGCGCGCCGTAGGCTTCCATCTTCTCGATAATACGCGGCAGCACGCTCTCGGAGCTGGCGGTAGAGTAGGCCAGAATCAGCTCATCCTTCAGAATGCGGATCAGGGTCCAGATGCTCAGTCCGCATACCCGCGCCACGATGCCAAGCACCACCAGCGCGAAGAACAGAATGGCGAAATACACCAGAATCACCAGCTTCGCCAGCGGCCACAGTGAAGCGAAGCCGAAGGTCGCCACGGTCACCGAGATCAGCGCGAACACGCCCACCGGCGCGTAGCGCATCACCATGTGCGTCACTTTAAACATGGTTTCAGAGATAGAGCGGAACACCGTGACCAGCGGTTCACGATGGGTAGCGGGCAGCGAGGAAAGACCGAGACCAAATAGCACCGAGAAGAAGATGATCGGCAGCATGTCGCCCTTCGCCATCGAAGCCACGATATTGGTCGGTACCAGCGAGAGGATGGTGCCCATCAGGCCATGCGCGTGGCTCTGTACTTCTGCCGTGGTGTTTTGATATTTCGAAATATCCACCGCCGCCAGCTGCGACATATCAATGCCACTTCCTGGCTGAAAGACGTTAGCCAGGGTAATCCCCAGCACGATGGCCACCGTGGTGATCACTTCAAAATAGATAATGGTTTTCGCGCCGATACGGCCCAGCTGCTTCGCATCGCCTACGCCGGCAATGCCGACCACCAGGGTCGAGATGACGATCGGTACGACGATCATTTTAATCAGATGGATAAAGATATCGCCCGCCGGGGTCAGCAGGTTCGAGATTAACCAGTCACGGCTTTCGGCGTGGTAATGCAGGTAACTGCCCAGAAGTATGCCCAGCACCAGAGCCAGCAAAATTTGCCAGGCCAGGCTGACTTTTGTTTTTTTCTTCACTACAGACTTCCTCGATGAAAGGCGCCATTCCAGGAGGTAATGGCACCCACTGAAAGGGGTATGAATTGTGTTGCGTTGCTTTATGGGGTTATTTAACGCGCAATATCAGTATCATTTGCACGGCATGCTGCGCAAGTCTTTAAGAACAGCGGTTTACTCTGGTTTTATGCATAAACTCGCTAATATCCCCACCTTATCTTGCATAAGTATTTGTTATAAAAAATATTTAATAAATTCATTTTCTATAAATCCATTTCAGAAATTATTTCACCTCAAAGTTTCATTTGATTGATTTTCATTCAGTTCAATCAATGCGTGATCTGTCCCCCAAATAGCAAACAAAGCCGCCAAAGCCCCTACTATTAACGTTTATTTGACATATATTTAACAATCTACAGGAGAAAAAAAGCCATGAGCCAAATACATAAACACTCTATTCCCGCTAATATTGCGGAACGCTGCCTGATTAACCCGGAACAGTACGAGGCGCAGTATCAGCAGTCCGTCACCGACCCTGATGCCTTCTGGGGCGAGCAGGGCAAAATTCTCGACTGGATCAAGCCCTACACGCGCGTGAAAAACACCTCGTTCGCGCCGGGTAATATCTCCATCAAATGGTACGAAGACGGCACCCTTAACCTGGCCGCTAACTGTCTCGATCGCCATCTGGCGGAGCGCGGCGACCAGACGGCCATCATCTGGGAAGGCGACGACGCCAGCCAGAGCAAAAATATCACTTATCGCGAACTCCACCGTGATGTCTGCCGCTTTGCCAATGTCCTGCTCGACCTCGGCATTAAAAAGGGCGATGTCGTGGCTATCTATATGCCGATGGTGCCGGAAGCCGCGGTGGCCATGCTGGCCTGCGCCCGCATCGGCGCTATCCATTCGGTGATTTTCGGCGGCTTCTCACCGGAAGCAGTCGCCGGACGTATCATCGATTCCAACTCCCGCCTGGTGATCACCTCTGATGAAGGCCTGCGCGCCGGTCGCGCGATCCCGCTGAAGAAGAACGTCGACGACGCGCTGAAAAACCCGCACGTGAAGAGCATCGAAAACGTGGTGGTGTTTAAACGTACCGGCGGCAAAATCGACTGGCAGGAAGGCCGCGACCTGTGGTGGAGCGATCTGATTGAGAAAGCCAGCGCGGAACACCAGCCTGAAGAGATGAACGCTGAAGATCCGCTGTTTATCCTTTATACCTCCGGCTCGACCGGTAAGCCAAAGGGCGTACTGCATACTACCGGCGGTTACCTGGTCTATGCGGCCTCAACGTTTAAATACGTTTTTGACTACCATCCGGGCGACATCTACTGGTGCACCGCCGACGTCGGCTGGGTCACCGGCCACAGCTACCTCCTGTACGGTCCGCTGGCCTGCGGCGCGACGACGCTGATGTTCGAGGGCGTACCGAACTGGCCAACCCCGGCGCGCATGTGCCAGGTGGTCGACAAGCATCAGGTCAACATTCTTTATACCGCCCCCACGGCGATCCGCGCACTGATGGCGGAAGGCGATAAGGCTATTGAAGGCACCGACCGCTCTTCCCTGCGCATTCTCGGCTCCGTCGGCGAACCAATCAACCCGGAAGCCTGGGAGTGGTACTGGAAGAAGATCGGCAACGAGAAGTGCCCGGTGATGGACACCTGGTGGCAAACCGAAACCGGCGGCTTTATGATCACCCCGCTGCCCGGCGCCATTGAGCTGAAGGCCGGTTCCGCGACGCGTCCCTTCTTCGGCGTTCAGCCGGTGCTGGTGGATAACGAAGGCACGCCGCTGGAAGGCGCCACCGAAGGTAACCTGGCGATCGCCGACTCCTGGCCGGGCCAGGCGCGTACGCTGTTTGGCGACCACGAACGCTTCGAACAGACCTACTTCTCGACTTTTAAAAATATGTACTTCAGCGGCGACGGCGCGCGCCGTGACGAAGATGGCTACTACTGGATCACCGGTCGCGTCGATGACGTGCTGAACGTTTCCGGCCACCGTCTCGGAACCGCCGAAATCGAATCGGCGCTGGTGTCGCATCCGAAAATCGCCGAAGCGGCGGTGGTCGGTATTCCGCATAACATTAAAGGCCAGGCCATTTACGCTTACGTCACTCTCAACCATGGCGAAGAACCGACGCCGGAGCTCTACGCCGAGGTGCGCAACTGGGTCCGTAAGGAGATTGGCCCGCTGGCGACGCCGGACGTACTGCACTGGACCGATTCGTTACCGAAAACCCGTTCGGGCAAAATCATGCGCCGTATACTGCGCAAAATTGCCGCGGGCGATACCAATAATCTCGGCGATACCTCAACGCTTGCCGATCCTGGCGTGGTGGAAAAACTGCTCGAAGAGAAGCAGGCCATCGCTATGCCATCATAAACTAACCGATCCCCTACACCCTCTCCCCACCAGGGGAGAGGATATAAATACCCACTCCCCAAGGATTTCAGGTAGCAGGAAAGCGGTAAACAGGCTGACTCCCGACAGTTAACTGCCGGGGGGATAAGTGTTGCCGACGACCGGCGCGTGGATGACAAAAGGGAACCTCTGGAGACGCTATGATGAACGATCAGATTTGTCAGCGGATAGAAAATAGTGCGCATTTTAAGGAGCTTGTTGCAGCCCGGCAAAGGTTTGCCGCCATCCTGTCACTGATTATGCTGGTGATTTATGTGGGCTTTATTCTGCTTATCGCCTTTGCCCCCGGCTGGCTGGGCACGCCGCTGCATGCGGGAACCAGCGTCACCCGGGGTATTCCGATTGGTATCGGCGTGATCGTTATCTCTTTCGTATTAACCGGAATATACGTCTGGCGGGCAAATGGTGAATTTGATCGGCTGACAAAAAGCATTCTCAGCGAGGTTAAAGCATCATGAAGAAAGTCCTGACGGCGCTCGCCGCCACGCTCCCTTTGACCGTCAATGCCGCAGATGCCCTCACCGGCGCGGTACAGCGCCAGCCGACCAACTGGCAGGCGATCATCATGTTCCTGATTTTTGTCGCCCTGACGCTGTATATCACTTACTGGGCGTCAAAACGCGTACGTTCACGCAGCGACTACTACACCGCGGGCGGCAACATTACCGGTTTCCAGAACGGTCTGGCGATTGCCGGCGACTTTATGTCGGCGGCCTCGTTTCTCGGTATTTCCGCACTGGTTTACACCTCCGGCTACGACGGGCTGATCTACTCGCTCGGTTTCCTCGTCGGCTGGCCGATTATTCTGTTCCTGATCGCCGAACGCCTGCGTAACCTCGGCCGCTACACGTTTGCCGACGTGGCCTCTTATCGTCTCAAACAGGGGCCGATTCGCACCCTTTCCGCCTGCGGTTCGCTGGTGGTAGTGGCGCTCTACCTCATCGCCCAGATGGTCGGCGCGGGTAAGCTGATTCAACTGCTGTTCGGCCTCAACTACCACGTCGCGGTAGTGCTTGTCGGCGTGCTGATGGTGCTCTACGTCCTGTTTGGTGGCATGCTCGCCACCACCTGGGTGCAGATTATTAAAGCGGTCCTGCTGCTGTTCGGCGCCAGCTTTATGGCCTTTATGGTGATGAAGCACGTCGGCTTCAGCTTCAATAATCTGTTCACCGAAGCAATGGCGGTGCACCCGAAAGGCTCGGCGATTATGAGCCCCGGCGGACTGGTAAAAGATCCGATATCGGCGCTCTCGCTCGGCCTCGGGCTGATGTTCGGCACCGCGGGTCTGCCGCATATTCTGATGCGTTTCTTCACCGTGAGCGATGCCAAAGAAGCGCGTAAGAGCGTGTTCTATGCCACCGGCTTTATGGGTTACTTCTATATTCTGACCTTTATCATCGGCTTCGGCGCCATCATGCTGGTGGGGGCGAATCCGGCGTTCAAAGACGCGGCCGGGCAGCTTATCGGCGGCAACAATATGGCGGCAGTACATCTGGCGGATGCGGTCGGCGGCAACCTGTTCCTTGGCTTTATCTCAGCGGTCGCCTTCGCCACGATTCTGGCGGTGGTTGCTGGCCTGACGCTGGCGGGCGCATCGGCGGTGTCTCACGACCTGTACGCTAACGTGTTCCGCAAAGGCGCGACCGAGCGTCAGGAACTCAAGGTGTCGAAAATTACCGTACTGATCCTCGGCGTGGTGGCGATTCTGCTGGGTATCCTGTTCGAGAATCAGAACATCGCCTTTATGGTCGGCCTGGCGTTCTCCATCGCCGCCAGCTGTAACTTCCCGATTATCCTGTTGTCGATGTACTGGTCGAAGCTGACCACGCGCGGGGCGATGATTGGCGGCTGGCTGGGTCTGCTGACCGCGGTGATTTTGATGATCCTCGGCCCGACTATCTGGGTGCAGATCCTCGGTCACGAAAAGGCGATATTCCCGTATGAATATCCGGCGCTGTTCTCTATCGCCGTGGCCTTTATCGGTATCTGGTTCTTCTCTGCTACCGATAGCTCCGCGGAAGGCGCGCGCGAGCGTGAACTGTTCCGCGCCCAGTTTATTCGTTCGCAGACCGGGATCGGTATTGAGAAAGGTCAGGCGCATTAATGATTACCCCTACCCCGGCCTGACGGCTGGGGTAGGGGTGATTCTAGTTATAAGTGAATGTTATCGTTCCGCTGGCGTTGGCCGTTCCAGGCGTCACTTCAGCCCCGGTTTTGTAATAGTTAGTTGAAAAGATGAGCGAGTTCGATGCAGCAGCGCCGCCGGGATTATTCGGGTAGGTGAAGGTTGCGTAGCTGGCCTCAGCTCCGGCATTCAACGTTACACTTCTGCTGGATGTACTTAAATAAAAACTGGTGTTTAACGGTATAACCTTCCCGTTGAGGCTTAACTGCACACCCACACCGGTTGCTACGTTTTCCCCCGCCGTTAACGCAATAACGCTCCTGTTCGGATTATCGCCGTCGGCTTCAGTCGCCGTCACACGCATTGATATATTGGTTCCGGGCTCGCAGGAAAGCATCAGCGTTTGCTGGGCGGAGCCGGCTGTCGAGGAAAGAGTAAACTCACTCGTTTTCACGGAGCCCATAGGGAAATTCAGCGCGGTCGTACCTGCCGTACAGCCCATCGGCGTCAGCTTGATTTGCGTCGTACCGCTGATGTGCAGTTGGGAAATAACCATCGTGCCAGTGCTATCTTTAAGCGAAACCGATGAGATAGGGTCCTTTATCGACAGAGAGCTGTTGCTGGCGATTGCGCCTCCCGTGGCCACCAGCTGTAGCTGGTAGGCGGGGGAATAGTTTGTTGTGGCATAGTAATCTAAAAACCCCCCTGGTTTTCCAAGATAAAACTCTGAGTCGCCAATATAATGCTCAGTGTAATCAGGGAGAAAATCGTCAGTATCGCCATCATATTCACCGGTAATATTCAGCCAGACTTTCACTCTTAAACCAATACCCGGTACGGATGTCGTATAGATATGATCGCCAGTAAGTGCGCCTGCATTTGCTGAAGACCATTCAAAACGGGCATACATCTTCCCCTCACAGTTCCAGACCTGAGTATTCGAACGCGTTATTCTCCCGGAGTCATAAAGGACCGTTCCGGCAGAATAACTCCCCGCATTAATTAATATTTGTTCGGGTAGATTTGCCATCGTCACATCACCATAATTGGCCCCAGAGCTACAGGACCAACCATAAATAGGGAAAACCAACATCAATAGTAATAAAAAATATTTATTCATATATATCCCTAAACACCTTCCGTCATTTGTATGACACGTTGAAAGTGACCGTATAGGCAACGTTTCCTGGCGTTACTTTGCCGTATGGCGTATACATTCTGGCCGCCATATCAAAGGCGTGCCCGCCAGGGGAGGCCGTAAATGCATAGGTATAACTCTCGTTTGGACCCAGCGTTTTCCCATCCGCGGCACTCACAAGCTGTAAGCCAACATCCTTTGCCCCATCAATCAGCTCACTGACATAAATTGCGGGATAAGTACGATCAAACGGAGCGCCGCTAAACGTTATCGTCACTGAAGACGTACCGGTTGAGCAGTTATCAAATGCCAGGGAAACGGTTGTGGTATCGCTACTGGCCCCCGGTTTACCGGTCAGACGCTGAGAAGAAACCGTCCCCAGGCTGATAGCATTGGACGGTTTTACAAAAACCTCACAGACAGGTTCTTCAATATTGCCGGTGACATTAAAATTGACGGTACTCGTAGCGTCATAGGCCCAGGCAGATGAAGCACTGGCCAGTAGCCCTGCTATTGCAGCTATCGCTAGCCGCAATGGCGATTGAGCATGGTGTATCCGCATCGCTATCATTTTAGTGGTGTGCTCAAAACACAATATATTGAGATTGTTCATCGGCAATCCGCCGTATAAAAAACAATATCGTCAATTGATTTGTTAGATGATAAATCATAATTGACATAACACTGGCGAGTTAAAGCATCGCCCCACTTCACAAATAAGCGGCCTTTTTCTGGCAGCCCGGTCAAATAGGCCTGCCCGGAATCACCGACAATAGCGCTGCGTTTTTGTTTATACTCCTGACTTTCATCCTCTAGCGTAATCACCGCGCCAAACGGCACATCTTTATGATGAAATTGCAAGGTCATCATGGCCTTATAGCCAATCCAGGTATCATATTTAACTTTTACGATCGCATTGCGCGTCGGGACCACCGTTCTGACGATATTATCTATTTCCGCTCCCGAGACCTGCTGTTCATCAAGGGAGAGATTGTTTTCATGATAAGGACGAACGAAAGGCACTACGGCATACCCGGCAGAATCGGTCATGACGTTAGTCTGCCCGCGTACCGCGATATCCCTGACGCCAGGCGCTTCAATCAGCGCAACGCTCTCGCCCAGATAGCGTGACAGCGTTATCCCGCCGGAATGGGCGAGCATCCCACCGCGTAGCGAATAATTATAGTGGGCGCTGTTGCTGTCATAACCGTATCCGGCGGTGACTTCACCTTTTGAGCCCTGGTAGTTGAGGTTGATGTTCCCTGAGGTGCTTTTATCGCTGGCGTTATATCCCTCCTGCACGTTCCAGTTCAGAGAACGATCGGCGAAAGCGGAGCCATTTAAACCAAGACTGTGAGTGGTGTCTCCCACCCGGCTGCTGTTCATATTGTAGCTGGCTGATATATCGGCGCCGAAAGGAATACTCACGGTTAGCGAAATAATGCTGTCGCTGGAAGGCGAGCTATTTTCATTCTGGCCGCTGCTCTGCACATTGCGGTTATAGGCGTAGTTAATGAAGTAGGACATCCGGCCAAACGTATTGCTATAACTCACGCCCAGCGACTCCATCCGCGAGTTATCCCAGTAAGACTCACTGACCAGCGAAAGGGAGAGTGAACCGAATCCGGAGAAAATCTGCGACGCTGAAGCGTCAAAGCGGTCTTTAGTCCGACCGGATGACGAACAGCAGGCGCGATGAGAGTCCGCCCGATCGATAAAGTTCTGCAGAGAATAATAACCATGCGTTGAGTAACGGTACCCGGCAACGGAAAAGTTTGTCCCCGTCTGTGGAAAATCTTTACTAAAGCGCACGCGGTATGACTGCCCTTCGCTGGATGAAGCGTTATCCGATGAGGAATTTTCTTTTATGTCAGCCCAGGACTGAGAAGCATCAAAAGAGAGCGCCCCGACTGAACCCAAATTAAACCCGGCCCCCAGCAGGAGATTACTGTATTTATCCTCTAATTGCTGAAAGCCGCCGTACAGCGTGACGTTGCTCAACGCTCCCCAGGCAACGTTGGATTGTAGAAACTGATACTCCTTTCCGCCCGCGCTTCCCGGGCGCGTCTTGCCGCCGCTGAAAGCGTAATCAACCTGCCCTTCACGTTGTAATATTGCCAGTGAAGCAAACGGCACCACAAAGCTCTGCTCACTACCGTCTGATTCTTTCACCGTCACGTAGAGATCGCCCGCGCTTCCCGTGGGATAAAGATCGTTTATCTCAAAGGCGCCGGGAGAGACCGTTGTTTTATAAATGCTGTATCCGTTTTGATAAACCGTCACGTCTGCGGTCGAGCGCGCGATGCCTTTTATGACCGGTGCGAAGCCGTTCAGGCTGTCCGGGAGCATCTCTTTATCAGAGTTCAGTTGCAGGCCGGTGAAGCTGATGCTGTCAAACACCGCCGAAGAAGTATAGGTTTGCCCCACTATCAGCTGACCTTTCAGGGCGTGGATATCGCGTGAAATATAGCTATAGACGGAGTCCCACTGGCTGCCATCGTCATTATGATTGAGGGTGCTGTAATTACGTAAACGCCACGGCCCAACATTCAACCCCGGCTGCAGGCTGACAAACTGGCTGGAGGTGGAAACGCCTCCATCTCGCGGATCGGTTTTTTGCCCGGAAATGTTGTAATTCAATAGCCCGGCGGTAATGCCCTGCTGCCATCGGCTTTCCGGGACATACCCCCGCGGACGGTGCACTAAAGCCACCTGGGGTAAGGTAAAGTCGATTCGTTGTTGCGAGAGCTGTACCGCTGTCTCCCATCCGGGGATCGCAGACAGTTTTGCGCACTCCGAACCCGCCACGGTAAGCTCAGGATAATCTTCGGTTTTAATCGACCACTCTTTCAGGCGCGCGACGGAAAGACATGGCCGGGATGAAGCGGCGTTATTTTGATCCTGTCGCGTAAAAATGACGGACTCAGAAGCCACAAACGTATGGTTAATATAGACATCCAGGTTGTAGTCACCTGGCGGAATCGTCTCTTCAGAAATATAGGTTAAGTCAACGGCGGAGGTACCGGTTTCGTTTACCTCCAGCAGGTGGGGATTGAAGTACTCACCTGCCATCGCCGGGAGAGGTATTGTGGCAAAGCTGAAAATGAAGGCGGCATAGCCGCTGGTCAATAAAAAGGTATAACGCTTTCCAACGTTATTGAATGATGGCGGTATATTTCGGTCCAGGCATTCCATAATCATTGATCACGCTCCATGTGATTTTCTTTTTGCCCGCAGAAGAGGCATTTGCTACCGGTATTTTTATTGTTGAAAAGGGGGCAACAAGCCACGCTTCAGGTACTGCTTTGCCGTTCACCAAAACTTCAGAGAAATTCATATATAGAGGAGAAACATTTTTCACTTTTATATCTCGCCCTTCAGCAGACCACTGCAGCTTTTCGGCAAAATTTTCTGGTATGGCGCTTTTCAATGCGGCGGGTCGAAAAATAAGCTTTATCCTGGAATTAATCGCAAACTGAACCATATTTTTGTCCGGCGCGTTCTCCATGGCGGGAATCCCTTTAATATTCAACCAGAACATGGATTCCCGATCCTCCGCTAAAGGTTTACCCGAACGTAGAATGCGTACAAATCCTTGCTCTCCGGACTTCAGGCGAAATAGCGGAGGCGTTGTGATGAATGAATCTTTCGCTGGCGAGGCCGCATCGACAACGGAGATCCAGGATTGAACGATATTGGTCACATTATCCTTATTTTGAACAGATACCGTCGTCGACTTTTGTGTGCCATCGAATATCACCCGCGTGCCGCCCACGACTACGCTTGCCTGCGCCGCAGACGCACACAAATAAAAACAAATAAAGTAGAATAATCTGTTCATAATGGAGTCCAGTAAGGGAAAGAGTTACCCTTTCCCTTGGTATTTATTAGCGTCTGAATTAATAGTACGTAACGTTGTAGGTTACCGTTGTCTGAACGGCGCCTTTAGTCGGTTCAGCACTGCCTGCTTTCGCCATTTTTACGGTGAAAGGAATGGTCGCAGCGCCGGAGGAAATATCCACATCGGCGCCTTCAGTATTATTTTTAAGCAGCGCACCCTGGTTATCAAAAATAGCTACGGCAACGCCCGTCGCAGGTGATGCGGAAGCCTGGTTCTTAAAGTAATCGCTATTAGTTTCATCGGCTTCACCGCCAAAGGTGACTCTGGCCTTAGCGTTACCGCCATCAGCCACTTTCGGGCAACCGGTCAGGGTGAAAGAAAAATTCTTGGCCGCGCCATAAGTATTCGCCTTCAGATCCGCGACGGAGGAAGTCCCCATCTCAATGGATGAGACGCCGTTATCGATAGTAGCTGTACAGGTAGTATCAGAGACCGTGCCGGTAAAAGTAATGGTGTTATCCGCCTGCGCCATTGTCACCAGTGAGCAGCCCGCAGAGAAGGCGACTATTTTAGCCAGAGTTATTGCATTCATTTTCATTGGTATTCTCCTGTTTATTAAGATTAACAATCAGTCCATCAATTGTTTATGGCACTCTATTAGAGAAGGGAAACAGGCATCAACTCAATCTATAAGTTATATCAGCGCTTAGGGAAATAAACTGCCTGCTTACAATATTATTTTAAATATTGGAGCAAAAGCTCAAGCTCCACATGAATCCATTCAATAATAAAAGCTCACCTCAATAAGATATCCAAAAACAAGATAACCCTCAATAACTAATGAAGAATAATCCTAAAATCATAAATGAGATTAACCTATAAGATAAAGACATGATTTAAAAATAAACAAATAAAAACAACAGATTGCAAAAACCACTCATTCATACTGCAAATAAATATAGTGATTTATATTTGTGAATCAAGTTAAAATGAGGCGATTTTGAAACATTTAGTTACACTTAAACGTAAAATAAGTGAGATTAACATCGGTGGATAAACTTCATCTACTTTTACATGACTTCATGTTTTCAACGATTCAAGTGTTGATTATATTGGTTGAGGTATATCAAATATGAAATGACAACTGAAATAAATATTGATGATATATATTTTTTCTGTGGTCTATTTCCTTGCGGAGGACAAACCACAGAAAATAATAGTCAGAACATTGCCCAGCGCACCAGCGGCGCGGCCAATACCATCACAACGCCGGAAAGCATCATCACCAGGCTGGCGACGACGCCCTCCTGCGGCCCCAGTTCATAAGATCGCGCGGTACCGGCGCCGTGGGATGCCGCGCCGAAACCCGCTCCTTTAGCCATCCCTTCGCGAATAGAAAGACGCAGAAACAGCACATCACCCACCGCCATGCCGAATACCCCGGTGACCACGACAAACAGGGCGACTAAATCAGGCTGACCGCCCAGCGGTTTAGCTGCCGCCAGCGCAAAGGGCGTGGTCACCGAACGTACCGCCAGGCTACGCTGGATCTCATCGGGCAAGGTAAACAGCCGCGCCAGCCACACCGAACTGGTCACCGCAACAACCGACGCGGTCGTTACTCCGGCCGTCAGCGACATCCAGTGGCGTTTAATAATCGCCAGATTGTCATACACCGGCACGGCGAAAGCGATAGTCGCCGGGCCCAGCAGCCATAGCAGCCAGTGGGCCTCCCCCATATAGCTTTGATAAGAGATATGGCCGAATACCAGCATCATCACCAGCAGGATCGGGGTGAAAACCAGCGGCATCAGGGGCAGTTTATGGAAGCGGCGATAAAGCCGTTTATTGGCAAAATAGAGCCCCAGCGTGACAAGAAGACACAGGACGCTCAGCTGGAAATCACTCATGTTTCATCCTGCTGACTTCATAGCGATACACTTTATCAACCACCCATGCCGTCGCGCCCAGCACCATCATGGTACTTAAGCCAATCACCAGAAAGATGCGCCAGCCCTCCACCATCAGCAGTTGCGCGTAGTTGACGACCGCCACTACCGCCGGCACGAAGAACAGCAGCATCTCGGCCAGCAGCCAGCGGGCGCCGGCGCGTACCCAGTTTAAAGGGATCACCCGGCAGACTATCAGTGTCAACATCATCAGCATGCCGACAAGGTTCGCCGGAAGCGGCAGGTGCAGCCAGTTAACAAAATAGTCAGCGCAGACGAACAGTCCGGCGTAGATCAGTACCTGAACAGGTACCTGAAGACGTTGCATAACGAAGGGCGTCACGCGAGCTGGCGCAAAGGCCATGAGCGGTATTCCTGAAAAAGAAGACAGGCGAGCAGTATAGAGAGCCGCCGGGCCCGGCAGAAATGAATTAAAATCATCACAGGTATAGTCTCAGGGAATAATTATGGATATCCGAACGCTGCGCTATTTTGTCGAAGTGGTGCGCCAGCAAAGCTTTACCCGCGCAGCGGAGAAGTTGTTCGTCACGCAGCCGACCATCAGTAAGATGCTCAAGAATCTGGAAGATGAGCTGAACTGCACGCTGCTGATCCGCGACGGTCGTCGGCTGCTGCTGACCGATACCGGTCGGGTAGTTTTCGAGCGCGGACAGGCCATCCTTGGTGAATTTCATCAGTTGGAGTCGGAGCTAAGCGATATTAATCATCTGCATAAGGGCGTACTGCGTCTCGGCATTCCGCCGATGGTCGGGATGTTGATGGCCGAACCGATTAGCCGCTTTCGCCAGCGCTATGCGGGTGTGGAATTGAAAATCTCCGAATTCGGCGGGCTGACCGTGCAGCAGGCCGTAAGCAACGGTGAACTGGATTTAGCCATGACCGCGCTTCCCGTTGATGAGGCCAGCGGCTTAACCACGCTCTCGCTGTTCAGCCATCCGCTCTGCGTGCTGACGCCGAGAACGGCGCAGTGGGAAGGCATCAGTTCGTTGTCGCCGGAAGCGCTCGCCGCACATCCGCTGGTGATCTACAACGAGGATTTCGCCCTCAGCCAGCAGCTGATGCGGCTATTTACTCAGCATGAAGTTAAGCCGCGTATCGCCGTGCGCAGCGGACAGTGGGATTTTCTGGCCGCGATGGTACAGGCCGGAATTGGCGTCGCGATTTTACCGGAGCCGATTTGCCAGCGCCTCGACCCGCAGAGCTTTTGCTGGATACTGTTACAAAGCGATCTACGCTGGGAACTGGGAATGATTTGGCGGGAAGGCGTGTACATGTCGCACAGCGCGCGGGCGTGGCTGGAGTGCAGTAAGGCGTTCTGGCTGAAGTAAGATGCCGAAAGCGGCACGCTTAACCGCGGCGTCAACGCCTTATCCGGGCTACAGATTCCCAATCGTCTGAGGGGCGGTAGCCCGGACAAGGCGACTCAGGCGCCGTCGCGGACGAGTACGGTGTTACTGATCCTCGATAAGCAGCGCTTCCAGCAGGTCGAGATCGTGCAGCAGCTTCTGCAGCGTCTCGTTACTGATCTGCCGGGTGGCGCGCAGATGGTACAGCTCCCCGCGTTCAGAACGCAGCGCCGCCAGACGGAACCGGCGCTCGAGGCTCTCTTCCAGCATCGAGGTTTCCACATCGTTACGCCCATCAACGCGACGGCGCAGGTTACCAATTACCCGCGAGCTGACCTCAGTCAGCAGCTGATTATCGATGTTTTCTTTGGTATCCGCCGCCAGACGCTCTTCCATTTTCTGAATCGCGACAATCGCCACATCCGCCGTTGCCGCCCGCGCCAGGCGCTCCTCTTTGCGCTGCTGTACATGGTCGGTCGACTCGATATGGCGCAGCAGAATCGGCAGCACAATCACGCCGACAAACAGAGAGAACAGAATCACCCCGGCGGCAAGGAATACCAGCTCATAGCGCGCCGGGAAGACGTTGCCGTCCGGCAGCAGCAGAGGAATCGACAGCACACCAGCAAGGGTAATGGCCCCGCGAACGCCGGCGACGGAGGAGATGAGCAGCTCGCGCGTGGTCCAGGAGCCGAACTCCATCGGTTTCTTTTTCAGGAAACGCTGGCTCAGCTTGCGCATCGTCCACAGCCAGCCAAAACGCACCAGCATCAGGGCGGCATAAATCAGGATGATATCGGTAAACAACATCCAGGTTTCGACGTTGGGATCCGCCTCTGCGGCCACCAGCGAGCTGGAGAGAATATCCGGCAGCTGCAGGCCCAACAGCAGGAACACCATGCCGTTAAACACGAACTCCAGCATCGCCCAGGTGCTGTTGGCGCGCAGGCGCATCGCCAGCGGCGCGCTGCGCATCACGCCGGAACGGGTGATGGTCATCCCCGCCGCGACTGCCGCCAGGATGCCGGAAAAGCCGATGTGTTCAGCGATCAGGTAAGAGGCGAACGGCAGCAGGAACAGCAGCACAATTTGCGTTGCCGGTTCATCGCCGCCCCAGCGGCTAAGGAAGCGCATTGAGCGCCCGTACAGCCAGCTGACCACGAAGCCCGCGAGAATACCGCCGACTGCCACCTTGAAGAACTCCACCGTCGCGCCGCCGACGGTAAAGACCATCGTGCCCATCGCCACCGCAACGGCAAACTTCAGGGAGACCAGGCCAGACGCATCGTTCATCAGCGCTTCGCCCTGCAAAATTCCCATAATTTTTTTCGGAATACGCCCTTCGCCGACGATGCCGGACAGCGCGACGGCATCCGTTGGCGACAGGACGGCCGCAAGGGCAAAAGCCGGAATCAGCGGGATACCGGGAACGATCCAGTAGATGAGATAGCCAATACCGACCACCGTCACCACCACTAACGCCAGCGCCAGACCGAAGATTTCTCGCCCATGCTCAATAAACTCGCGGGTCGGCGTCTTCCAGCCATCGGCAAATAGCAGCGGCGGGATGAACAGAACCAGAAAGAGTTCAGGATCGAATTCAACATGCAATCCGAAGGTAGGCCAGGCCAACAGCGCGCCGATGGCGATTTGGATTAAAGGTAGTGGAACCTGAAAGGGCAGTACGCGTGTAACCACCCCGGAGAGAGAGACCACGAGGGTCATGATGAGTATGGTAAAGAATATTTCCATGTGTTCCCTGTTTGCTGCGTTTTCTTTTTTACACCTGAGGCGTCATGTCTCGGCATAATACGCTACTCAGATTAACGCAAAAGGAAACAGGATGTGGCTTAAAAATTAAACGGGCGGCTAAAGCCGCCCGCCGTTAGCAGGAAAAGTTAAATCGCCCAACCGCCAGCATAGAAGATGACCAGCGCCGCGGCGATAATCACCGTCCCCAGGTTCAGCTTACACCATTCGCCGGATACCAGACGGCCAATCACCAGCGCCGCAAAACCAATCATGATGCCGGTAACGATGTTACAGGTCAGCACGATAAAGACCGCGGTGATGAGCCCCGCCATCGCATCAACAAAGTCGTTGAAATCGATTTTCGCCACGTTGCTCAGCATCAGCAGGCCGACGTACATCAGCGCCGGCGCGGTAGCATAAGCCGGAACCAGATAGGAGAGCGGAGAGAGGAACAGGATCAGCAGGAACAGTACGCCGACGGTCACTGCGGTCAGGCCGGTTTTACCGCCCGCCGCCGTACCGGCAGCAGACTCGATATACACTGCCGCCGGCGCCGCCCCGACCAGGCCGGAGAAGACGCTGCTCAGGGAGTCGGTGGTCAGCGCTTTGCCGCCGTTGATAATCTGCCCGTCTTTATCCAGCAGGTTCGCCTGACCGGCCACCGCGCGGATCGTGCCGGTGGCGTCAAACACCGCGGTCATCACCAGCGCAAGCACGCTTGGCAGCACGACCGGGTTGAGCGCGCCCACGATATCCAGGCTGCCGATCAGCGAGTTGCCTTTATCGTCGCTCAGCGACGGCATGGCGAAGATGCCGGAGAAGTGAACGTTAGGATCGAAGATCAGGCCGATAATCGAAACGCCGATAATCGTCAGCAGGATACCGCCCGGCACTTTCAGTTTTTCGAGGCCGATAATCACCGCCAGCCCGACCAGCGACATAATCACCGGGAAACTGTCAAAATTACCCAGCGCCACCGGCAGACCGTCCAGCGGGTTTTTGATCACCAGACCAACGCCGTTGGCGGCAATCAGCAGCAGGAACAGACCGATACCAATCCCCGTGCCGTGCGCAACGCCCTGCGGCAGGTTACGCAGGATCCAGCTACGAATGCCGGTTGCGGAGATGACGGTAAACAGTACGCCCATCAGGAAGACCGCGCCCAGCGCGACCGGAATGCTGATCTGTTGGCCCAGCACCAGGCTAAAAGCGGTAAAAGCGGTCAGCGAGATGGCGCAGCCAATCGCCAGCGGCAGGTTCGCCCACAGCCCCATCACCAGCGAGCCGACGCCGGCAACCAGACAGGTGGAAACAAATACCGCAGCTGGCGGAAAACCCGCTTTGCCGAGCATCCCCGGCACCACGATGACGGAGTAGACCATCGCCAGGAAGGTGGTAAGACCGGCAACGATTTCCTGACGCACGGTACTGCCGCGAGCAGAAATTTTAAACCAGGCGTCTAATGAACCGCCGGTACGCGCTGAAGGCGTAGACATAGAAAACTTCCCCTGAGAATTTTTATCGTTCGTCTGGATGCGAGGTGGACCATCCACTGCCAGTTAAACGCGATCTCCTTGTGCTACATCGCAGCGCCAGGGGCTGTGAAAAGCAAACGTTTAACTCCGCGCATACAATACGGTGTGAAGAATGACTTTGCTCCCCCCTGTCAGCAGAGGAAATGATGAGCAAAATAAAAAGGCAAACGATTATCCAGCCTTTAGACGGGCCTTTTCAACAGAAGTTTGTCGGATTTAGCTAAATTTCGCTTATGACGTTCATGAAATAACCAGCCGATGCGCAAACGTTATCGTCCATGCGCAATCCGGTAACATTTTTGTATTGCGCTGATAGCAATTTTCCCCTGTCATCGGCTTTAGTAATGGTTCATTCGCCGGGTAAGGTAAATGGGCCCCCACGCTCAATCGCCTTCTGCCAGGCCGGACGCTGCTCTACCCGCTGAACCCACTGCGTCAGATGCGGTAAATCCCCCACCCCGCCGCGCGCCAGCAACGCCATTGCCGGAAAGCTCATCTGAATATCAGCCATACTCAGCTCAGCGCCGGCAAACCAGCGCTGGCGAGAAAGGTGCGATTCAATAAAGCGGGCATGGGTCTCAACCTGTCGGTTAAGCCAGGCCTTTTGCACCCCTTTGCCTAATGCATTGCCCAGCGTGCGTATGCCAAACGGCACCGGGGGCTTGCCCAGGCTGGAAAACACCAGCTTCATCAGCAGCAGGGGCATCAGCGAACCCTCGGCATAGTGCAGCCAAAAGCGGTATTGCAGTTTATCTTCCACCGACTCAGGCTTTAAGCGCCTGGCGCTATCATAGGTTTCCTGTAAATACTCCAGAATGGCGCCGGACTCCGCCAGAATATGGCCGTTATCTTCAACGACCGGCGATTTCCCCAACGGATGAACGCTTTTTAACTCCGCTGGCGCGAGCATATCCTTTCCCCGCTGATAAGAGACAACCTGATAAGGCAGCTGCAACTCTTCCAGCGCCCATAATACGCGCTGCGATCGTGACTGATTGAGATGATGTACCGTTAACATGGGCCTCTCCCGCTGTTTGTTCAAATTAACTATAGGAACAGGCAGCGAATGACGGGAATTTTTCGGCAACCTGAGGCGGCAAAATCAGAGAAAAGAGCCACACTTAAGTTGTCGGCGCAAACCGGAACCTCCATCAATATATTGCGCAATACTGAGGTGAGCCGACGTCGGGGGAAACCCTCCTGCGTACCAGCGGGATAGTGCGAAAGACCAAGACCGGAAAACAACTAAAGCGCCCTGTTGTGGCGCTTTAGTTTTTTTAATCCTCTTCCAGCAGCCGTGCGCCGGTCCCCTCTTCTCCCAGCTTATCGCCCGGGTTGCGTAACGGACAGTCGCGGCGCGACAGGCAGCCGCAGCCGATGCAGCCATCAAGCTGATCGCGCAGCGCGGTCAGGGTGTGAATCCGTCGGTCCAGCTCCTCCCGCCACTGGGACGACAGCATCTTCCACTCTTTGGCGCTGAGGTTATGCCCTTCCGGCAGTACGCCAAATGCATCACCGATAGTGGCCAGCGGAATACCAATGCGTTGCGCAATCTTAATGATCGCCACCGCACGCAGGACGTCGCGCCGGTAGCGCCGCTGATTGCCCGCGTTGCGCTGACTGTGGATCAGCCCTTTGCTTTCATAAAAGTGCAGCGCGGAGACGGCCACGCCGGTTCGTTTTGCCACTTCGCCGGGAGTCAGCAGCATTTTGATGCGGGGAGATTTCTTTTCCATAAAGCGCTTTACCTCAAGTTAACTTGAGGAATTATACTCGCCCGCAGACAAAACGACGAATCGAGAGAGGCCGCTTTATGTCCCATCAGGATATTATCCAAACGCTTATTGAATGGATTGATGAACATATCGATCAACCACTTAACATTGATGTAGTCGCCAGAAAATCGGGATACTCAAAATGGTATCTCCAGCGGATGTTCCGCTCCGTGATGCATCAAACGCTAGGTGATTACATTCGCCAGCGCCGTCTGCTGCTCGCTGCGGAAGCGCTAAGAACCACCCAGCGCCCTATTTTTGATATCGCGATGGATCTCGGCTACGTATCGCAGCAGACTTTCTCACGGGTGTTCCGCCGCGAATTCGACCGTACGCCTACCGACTATCGCCATCAGATTTCCGCCTGATAACGTTGTTGCCAGGGGCAGAGGCTGGTGCGGTCGTTAGCCAGCCACTGCATATACTCCTGCGGCGGCATCGCTTTCGCAAAGAGCCAGCCCTGGCAATATTGCACGCCCCGCTTTTGTAGCCAGGCGACCTGCTCTGCCGTTTCCACGCCTTCAGCGACGATCTTTAAATGCAGGCTGTTCGCCATCTGGATGATATGTTCGGCAATCAGGTGGCTGGTGGTGTTGTTTGACAGCGTATCGACAAAAGATTTATCAATCTTGAGGATATCGACGTTGAGCGCATGGAGATTGTTCAGATTGGAGTAGCCGGTGCCGAAGTCATCGATAGCGATTTCATATCCCGCGTCGCGAAAAGCCTGAATCACCGGCGTCGTTTTCGGGACGTCAATAAACCCGCGTTCGGTCACTTCGATTTTTATTTGTTCCGCCTTGATGGCGTAGCGCCGGACCTTCTCATTGATATGCTCAATCAAGCGCGCGGATTGAAAATCAGCAGCCGAGAGATTAATCGCTACGTACAGGTGCGGATGCCGCGCCAGAAATTCGCCGAGATCGGAAAATACCTCATCGATGACATAGTCGGTAACCTGGGCGATCATCCCTTCGTTTTCCGCCAGCGGAATAAACTCCGCCGGACTCATCACCGGGCCATCAAACCCCGGCCAGCGCAATAACGCTTCGGTACCAACGCAGCGGTGATTTTTAATATCGATAATCGGTTGATAGTGCAGGCACAGCTGGCGACGGCTTAACGCGCGCTGCAGCATATTACGCGGAGAGTGGTACTGCTGCCGCGTGCGCGACCACACCAGTAACAGCAACACGCTGCAAATCAGCCCCAGCGGCAGAGTCAGCGTCACCTGATTATAAAAATTCTGGTAATAGCTGACGCGCGAGGTGGACATGATGACGGCAATCGGGCGAACGGTGGAATGGGCGATGGCATAAACGCGGCCATCCTGCTGAAAGAGCGCCTCTTCAGCGCGAATCAGATGACGTAGTTCCTCAGGATCGGCGTTCTTGCTGACGGAAAAAAAATGGTTCGTTTTGGTATCAAACACGCCCCAGGCGAGATTGCTGTCACTGGATATCAGCGCGCTGAACGAGAGCGGATTAATCACCACCACATAGTGGCCGCGCTGCAGATAGTTCATCGCATAGCCAGGGTAGAAAGGCGTTTCGCGGTAGTAGTAAATCGCGATATCCGGCTTTTTGGTATAGGTTGCGGCCGGAATTTGCCACCCCATCTCGCGGCGTACCGCAGTGGAGCAGAAAAAATGGCTGCCGTTGGCGTAGATTAAGTCGTCGATATAGAGCAGACCGCGTACAATGCCGAGCAGATATTGCTGATGATACGGCGAACACACTTCTCCCTGATACAAACGGGCCTTATCGCGCGCTTCGTCAGCTTCTCGAATAACCAACTCCGTTTTTTGTAGCGCCAGCCGAGAAAACAGCCGCAGCTGATCGGCGGTTTCCGCTTTGGCGCGGATTTGCGCAAACCACAATGCCAGCACCACCGGTAGCAGAATGACCAGCACGATGCCAACAATTCTCAACGCCTTGTGTGGCGCGCTACGACTCATTTACGCTTTTTATCCATGCGATACGCCTTAATCAAGGTGAAAGGCCCCGATGATTCCTCTTACTGTGATATGAATCAGGGTATCTCAGCAACCCACGCTTTGACGTAAAAACCTCATGACTATGAATGATGAATAATACTTGCTAATGCAAGACGTGAGAAACATTCTCAACATAATGAGATTAGCCCCACTATCTAATTCGGTTTATCCGTATAATTCGCCGGAATATGTAATAAAATCCGCAGAACCTAAACCTTATTAAAAAAGAAATGCGCTCGACTATCGCTTATAATCGACCTTCGCAATGAAAGCTCTCCCTCCCCCTTATTAACCACGAACTTTGCAGGGTCAATGAGCGCACGAAAACTCCCATTTTGGACTGGTGAATAAAAGAACAAATGTGATATAGTTCACATTAGCTGATGAAACAAAAACGTTGTTTCATTACGTTTCTGTTTGCCTGAAGATAGCCAGAGCATCGCATCACCGTCAGTCTCGCCAGGTTGTCAAAGGCTTCCAAATTTCGTTGAGGATAGGTTGATGGCTTCCATTACTACCAGTGTCGTACTTTTGCGCTGGCCGCTCGTGAGCGCAGTGCTGATGTTTCTGGCCAGCTCGTTGAACATTCAGCTGCGTAAAAGTGATTATGCCGGTTTAGCGGTAATCTGTAGCTGTATTGGCCTGGCCGCGGCCTGCTGGTTTGCCACCGGTCTGTTGGGCATTACGCTGCTGGACGTGGCGAAAATCTGGGGCAATATCAAGGACGTGATGATTGAAGTCATGAGCCAGACTCCGCCTGAATGGCCGATGATGATGACCTGATTTCGGGCCGCCTTATCCGGGCGGCCACGCCCACACCATCGTGAATGCCCGCACTGGCGAAGCGCCGTTAGCGAAAATCCCCGGTCCGCACTGTGCATAGCCGGGCGACAGGGCCAACAAAAGGGTAGCCCGGAGGACAGGGACTACGTGCCGCCTCCGGGAGGATGTGTCTCTTCTGGCCACCAGAGGAGAGTAAGACCTTTGCCACCGGGAACCTGCTGCACTTTCCCCCCTTTGTGACAATACATCACCTGCATGAACAACAACAATGGCCAGATACGGGTCAGGTTTTACCGTATCTGCTGGCCCAGATCGTGCTGCCCCGACGGCAGCCCCGGTACTGCACGTGGAAAGTCGTTTGGGCAGCGTTTTATGGCGCAGAGCGCCTGGTAACGGCAGGAGTCTGCCGTCGTGGCGGTAGAATGATAAGGACAGGAAGGCCGCTCCCGCAGCTTCTCCCACTGCGCTTCATCGTATCGCGTGATGTTATAAACTTTTACCGCATGATATTGCTCGTTGATTAACACGCTCGATGAGTAGAGTTTTATCGACTCTCCCGGCAGTAATAAAATGTCGGCCTCATACCACAGAATAAACTTTAAAAACCGCAGGCTGGAAATTGAGGAAAAAGCTACCCCGGAATGCGGGCAGACAAGAGTATTATGAATAGTCCATTTCATTTTCTATCCTTGCGTGCATTGCTGATTAATGACTCTATATATTGATAGCATTCATCATAGATAACCGCAAGGCGATCGATTAATAATGTGATATCAGACAATACTCAAAGCGCTTTATACTCACTAAGATGTAGCGTGAATATTGCATTATAACAATGAATGGTTAGCCATAATAATCAACGATAGCGCCAGCAATGAACATACATAAATAAGTATATATTGACAATAAATTACAGGCTACCAAAAGCGGTAGCCTGTAATATTACACCGGGAGTGAGTCAAAAATATCTAAGCGATTGTGCGCATATTAAACGCGGGCATCACCAGGTTTTACCAATATTAAACTGGAACTGCTCAGCTTTATCTCCATCGTATTTTTTAAATGGCTCAGCCCAGGAAAACACCAGCGGGCCTAACGGCGACATCCACTGCACCGCAATCCCGGCAGACATACGGATATGCGAAGGGTCGCCATAGTCCGGGATCCCTGCCGCCAGCGTCTGACCGGTATTTTGCCAGGTGGTACTCCATACCGTACCGGCATCGAGGAATAGCGACGTTCGCAGGCTGTCGGCATATTTGTCATTCACAAACGGCGTCGGCACAATAAATTCGCTGTTCAGGACCGCCATCGCGTTACCGCCAACCGCATCGGATGAAGAATCCAGCGGACAGGTGCTGTAGCTGCTTTCAGAACCATTACAACGATAATACGCTGCTTTTGGGCCAATCGTATTGGACGAAAATCCGCGAACCGACGACGATCCACCGGCATAAAAGTTATCGTAAAACGGCACCGATTTGCCGTTCAGCCCATCGGCATAGCCCGCACGCAGGTGCTCCATCCACACCCAGCTTTTGTTCTCGGTCAGCGGCATATACTGGGTGGTATCGAAAGTTACTTTGTAATAGCTGTTATCCGAACCGGGTACGGTAACCTTGGCGGTCAGGCTGCTTTTATTCCCCGCCCGGGGGAAGAAACCGCGATCCAGATTGTTATAGCTCCAGCCAACGCTGGCAAAATAGTCATTGGCGCTATAGGTCGCACCGCTATCGCCATCTTTGGTGACAACGTCAGGATAGATGCCCCGCGAGTTAAGATAGCTCCAGGTGGTGAGCTCCGGGTCCATATTGGTCAGGCGGTTATGGACATAGTCCAGGCCCAGGTTAAGAGCGTTATTCTCGCTAATCGGGAATCCCAGCGTACTGCCGACGCCGTAGCTTTGCTGGTTGTAACTCCCGGAATCGGCATCCGAGGCGTCGTAGCTGTTGTAAAAGATTTTACCGCCGAGGCTAACGCCATCCACGGTGAAGTAAGGGTTTGTCGCTCCCAGCTCAAGATAGGACTGGTAACTGTTGCGCGTGCCGTTGAAGCTGACGCTATTACCGGTTCCCAGCCAGTTATCCTGGGTGACGCCGAGCTGGTAGCTCACGCCGCTATCGGTGCCGAAGCCCAGACCCACGTTAAAGGAACCGGTATTGCGCTCCTTCACCTTATAGACCACGTCCACCTGATCCTGGCTACCGCTTACCGGTACGATCTGCTTGTCGACGGTTTCGAAAAATCCTGTACGATCCAGCCGCGTTTTTCCCTGCTCGACCTTCTCATCATTCAACCACGCACCTTCCATCTGGCGCATTTCGCGACGTAGCACCGCATCACGGGAAGTATCGTTACCCTGAAAGCGAATCTGGCGTACCGAATAACGGCGTCCGGCATCGACACTGATATGCAAAATGACGCTTTTTTCCGCATCATTAATATCCGATGTGGTGTTCACCTGCGGCCAGGCATAGCCGTATTTTCCCAGCAGCGTCTTAATACTGTTCTCGACCGCCGTGATTTCCGCACCGCTATACCATTTCCCCGCTAAAGGCTTCACCAGCGCCTCAATTTCCTGATTATGCTGCGCCATATCGCCGGTCACCATCGTACTGGCGACTTTATAACGAGCACCTTCGGCAATATTAATGGTGATATATAGCGATTTTTTATCCGGCGTAATACTCACCTGGCTTGAATTTATGCTAAAACGCGCATAGCCGCGATCGAGATAATAGCTACGAAGGGTTTCAAGATCCGCCGCCATCTTTTGCTTTTGATATTTCTTATCGCCAATCACGTTCCACCACGGAACGCTGTCACGTAGCTGCAGCTGATCCAATAATGTTTCTTCACTAAAAGCCTGGTTGCCAATAATATTTATTTGCGCAATTTTCGCCGAGACCCCCTCCTGAAAGACAAACTTTAAATCAACGCGGTTACGCGGCAGCGGGGTGACGACGGCATGAACCTGAGCGCTGTATTTTCCTGTACTGTAATAGAAATCCTGTAATCCTTTTTCTATTTCCGTAAGGGTATTGCGATCCAGCGCGCTGCCTTCTTCAATGCCGCTGGCGGCCAGGTTCTCTTTCAGGGCATCATCCTTAACGGATTTATTGCCGGAAAAACTGATTTTAGCGATGGTAGGCCGCTCTTTTACCTGTACTACCAGCGTGCTGCCATCGCGCAGGATCTGTACGTTGTCAAAATTGCCGCTGGCATACAGGGCGCGGACCGAGTCGCTGATATCCTCATTAGAAACCTCTTCTCCTGTATGAACAGGCATGCTCAGTAGCGCGGCGCCGACGGTAACGCGCTGTAGACCCTCGAAACGAATGTCATCAACCGTATATGAAGTTGATGCATAGAGCGTTAAAGGGGAAATCAATAGACCGGCGATGATACTCGTTTTTTTTAGCATGAAGGTGTCGTCTAGAAGATATTTAGCAATAGCAGATACCTGCCGGGAATAATGCTGTTCATTGCACCAGACAGTTGCTGACGCAATCTTAAATAACCTGAACGAGGCGCAGAATTGCACGCAATTATGACGAGAAAATGGAGAAAATATGGATACGAGAGAATATTGAAAAAAATATTTTTCTACGGAACCTTCCCTCTTGAGCCTGGTCAGATAAGCATTTCCTCATAACATGGAAACTCTATAGTTTTTGTTTTTTTAACTAAAAAAACAAAAAGCCCCCTTTCTCATTGGTTGAAAGGGGGAAAAGATCTTGTTAGGAATGATGCTCTCTGGAATAAACCAGGAACAGGGAGAAATTAACGCATAATCCCGTAGATAAAATGAAGAGATATTGAATAAATTATGCAGCCAGATTTCTATAGTAATGAAATGGGTAGACATTATGCCGCGAAATGAAATTCAGCGTTCAGTGCTTAACGAACTGGTGCAATGGATAAAAAACAATCTTGCAAAGAAGCTCACGATGCAGGCGCTAAGCCGCTTTTCCGGCTACTCCGAATGGCATCTCTTTCGCCTGTTTCGCCACTATTTTAACATGTCGCCGATGGCGTATATCCGCCAGCAGCGAATGCAACTATCCCTTAATTTATTGCAGATCAACCCGCCTTTCCGCATCGTTGATATTTGTCTGATGGCTGGTTATGAAGATATCAGCGCCTTTAACCGAACCTTTAAAAGGTATTATACGATGACACCAACGCAGTTTCGCAGAAGCCTGAACCTGACCTGATAGAGGATCCCCCTCCTCCGCATTGCTGCGGTTGGGAATGGAAGGGGGAAGAGGAACTACTTTAGAATGGAAATGGCAGGATGCCACCGTTAACCGTTTCCGGGATCAAGCAGATCCGATTAACAGGATTCATTGTAGGCTGCTAAGTTGAATTAATTGTGTAGAGGCCGTGGAGATTTTGTCATAATTTATATCACTGGTTTTTCCCGGCATAAAAAATAACAAGCCGGAATAGTTCATTATTCCGGCGGGTGTTTGAATCGTTAATCAGAAATGCGTATTCACGCTGACATAAAACGTCCGCCCCGATTCATTATAAGTTTCCGCACCTGCACCATACAGATAAGCGCCGGTCGTCGAATTTCCCGTCGTCTGCGCGTTACCGGCACGGTAGTGGCGAATATCGAACAGGTTGTCCACTCCGCTGGTCAGGCTCAGGTTTTTATTCACATCCCAGGTCGCGCTAAGACCGACAATGCTGTACGGGCTCACTTCGTTCAGCTCGCTGCCGGAAACAGACTCGCCTTTATAATTGAAGCGTTTAGGTTTCTGGCGGCCATACCAGGTGAACGTGCTCTGCAGCGAAAGATCGTCGCGTGCCTGCCAGCTCAGGGTAGAGTTCAGCGTAAACTGCGGGATCACCGACAGGCGATCGCCGGTGGTCTTATTCTTACTCTGCAGCATCCACGTCAGGTTGTTGCTCCAGTTGACCGTTTCGCTTACCGGGAGATTCAGCGAGCCCTCCAGCCCTTCAACCAGCGCCTTCGGTACGTTTTCCCATTGGTAAATATTGGTGGTGCCGTTGCTGGCCGTCCCCACCGCCGAGTAGCCCGATTCAATCTTGTTATGGTAATCGTTACGGAAGTAAGTCAGCCCGGCCTGATAGCCATTGTGCTTATACTCAAGGCCAATCTCTTTATTGACGCTGGTTTCCGCCTTCAGATCGCTATTCCCCATCAGGTAACAGGCTGAGCTACTGGCATAGCAACCCTGGCCGTTGCTGTAGAGGATATAGTTCGGGTTAAGCTGATAAAGGTTCGGCGCTTTATAGGCGCGGGCGATCCCCAGCTTCAGCGTCCAGTCATCCGCCAGCCCCTGCGAGAGATTCAGCGATGGGCTCCAGTTATTACCGACGATGCTGTGATGATCGAAGCGCAGAGCGGGCGTCAGCATAGTGCTATCGGTCAGCGCGATATTGTCTTCGGTAAACAGCGAGAAGATCTCGGCGCTGGAATAAGGACTACGGCCGGTTGCCGAAACGCCGTCAATGGAGCCATAAGAGAGTGACTGGGTAGTCGACACGCCATCCTTCATCCGCTGCTGGTTCCACTCGGTACCCAGCGTCAGATTCTGCTCAAATCCCAGGGTAAACGGAATATTGACCTCGCTGTGCAGCAGCACATCCGACAGGTCGATATCGGAGAATTCGCTGCTGGAGAAGATCCCTTCCGTTCCGCCCGCCAGCCCCTCGTTCATGCGCGAGTTACGGGTGTGCTCATACTGCGCCCAGGTATTGCTGGTCACGCCGTTATCCCAGCCGCCGGTCCACGTCACGCCGTAAGTCTGACGATAGAGACGGTTAGTCTCTTTACCGTACATACTTTTCACCAACGTGCTGGTGTTAGTATTCTGGGTATCCCCTGCATACAGGTTGCCCTGGCGGCTGTAGCCGGTTTCAAACTCCAGCGCCTGCATTGGCGCAAACTCCCAGCGCAGCTTGCCGTGAATATCTTTATTCACTACCCCTTCGCGTCCTGCAGGATACGATCCCGCATAGCTACCGGTTCGCGCTGCTTCATGACCGGAATTAATATCCTGGGCATCGGCCTGCGTTTTGCTCAGATTTCCCCATAAATTAAAGCTGACCTCATCCGATAGCGGGCCGTTGAGGCTAAAGTTTGTCCGTTTCGTCGCGCCCTCTTTACGGTGCTGAGGCGCGTTCATATAGGTATTCCATGAACCATGCCACTCGCTGGTGGCCGGTTTAGTGACAATATTGACCACTCCGCCCATCGCGCCGTTACCGTAGCGGGCCGCAGCAGGGCCGCGAATGACGTCGATATGGTCGATCATTTCCGCCGGCACCCAGCTGGTATCACCGCGGGTATCGCGGTCGCCGCGCCAGCCATAGCGCACGGAATTACGGCTGGTCACCGGTTTACCATCCACCAGAATCAGGGTGTTCTCCGGCCCCATGCCGCGGATATCGACCTGGCGGTTATTGCCGCGCTGCCCGCTGGTAGAGTTACCGGTGAGGTTGACGCCGGGCTGGGTACGAATCAGCTCGGAGACATCGCGCGCGGGCGGATGTTTACGGATTTCTTCGGCGGTGATGGTGGATACTCCGGGGGCTTGCAGCGTTTGCGCCGCCGCGGTGACCACCATGGTTTCATCGTCATTTACCGCAGTCGTTTCAGATTTCTTCGTATCGTCTGGAGTCGTGCCATCAGCGGCCTGCGCTGGCAGCATCCCTCCCCAGATGGCCATCGGGATCAGCGCGGCCAGCGAGTAGTGTGAACTGTGTTTCATGGAATATGCCCTGTTTTCTTTTTTGCTGTCGGGGCACGCCTTCTTCTTCCGTCAGATAAACAACGGCAATGACTTCCCTGCATAGAGCAACATCTCTTTTTGGCGTAGTCAGGCCCTCCCGCTTAAATAGCGAGATAGCAATCATAATGGGTGGCCAAAATAGATTTATTACTCTGGCAAAAACGAAGAAATAAACGCGCCACGCTATTCTTTGATAGCCTTTGCCGAACAGCAGTAATAGGATTATTGTGCCACACAACGTTATTAGAAATGAGATTTATTATCAAGTCGATAATCATTTATCGCATGAATGTTTTTAGTTAATGCAATAAAAACAAAAAGATATAAATAGCAGAAGCGCATTTAGCAGGAATAGAAATTAAAAAAATGAATAATATCCACATTAAAAAAACATAATTCAATCATATTGCCTCCACAATTAATTAGAGATTTATAGTTTTATAATCTCGCCAAAAATACCGAGCATGCTAATTAATAAAATAATTAAAATAACCGGCTAACCGACTCTCAAACTTGTTCGCGGACATGCTAACGGCCAGAAATTGACTAAAATAAGACCATCCCCCTGCGGAGCACCGCGCCATGAACACTTCGTCGTTCTATCGATACCTTGTCGGCTGGCTGGCATGCTTTGCCGCGCTACTGTGCCTCACATCCGGTTACGCGGCTACAGAGAACAAACGATCAGAACCAGCGGAACGCGACGCCCTGGAAGTCAACGTTGACGATATGCTACAGCCATGGAGGGGAGATTTACCGGGTATGCTCGACCGGCGAACCATTCGCGTATTAACCCCCTTCAGCAAAACTTTTTTCTTTATCAATAAAGGCACCCAGCGCGGCGCGACTCACGATATATTTATGGAGTTTGAACGCAGTCTCAATCAAAGCCTGGCGAAAGAGAAAAAGCTCAAGCATCGTCACCTTAAAGTGCGGATCATCTTTGTTCCGGTGGCCCGTGACCAGCTCATCAGCGCGCTTAACGCAGGAAAAGGGGATATTATTGCCGCCAACCTGACGATCACGCCTGAGCGTCAGCAGGAAATGACCTTTACTGCACCGCTCTATTCTCACGTTCAGGAGCTGCTTCTTTCTGGTCCCGGCTCTCCCAAAGTGGACAATCTACAGCAGCTTTCCGGTAAAACGGTCTTCGTCCGCACCTCATCCAGCTATTACGCGAGCCTGGTCGCGCTCAACGCACGCTTTGCGCAGCAATCACTGCCCCCCATCACCATCGAACCGGCGCCCGAAGCGCTGGAAGATGAGGATCTGATAGAGATGCTCAGCGCGGGCCTGATCCCATTGATCGTGGTCGACCGCCACAAGGCCCTGTTCTGGAAACAGGTCTTCCCCAGGATTCAGGTTCATCAGAACATTGTTCTGCGCGACGAAGGTAATATCGGCTGGGCGGTACGTAACAATAGCCCGCAGCTGCTGGCCCTGCTTAATGCGTTCATCAATAAGAATCGCCAGGGCAGCAGGCTGGGTAATACGATACTGCTGCGCTACCTGAAGGATGGCAGCTACGTTAAAAACGCGGCGGGGCAAAAAGAAAGGCGTAAATTTCTGGCCATGGTGGAGATCTTTCGCAAATATGGCGATCGCTACGATGTTGACTGGCTGCTGATGGCCGCTCAGGGGTATCAGGAATCGCGGCTTAATCAGTCGGTGCGTAGCCACGTCGGCGCCATTGGCGTTATGCAGGTCATGCCGAGCACCGGTAAGGAGCTCAACGTCGGCGATATTAAGCAGCTCGACCCCAATATTCATGCGGGGGTGAAATACATGCGCTGGATGATAGATCGCTACTATGGCGATGAACCAATGACCCAGCTTGATAAGGCGCTGTTCTCGTTCGCCTCTTATAACGCGGGCCCCGGGCGCATTGCCCGGCTACGGGCGGATACTAAAAGGCGCGGTTTTGACCCGAACGTGTGGTTTGGCAACGTTGAGTATCTGGCCGCCGAGAAAATCGGCTCCGAGACCGTAAGCTATGTCAGCAATATCTATAAGTACTACATTGCTTATCGGCTGATCGTGGATGAAATGGCGCGTAAGCAGCAGGCGACCGCGGCTTCTAAAAATCAGGTCGCGTCGGCAGTAAATCCGCCTGCCACACCTGCCACACCTGCCACACCTGCCACACCGTGAATTAATGCAGATAAGCTGTGTCAGAAAATAGAAAAAGCCCCAAACAGGGGCTTTTTCAGAGAGGGCTTTACGACGCTAACGCTTCGTTAGAACGGAATATCGTCGTCAAAGTCCATCGGCGGCTCATTGGAAGGCGCTGCCGGAGCCTGCTGCTGCGGACGCGACTGCGCGCCGCCGCTGAACTGGTTTCCGCCCTGCGGCTGCTGAGGCTGTCCCCAACCGCCCTGCTGCTGACCACCGCCTGCCGGGGCGCCCGCGCCCTGCTGACGACCGCCGAGCATTTGCATCGTGCCGCCAACGTTGACTACAACCTCGGTGGTGTATTTTTCCTGACCGGATTGGTCAGTCCATTTACGGGTGCGCAGCTGGCCTTCAATATAGACCTGAGAACCTTTGCGCAGATATTCGCCGGCCACTTCCGCCAGTTTGCCGAACAGCACAACGCGGTGCCATTCAGTCTGCTCTTTCATCTCACCGGTCGCTTTATCACGCCAGGATTCGGAAGTAGCCAGCGTAATGTTGGCAACTGCGCCACCACTCGGCATGTAGCGTACTTCCGGGTCCTGGCCCAGATTACCGACGAGAATCACCTTGTTTACGCCTCTGCTGGCCATGTTTGTGTCTCCTGAATGCGTTTCTTAATAGTGTAAACGCGCGAGTGTACCATTTCCAGGTGCTATGTTGATAGCTGGGAAGTATGTTCCAGAGAACTCTCGCGGTACGACATTTTTGCATACCTCGCCGGGAAATGCATTCCAATACTGTATATTCAAACAGGTTAAATTGTGTCATAATTAGCCGTTTCTGCCGTTTGTCCTTCTAACAAACCAGGCAATCCGCGTATCTACCGGGAAAGGTGAATGGATAAGATCGAAGTTCGGGGCGCCCGCACCCATAATCTCAAAAATATCAACCTCGTCATCCCGCGCGACAAACTCATTGTCGTCACCGGGCTTTCGGGTTCAGGCAAATCCTCACTGGCTTTCGACACGTTGTATGCCGAAGGGCAGCGTCGCTACGTTGAATCGCTCTCCGCCTACGCGCGGCAGTTCCTGTCGCTGATGGAGAAGCCCGACGTCGACCATATTGAAGGGCTGTCGCCGGCGATTTCCATTGAACAGAAATCAACGTCCCACAACCCCCGCTCTACGGTAGGCACCATTACCGAAATTCACGACTATCTGCGCCTGCTGTACGCGCGCGTCGGCGAGCCCCGCTGCCCGGATCACGATGTGCCGCTGGCGGCGCAAACCGTGAGCCAGATGGTGGATAATGTTCTCTCCCAGCCTGAAGGTCAGCGCCTGATGCTGCTGGCGCCGATCATTAAAGAGCGCAAAGGCGAACATAACAAAACGCTGGAAAACCTCGCCGGGCAGGGCTATATCCGCGCGAGGATCGACGGCGAAGTCTGCGATCTCTCCGATCCGCCGAAGCTGGAGCTGCAAAAGAAACATACCATCGAAGTCGTGATCGACCGCTTTAAGGTCCGCGACGATCTCAGCACGCGTCTGGCCGAGTCCTTTGAGACCGCGCTGGAGCTGTCGGGCGGCACAGCCATCGTCGCCAACATGGACGATCCGAAAGCCGAAGAGCTGCTGTTTTCCGCCAACTTCGCCTGCCCGATTTGCGGCTACAGCATGCGCGAACTGGAACCGCGCCTGTTCTCCTTCAACAACCCGGCAGGCGCTTGCCCGACCTGCGACGGCCTCGGCGTCCAGCAGTATTTCGATCCGGAGCGCGTGATTCAAAACCCTGAGCTGTCGCTGGCGGGCGGAGCGATTCGCGGCTGGGATCGGCGCAATTTTTACTACTTCCAGATGCTGAAGTCGCTGGCGGAACATTATGAATTCGACGTTGAAGCGCCCTGGGGCACGCTCAATAGCAGCGTACAAAAGGTCGTGCTGTACGGTTCAGGCAAAGAGAATATTGAATTCAAATATATGAACGATCGCGGCGATACCTCCGTACGCCGCCATCCGTTTGAAGGCGTGCTGCATAATATGGAGCGCCGTTATAAAGAGACGGAATCCAGCGCAGTACGCGAAGAGTTAGCTAAATTCATTAGCAATCGTCCCTGCGCCAGCTGTGAAGGAACACGCCTTAAGCGCGAAGCGCGGCACGTGTTTGTGGAAAATACGCCGCTGCCGACCATCTCAGACATGAGCATCGGCCACGCGATGGACTTCTTCAACAACCTGAAGCTCTCCGGCCAGCGCGCGCAAATTGCCGAAAAAGTACTGAAAGAGATTGGCGATCGTCTGAAATTCCTCGTCAATGTCGGCCTGAACTACCTGACGCTCTCCCGTTCGGCGGAGACCCTCTCCGGCGGCGAAGCGCAGCGTATCCGCCTCGCCAGCCAGATCGGCGCAGGCCTGGTCGGCGTGATGTACGTACTGGATGAGCCCTCTATCGGTCTGCACCAGCGCGATAACGAACGCCTGCTGGGAACCCTTATCCACCTGCGTAATCTCGGCAACACGGTGATTGTCGTTGAGCACGATGAAGACGCTATTCGCGCCGCTGACCACGTTATCGATATCGGCCCTGGCGCCGGCGTGCACGGCGGTCAGGTCGTGGCCGAGGGTAAGCTGGAAGATATCATGGCGGTGCCGGAATCACTGACCGGCCAGTTCATGAGCGGCAAGCGTAAAATTGAGGTGCCGAAACAGCGCGTACCCGCTAATCCAGAGAAAGTGCTGAAGCTGTCCGGCGCGCGCGGTAACAACCTGAAAGACGTAACGCTGACGCTGCCGGTGGGGCTCTTCACCTGTATTACCGGCGTTTCAGGGTCGGGTAAATCCACGCTGATCAATGACACGCTGTTCCCGATTGCCCAGCGCCAGCTCAACGGTGCCACCATTGCGGAACCGGCGCCGTACCGCGATGTACAGGGTCTGGAACATTTCGATAAAGTGATCGACATCGACCAGAGCCCAATCGGTCGTACGCCGCGCTCCAACCCGGCCACCTATACCGGCGTCTTTACTCCGGTCCGTGAACTGTTTGCCGGCGTACCTGAATCACGTTCGCGTGGCTACACGCCGGGCCGCTTCAGCTTTAACGTGCGCGGCGGCCGCTGTGAAGCCTGCCAGGGCGACGGCGTGATCAAAGTCGAGATGCACTTCCTGCCGGATATCTACGTACCGTGCGACCAGTGCAAAGGCAAACGCTATAACCGCGAAACGCTGGAGATTAAGTACAAAGGCAAAACGATTCATGAAGTGCTGGATATGACCATTGAAGAAGCCCGTGAGTTCTTCGATGCGGTTCCGGCGCTGGCGCGTAAGCTGCAAACGCTGATGGACGTCGGGCTAACCTATATTCGCCTTGGCCAGTCGGCGACTACGCTCTCCGGCGGCGAGGCCCAGCGCGTCAAGCTGGCGCGCGAGCTGTCCAAACGCGGTACCGGGCAGACGCTGTATATCCTTGATGAACCGACCACCGGTCTGCACTTTGCCGATATTCAGCAGCTGCTGGAAGTACTACATCAGCTGCGCGATCAGGGTAATACCATCGTGGTGATTGAGCATAACCTGGATGTCATCAAAACGGCTGACTGGATCGTTGACCTTGGGCCGGAAGGCGGAAGCGGCGGCGGAGAGATCCTCGTTTCCGGAACCCCGGAAACGGTCGCCGAATGCGAGGCTTCATATACCGCTCGCTTCCTCAAGCCCATGCTGAAGTAACCTCACCTGCCTCTTCTCGTCCCGGGAAGAGGCATCATTTCCTCTCATTTTTCTCCCGCTGATATTTTGTGATTTGCGGCCGCACGACATCTGTCATCAGATAGCGTCACGGCCATAAATTGCAGGATGCATCATGTCTTTCAAACACGGATTTTATCAATTCACTCTTATCGCGGCGCTATTGGTGACAACCGCCTGCAGCTGGGTAGACGGCTACAGCAATACGGCCCACCAGCAGCTATTGATGCTGGAACAGCGTCATCTGCAGTTCATCAGCGATGCGGCGACAGCGCCGGTCGACCAACGCTTACTAAGACAAGAGGATCGCCAGATTCGTCAGCTATTTAGCCTGGCATTAAACGACGGCGATGCGCTGCGGCAGAATAATCTGCGCGTGCTGGAGAAGAATTATCAGCGGCTTTACACGCATGTTTCCCGCCAGGATGCAGCGCTGACGCCCTTCACGGCCGGAGCTCTGGCGCAACAAACGGAATATCTTTATCAGCAGGCCATCAGCGGCGAACAGCTGCGCTCAGGGAGATAACCATGTCCATCATTAAAGAAGTCAGCGCCCAGGTGACCGGCGCAGGCGTGAATACGGCAGAATGGCTACAGCTTATGGAGGCGATAGTAAATGATGAAGACAGCGGCATTCGCGACGCCGGAATGCTCACGCTTCAGGCATTACAGGAGAAAGCGCGCGGCTGGTTAAGTCAGGACGACCTCATTCTGCTCCTCGAAGGGCAGCGCGATATTGCCAGCATTCGCGCCAGCAATGAACAGATCGCCATGCAGACGCACCTGCACTCCACGCTGCTTCGCCTGTTTGATGTGACCCTGCTGGCGCTGGGGAGGATTTAACGCTATGGCAATAGTTTACGCTTAGCCTCGGAAAGAGAATCAAGCGCCTGCTGGTATGAAGCATCCACCAGGTAGTAAATTTGCGAATCAGGCAGGGAGCCATCCAGAAACACCGTACTCCAGTGTGCTTTATTGAGATGTTTGCTGGGGCGAACGTCGCGATGCTGCTGCCTTAGCAGTTCCGCAAGCTCGGGGCTGGTTTTTAACGATACCGCAGGCCGATTGTCCTCCACCTCTTTTACCATCGCAAACAGGACGTCCGCCGCTTTGATCTGCGTCGCTTTCCAGTCGCTATGTACGCTTTGTTCAGCGCCCGGCTTTGCCATGCAGTACTGCAATAAATCCGAAATTGTCATTTTTATTCCCCCATTAGCGTCGCGATGATATGGCGCGATCCGCCGTGAATACGATGCTCCCCTAGCCAGATACCCTGCCAGGTCCCCAGCCTGACGCGTCCGTCCTGAACGGGCAGCATCAGCGATACGCCCAGCATCGAAGATTTAATGTGCGAGGGCATATCATCAGGACCTTCATAATCGTGTTCATACGGCGCATTATCCGGTACGGCATGCAGAAAATGTTGTTCCATATCGTAGCGGACGGTCGGATCGCAGTTTTCATTTAGCGTCAGGGAAGCAGATGTATGCTGGAGCAGCAAATGCAGCAGGCCAGTTTTAACTCCCGAAAGCTGGGGAATCTGGCTTAAAACCTCATCAGTGACCAGATGAAAGCCCCGTGATTTCGGGCCTAAGGCCAGAGTTTGCTGATGCCACATAAACCGCTCCTTTTACCGATCAACCTTCCTAAGTGTGCAGCAATAAGCGAAAAGGTAAAACCTCCGACGCGCTATTTTGCACAAAAAAACGGCAGCGCGTCGGCTGCCGTTTGAGCTAATGATGTTTACGCCGATGGATGGCTTAATATTCTGAATTCACAATGACCTCTTCGCCCTGAGCGCCCGCCATCGGCAGCGGTTTATAGGAGGAATTCGAGGCTCGCAATATACGGATCCCACGCGCGCCTACCTCTCGGGCGGCGGAGATATCGTTATCCGAATCGCCGTAGAAGACTTTGATCCCTTTCTCCTGTAGCCACTGCGTTTTGGTGTTCTGACCGGGCTTATCGCCAGCAAAAATAACCGGGTTCATATTCGCTGCCGGGATGAGAAAATCATCCTGTAGGGTTTTCGTTACCGTTTCGGTTTTGGTCTGGCTACGTCCGGTCACAAAATAGATGCTATCGCCGCGCTTCACGTGCATCGCAATCAGCTGGCGCGCCACCTCTTTCGGCATGCTGAATTCATCCCAGCCGTTGTTCATTTTTTCCCAGAACTCCGGATTTTTCAGGTAATCATCGCTGCCGGGGGAATAGGTTTTCTGTCCGCGCCAGAAGCCCGGGCTGGAAAACAGGACGGTATCATCAATATCAAACCCGACGGCCATCGGCTGGCGCCCCAACAGGCTATTTTCAATCTGGGCCACGGAAACCCAATGGATCGGCGCCTGTTCGGCGAGTTTCGCCATATTGGTGCCCGTCCACAGCGGCTGCGGTGTGGAAGCGCGAGCAACGACGGAGCTATTTAGCGTGAACAGTAAGCAGACGGCCCCAAAGGCCAGGGTGATCTTGCGCATATTTTTCCCTAAATAATCGAATCGTTATAATTTTCAATAATGTGTACGCTTATTAATGCATCAAGACCTTACCCCCCGCTGACGCGGATAGGAAGATTTTTCTGCTCTGATGTCATATAAAAAGAGAATGATCACACTTCAGGTAGGGAATTACCCGCGTCATGATTTGACGCGGGCAAAAAAGGACAGGAAAAACTTATATTACAGCAGCAAATGCCTGCGCGACGCGCCGCACGTTGCCTGAATTCAGCCCGGCTACGCACATACGGCCGCTGGCGATCAGGTAGACACCGAACTCATCGCGCAGGCGGTCAACCTGGGCTGGGCTGAAACCGGTATAGCTAAACATCCCGCGCTGCTTAAGCAGGTAATCAAAATCACCGCCCGGCACCGTCTCTTTCAGCACATTCACCAGCTCGTGACGCATGGCCAGAATACGGGTACGCATCTCTTCCACTTCCGCCAGCCATGAGGCTTTCAGCTCGCTGTCGCCCAGTACCGCCGCCACGACCTGCGCGCCAAAGTTCGGCGGGCTGGAGTAGTTGCGCCGTACGGTCGCTTTCAATTGCCCCAGTACACGACCCGCGGTTTCTGCATCTTCACAGACGATCGACAGTCCGCCCACGCGTTCACCATACAGGGAGAAGATTTTCGAGAAGGAGTTGCTCACCAGCAGCGGGATCCCGGCGCGCGCAATGGCGCGGATAGCGTAGGCATCCTCTTCCATGCCGGCGCCAAAGCCCTGATAGGCAATATCGAGGAAAGGAATTAAATGACGCGCTTTCAGCACCTCAACGACGTCGTCCCACTGCGCATTGCTGAGATCGGCTCCCGTTGGGTTATGGCAGCACGGATGCAGTAGCACGATATCGCGCTCCGGTAGCGATTTGAGTTTTTCCAGGAACGCCTCAAAACGCACGCCATTGGTTTTATCATCAAACCATGGGTAAGTACTTACTTCGAATCCAGCCCCTTCGAATATCGCGATATGGTTTTCCCACGTCGGATCGCTAACCCACACCTGCGAGCCCGAGAAGTAGCGTTTTAGGAAATCAGCGCCGACTTTCAGGGCGCCGGAGCCGCCCAACGTCTGAATGGAGGCCACGCGATGTTGCGCCAGTACCGGATGATCGGCACCGAACAACAGCGGCGCGATAGCGTGACGGTAGGCGTTCAGTCCTTCCATAGGTAAATAGATTGAGGCGCCGTGCGGCTGAGCATTAAGGCGCGCCTCCGCTTCGGCAACAGCCTGCAGCTGCGGAATAATGCCGTCTTCGTTGTAATAAAGACCGATGCTGAGGTTTACTTTGTCACTACGTGGATCGTCTTTAAAACGCTCCATCAGGGAGAGAATGGGATCGCCAGCGTAGGCGTCAACTTTCTGAAACACGTGATGTTTCTCCAGGTTTACATGAGGCAAGTCATAACACAATAAACTGGATGCGAAAGAAGGTCGAGGGGATGTTGACCTTCTTTATTCCCTATAGCATAAAGCCTCATAAACTGGAGCAGCACGACGTAAAAAAGGATAATGAATTTATGGATAGCCCCCCGATTGCGGACGTTGATTTTACAATGCTCTGGAAGGAAAGCGGTTATACGATAAAAAATTACGTTAAACCCGCCTCTGATAATCGATTTATAACGCCGCAGACAAGGACAAACGCCATGACTCCCGAGATATTACTCTTGCGTGGGAAAATCAATCAACTTTCTGAAATTACTGAATATATTGAGTTAGAACTCACAGATAACCCTCAATGGGAAGCGCCGTCTGATACCAGCTATTTAAATGAAAAAGATTGGGCTGACCCCGATATTGTTGACAACGTCAGGGCGATGCAGGCCACCAATAAACTTATCAGTTGGTTTGGTGAGGATAATGAGGGGTACGTGGGACTATGGCGTGGTCCGGATAATATTCCTCTGGAGCAGGCACAGGTGGTACGTCTGGATTCAGAAGGGCAATATGAACTGGTAGCAGACACCATCGCAAACTATCTGGCAATCAGTTGTGACGAAGACGAATTCCCACATATCCGCCAGTTACTCACAACCACCGGGTTTAGCGTGGCGAATTCAATCGATGAGATTTGGCAACGCATTGATGACTCAATTGTTCAACCTAATGATTATCGTAACCGGCTTTATAACGACGCACGAATCCTACGCGGAGAAGACCCAATAGAATGAAGTGGCAGCCAGCAATTCTACGAAATAAGTCAGGATGGGCTGGTGGACCATGCCCCGGCAACGCTGCCAGGGCAAACGAGAAAGAACGTTAATCCACGTACTTCATCGACACCCGTGAAGTCAGGCGCGTAATAAGTTCGTAAGCACTTACTTTTGTGATTTCGGCAATACGTTCGACGGGTAAACCTTCGCCCCACAGCACGACCGCATCGCCAGCCTTATCCTGCGCTTCAGGCCCAAGATCGACGCAAATCATATCCATCGCCACGCGTCCGACAATCGGCACCTCACGCCCGTTAACCAGCACCGGCGTTCCGGACGGCGCGGCGCGCGGATAGCCATCGCCATAGCCCATCGCCACAACGCCTAAACGCGTATCGCGCTCGCTGATCCAGGTTCCGCCGTAGCCCACCGGCTCGCCGGCTTTATGCTCGCGGACCGCAATCAGGCTGGAGGTCAGGGACATCACCGGCTGGCAGCCAAAATCCGCGCCGGTGGATCCACCGTCGAGCGGCGACACGCCGTAGAGAATGATCCCCGGACGCGCCCAGTCGAAGTGCGACTGCGGCCACAGCAATATACCGCCGGATGCGGCGATAGAACGCAGCCCCGGTTTCCCTTCCGCGAAGGTGGTAAAGATATCCAGCTGACGTTCGGTCGCGCCGCACTCTGGCTCATCCGCACGGGCAAAATGGCTGACGATATTTACCGGCTGACGGACGTTTTTACACTGGCTCAGGCGCTGATAGAAGGCTTCGGCCTGTTCGGGCAGAACGCCTAATCGGTGCATTCCGGTATCCAGCTTCATCCATACGGTGATCGGTTCGGGTAAGTCGGCATCTTCCAGCGCCGCCAGCTGTTCCGGGCTGTGTACCGCAGTATGCAGACGCTGGGCGGAAATAATCGCCAGGTCAGCGGCTTCAAAGAACCCCTCCAGCAGCAGAATCGGCTGGGCGATACCGCCCGCGCGCAGGCGCAGGGCTTCTTCAAGACGGGCAACGCCAAAAGCATCGGCGTCCGGGAGCGTTCGCGCGGTCTCAAGAAGACCGTGTCCGTAGGCGTTCGCTTTCACCACCGCAACCAGTTTGCTGGCAGGCGCCAGTTCCCGTAATCGTTGCAGGTTGTGTCGCAGAGCGCGGCGGTTAATGACTACAGTTGCCGCTTGCATTTGAATTCCTTAATAAAAGCATCTCCTAAATCCTTCGTGTTGCAGGAAGGCGACAAGCCTGAGAATCCCCGGGAGCTTAGTAAACTAAGTGACCGGGGTGAACAGGCGTAGTCAACGCATCTGCGGCATGAAGGATGACGGAGATTTATTCGTCGTCGTATTGTGGCCCAGCATAATTATCAAAACGCGACCACTGACCGTTAAACGTCAGGCGCACCGTCCCGATAGGACCGTTACGCTGTTTACCAATAATAATTTCGGCGATGCCTTTTAAGTCACTGTTTTCGTGGTAAACCTCATCACGGTAGATAAACATGATTAAGTCGGCATCCTGCTCAATGGAGCCAGATTCACGCAGGTCGGAGTTCACCGGGCGCTTATCCGCACGCTGTTCCAGGGAGCGGTTAAGCTGCGACAGCGCCACCACCGGCACCTGCAGCTCCTTCGCCAGCGCCTTGAGCGAGCGGGAAATTTCGGCGATTTCCAGCGTACGGTTATCGGAGAGCGACGGCACGCGCATCAGCTGCAGGTAGTCGATCATAATCAGGCCGATGCCGCCGTGCTCGCGGGCGATACGCCGCGCGCGTGAACGCACTTCCGTCGGCGTCAGGCCGGAGGAGTCATCAATATAGATGTTGCGTTTTTCCAGCAGAATCCCCATGGTGCCGGAAATGCGCGCCCAGTCTTCATCATCCAGCTGACCGGTTCGAATACGGGTCTGGTCAACGCGCGACAGCGAGGCCAGAGAACGCATCATAATCTGCTCCGAGGGCATCTCCAGACTGAAGATAAGCACCGGTTTATCCTGCAACATCGCCGCGTTTTCCACGAGGTTCATCGCAAACGTCGTTTTACCCATCGATGGACGCGCGGCAACAATAATCAGATCCGACGGCTGAAGACCGGCGGTCTTTTTATTGAGATCGTCATAGCCGGTATTGACCCCGGTGACGCCGTCATGCGGCTGCTGGAAGAGCTGCTCAATTCGCGCCACGGTGGCGTCGAGCACGTCGGCGATATTTTTCGGCCCTTCATCTTTATTCGCGCGGCTTTCGGCGATTTTAAAGACCCGGGATTCGGCGAGGTCGAGCAGATCTTCGCTGGTGCGGCCCTGGGGATCGAAACCGGCTTCGGCGATTTCATTGGCCACCGAGATCATTTCGCGTACCACCGCGCGCTCGCGGACGATATCGGCATAAGCGCTGATGTTCGCCGCACTTGGCGTATTTTTCGATAATTCCGCCAGGTAGGCGAATCCGCCGACGCTGTCCAGCTGCCCTTGACGCTCCAGCGATTCGGCGAGCGTAATCAGGTCGATCGGACTGCCCGACTCCTGCAGGCGCGCCATTTCGGTGAAAATATGGCGATGCGGACGAGTATAGAAATCTTCCGAAACAACGCGCTCGGCAACGTCGTCCCAGCGTTCGTTATCCAGCATTAAACCGCCCAACACCGACTGTTCCGCTTCAATCGAGTGCGGCGGGACCTTTAACCCATCGAGCTGATAATCTCGCTCGCGGGGTTCAGTCTGTGGTTTGTTGAAGGGTTTATTTCCTGCCATAGTGAATGGAGTTACCGAGATAGTGAATGGGTCGAAAGATTACCACATTTCTGGAGGAAGCATGGCAACACGAATTGAATTTCACCAGCACGGAGGGCCTGATGTTCTGCAAGCGGTGGAGTTCACGCCGAAAGATCCCGCAGAGCACGAAATTCAGGTAGAGAACAAGGCCATCGGCATCAACTACATTGATACCTATATCCGCAGCGGCCTCTATCCACCGCCGTCATTGCCGAGCAGCCTCGGCACCGAAGCCGCTGGCGTCGTGAGCAAAGTCGGTAACGGCGTGAAGCATATTAAAGCCGGCGACCGGGTGGTCTACGCGCAATCGGCGCTGGGGGCCTATAGCTCCGTGCATAACGTACCTGCCGATAAGGCCGCTATTTTACCGGACGCCATCTCTTTCGAGCAGGCGGCAGCGTCGTTCCTGAAAGGGCTCACGGTTTATTACCTGCTGCGTAAAACCTATGAGATCAAAGCAGGCGAGCCGTTCCTGTTCCACGCGGCGGCCGGCGGCGTCGGGCTCATCGCCTGTCAGTGGGCCAAAGCGCTGGGCGCTAAGCTGATCGGTACCGTCGGCAGCGCGCAAAAAGCCGAACGCGCTAAACAGGCCGGCGCCTGGCAGATCATTAACTATCGCGAAGAGAATATCGTCGAACGCCTGAAAGCGATCACCGACGGTAAGAAAGTTCAGGTGGTTTATGATTCCGTCGGTAAAGATACCTGGGAAGCGTCTCTTGATTGCCTGCAGCGCCGGGGGCTGATGGTGAGCTTCGGCAACTCTTCGGGCCCGGTGACCGGCGTGAATCTCGGCATTCTCAACCAGAAAGGTTCGCTGTACGTTACCCGCCCGTCGCTGCAGGGCTATATCACTACGCGCGAAGAGCTGACGGAGGCCAGCAACGAGCTGTTCTCGCTGATCGCCAGCGGGGTGATAAAAGTGGATGTTGCGGAGAGTCAGAAATATGCATTGAGCGATGCCCGCCGCGCGCATGAGGTGCTGGAAAGCCGGGCGACGCAGGGCTCGAGTTTGCTGTTGCCATAGTTATGGCTTTTCCCTAAATGAGCCGGGCGACAGGAAGAGGGTAAGTGAATGAATCCCCAGGAGCTGACAACAGTAAGTGACTGGGGTGAATGACAAATCTGTCAGAAACAGATTTGAACGCCGCAAAGCGACGGTCCGTAAGGGCGAGTCTCATGGATGAGACGAGTCACTCAGCAACCAACGCCCCTGCAGCCTGAAGTATGACGGGAGAAGAAGAAAAGTTTAGGGCTTCCCCCTGGGAAGCCCTTACTTTTTTTGTTCGGCTGTATGTAGGGTACAGCTCGATGAATTCGTTAACGCGCTAATAGTGACAGATTTAATAAGCAAAGCCTACGCTGTTTTATGCAAAAAATCTTCAGGTTGTGACATACCGCTCAATACCTTAGTAACGCCAGCGGTTATTACCGCGATAACGGTTCCCGGTTGGCGATTTTATCGCCCGAATCACCCACACCGCGACTACGGCCAGTAGCAGCCAGGGCAGCAGCTTAATCATTAACGCAAACAAACCACCGACAAACATCAGCGCGGTCGCGACCACAATCGCGGCAATAATTCCCAGCAGTGAAACGCCGGTGACCAACAGCATGACAAAAAAGCCAATAACAAATAAGAGTTCCAGCATCGTCTTTCCCCTAAAGAAATGTAATCTACCTTGCTGGATATTACAAAAATCATGCCAAATATAAGTTATTGAATAAAAACAAAAACGCCCGACATGTCAGGTGCCAGGCGTGGTGAATTTGACCAGATTTTAGCGAAAAACTAACGCTTGTCGGCAACCAGTTTCAGCGCCTGTTCCAGTACGTTGATGTCCGCCCCGGCTTTATGCGCATTTTCGCTCAGATAGCGACGCCACTGGCGCGCGCCGGGAATGCCCTGGAAGAGCCCCAGCATATGACGCGTCACGTGCCCCAGGTAGGTTCCGTTACTCAGTTCGCGTTCGATATAGGGATACATCGCCCGGACCACGGAAACCGGGTCAGCATCGACGCCTTCCACGCCGAAAATCTCCCGATCCACCGAGGCCAGAATACCCGGATTCTGATAGGCCTCACGGCCTACCATCACGCCGTCCATATGCTCAAGATGCTCCTTTGCCTCTTCCAGCGACTTAATACCGCCGTTGATCGCCATGGTCAGATGCGGGAAATCGCGCTTAAGCTGGTAAACGCGTGGATAGTCCAGCGGCGGGATCTCGCGGTTCTCTTTGGGGCTCAGGCCTGAAAGCCAGGCTTTACGCGCGTGGATGATAAACATCTCGCATTCGCCCTTCCCGGATACCGTTTCGATAAAATCGCACAGAAACTCATAGCTGTCCTGGTCGTCAATGCCGATACGGGTTTTTACCGTAACCGGGATCGACACGACGTCGCGCATCGCTTTAATACAGTCAGCCACCAGCTGCGCGTTCCCCATCAAGCAGGCGCCAAACATACCGTTCTGTACGCGATCGGACGGGCAGCCGACATTGAGGTTAATTTCATCATAGCCGCGCGCCTGCGCCAGCTTTGCGCAGTGCGCCAACGCAGCCGGATCGCTGCCGCCGAGCTGCAGGGCGACCGGATGCTCTTCCTCGCTGTAGGCCAGATAGTCGCCCTTACCGTGAATAATCGCACCGGTGGTCACCATTTCGGTATACAGCAGCGTGTGGCGCGACAGCTGACGCAGAAAATAACGGCAGTGTCTGTCGGTCCAGTCGAGCATGGGCGCGATGGAAAAACGGTGGGCAGCAAAAGCAGTAGGCGTTGATTCTGACATCATGGCGAATAAATAAGCATCCGGGTAAAAAGGGGCGCTACTATAGCACAAAGATAAACCACTGGCGCATAGCGTCGGCGCGCCCCCTTTCCATCCCGCAATAAACGCTATTTTTTCCGCGGCTTGCCGTCGTGAGGGCCGAAAAACTGCGGCGGATGGTCAACCCAGCGATCCTGACGCGTAGCGGCATAGCCGGGGTTAAGCGGATAGTAGATACGATTAAATTTCTTGTTTGCCTCACCCACGACTAACAGGCGGACCTCCTGTTCGGTGTTATTGAGGAACGTGTGGCAAATACCGGTTCCGGCAGGAAAACCGACGCTATCCCCCGGCTCCAGCTTCCACAGGTAGCCGTTAATCCACACTTCCGGATAGCCTTCCAGCACGTAGATAAACTCTTCTTCGTCGCTTTCCGCATGTGGATAAGAAGTGCGGCGCCCGGGCGGCAGGCGCTCATGGTGGATCCCCAGGCGATTGAGCCGCAGACCGCGCGCCAGCGGCGCACCGATGGAGAAAAGCTCGGTACTGTCAGGGTAGGTGGAATCATCCGCCCCTTCCAGTTCACGCCAGTGTTGAATGCAATCAGGTCGTTTCATCGTTTTCTCCCGAAAATGAGATGCATCAGGTATAGCATAAGGGGGCAAGCCAGAGCGACCCCAGGAGCGTGACGGCTGGGACGAATTGACGCTGCCGAAGCGTATGTGACGCGAAGTGTGACGGGTATAGTCCGCCGGGTCTCGGCGTTTCATCGGTATCGTGATAAAGTAACAGTTTGAGATTCACGCAACCAGAGGACGCTCATGGATAAGACCACTTCGCAACAAATGTTAGCGCATGCTGAAAAGCTCTGCGCGCAGCGTGGCGTGCGCCTGACCCCGCAGCGCCTCGAAGTATTGCGTTTGATGAGCCTGCAGCAAGGGGCAATCAGCGCCTACGACCTGCTCGATCTCCTTCGTGAAAAAGAGCCCCAGGCTAAACCGCCGACCGTCTATCGGGCGCTGGAGTTTTTACTGGAGCAGGGGTTCGTGCATAAAGTGGAATCGACCAATAGCTACGTGCTCTGCCACCTTTTCGATCAGCCAACCCACAGCTCAGCGATGTTTATTTGCGACCGCTGCGGCGGCGTGAAAGAAGAGTGCGCGGAAGGCGTCGAAGATATAATGCATACGCTGGCGGCAAGAATGGGATTCGCGCTGCGCCACAACGTCATTGAAGCTCACGGCCTCTGCGCTGCCTGCGTCGAGGTCGAATCCTGCAGTACGCCGGGCCACTGCCATCACGACCATACCATCCAGATTAAAAAGAAAGCCCGCTGAGGCGTTAGCCGCAGCGGGAATCAAGGGTAGCAGTACCTCCATGTACCGATCGTGCAGGCAATAACAGTGGGTTAAAACACGACGTTTTCGCTACCAGCGGTAGTCGTTTTTGGTTTCCCAATCGGTCACTTCTTTGTCTGCCTGGTCTTTTTCATATCCATAACGTTCCTGGATTTTACCGACCAGCTGGTCACGCTTACCCTCAATGACGGTCATGTCATCATCAGTCAGCTTGCCCCATTTCTCTTTCGCTTTACCTTTGAACTGTTTCCAGTTACCGCCGATTTCGTCTTTATTCATCATGCATTCCTCATCGTTCGGTTATCGTTCGGTGAATGAACAGCCCGCTGTGTTTCGGACATGACTTAACTATAGATGAGTATTCTGAGTAAGATTTATTATTCGGAATCTTTAACCATCAGATGTACTAAATGCACTACGAAAACCAGGTTCCGCGCCGCCAGTGCCGCCGCCAGATCGCTGCCAGGGAAGCGCCGCGCAGAGCGAGAAAGACCGTCAGCGCCAGCCACAGTCCATGGTTACCGAGCGTGAGTACCGTCAACAGCGTCAGGGCAAACCCCGCCGCCGCCGCCGCCATGCTGTTACGCATCTCCGCACCGCGCGTCGCACCGATAAACATGCCGTCCAGCAGGTAGCACCAGACGCCAATGACCGGCAGAATCATCTGCCAGACCAGATAGCGGTCGGCCAGCTGCTGCAGGGAAGGCAGCGAGGTCAGCAACGCAATAATCTGTTCGCCGGCAAGTCCGTAAATCAGCGCAAACGCCAGCGCCACTATCCCTGACTGGCGGCAAGCCGCATGCCAGACAGCCAGCAGCCGTCTATCGTCACGCGCGCCGTAGGCCTGCCCGGAGTGCGCCTCAACGGCGTAGGCAAAACCGTCCAACGCGTAGGCGGTAAAGGTCAGCATCGTCATGAGAACCGCATTGACCGCGACGACATCGGCGCCGAGGCGAGCGCCAAATACCGTTACCGCACCGAAGCAAAGCTGTAGCAGCAGCGAACGCAGCATGATGTCGCGATTCAGCGCCAGCAGGCGACGTATATCGCCGCGCCAGGCGTTTTTTAGCATTAACAGGGAAACGCCGCGCAGCGCCAGCACGCGCCTTGCCATCAGCAGGCCGATAAAGAAAGTGGCGTATTCTGCCGTGACCGTTGCCAGCGCCGCCCCCTGCACGTTCATATGCAGACCCATCACCAGCCATACATCGAGCACAATGTTAAGAACATTGCCGACCACCAGCAGGATCACCGGCGCTCTGGCGTACTGCACGCCCAGCAGCCAGCCCAGCAGGACCAGGTTCGCCAGCGATGCCGGCGCGCTTAGCCAGCGGATCTCAAGGAAGCGTCTGGCCTGTTCGAGCACGGCTTCGCTGCCGCCGACGATGTGCAGCGCCAGGTCGATCAACGGCATCCGCAAGAGCACAATGGCCGCCCCGGCGGCCAGCGCCAGGCACAGCGGCTGCACCAGCGCACGCGCCAGACGCTGCGGATCTTTAGCGCCGTACGCCTGGGCCGTCAGCCCAGTGGTACTCATTCGCAGGAACAACAGCAGCATAAAGAGGAAGCTGGTTGCCGTTGCGCCAACCGCCACGCCCCCCAGATAAACCGGGCTATCGAGATGACCAATAACGGCGGTGTCCACCAGTCCGAGCAGCGGAACGGTGATATTGGAGAAGATCATGGGCAGCGCTAAGCGCCACAGGGCTTTGTCGGCGGCGTTAAAAAACATGGAGAGAGTGCCAAAAAGAGGAAAAACGACGCAGCATCATGCATCAGATGATGCCGCGAGAGGAAGAGTTTACTGCCAGTTGCCGTTGCGAATAACGCCGACGGCCAGGCCTTCAATGGTGAAACTTTGTTGACGAAGATCCACCACGATTGGCGAAAATTCGCTGTTTTCCGGCAGCAGTTCGACGACGTTACCCTGCTTTTTCAGGCGCTTTACGGTTACTTCTTCGTCAATACGCGCCACAACTACCTGGCCGTTACGCACATCCTGAGTTTTATGGACTGCCAGCAGGTCGCCATCAAGAATGCCGATGTCTTTCATCGACATACCGCTGACGCGCAGCAGAAAATCGGCATTCGGTTTAAACATGGCCGGATCGACCTGATAGTGGCCTTCAATATGCTGCTGGGCCAGCAGCGGTTCCCCTGCTGCTACGCGGCCAATAAGCGGCAGGCCCGTTTCTTCTTCCGTCAGCAGACGAATACCGCGGGAGGCGCCGGAAACGATTTCGATTGCGCCTTTACGCGCCAGCGCTTTCAGGTGCTCTTCCGCCGCGTTTGGGGAACGGAACCCCAAGCGCTGAGCAATCTCCGCACGCGTCGGCGGCATGCCCGTCTGGCTGATATGATCCCGAATGAGATCAAACACCTCTTGCTGCCTGGTCGTTAACGCTTTCATTCCGCCCCCTGGGTGTATATACAGTTATGCTGTGAGTATATACAGCTAACGGTGATTTTGGAACCACATTTCACACAAAAATCAGGAGTTTCTTTTCGTTTTGCGAGCCGCTACGACAGGAGTTAGCGGTAATTTGCCCATAAAAGGGTTCCCCAGGTGATCAGCGCGATGACAATCGCCAGCAAAACCGCCGCAGAGCCCATGTCTTTCGCGCGCCCGGAAAGCTCATGATGCTCAGGGCCGATACGGTCCACGACCGCTTCAATCGCGCTGTTGATAATTTCAACTATCATCACTATCAGGACCGAGCCAATTAACAGCACCCGGGTAATGGCATCGACGTCTAACCAGCAGGCAATCACCACGGCAATGATGGCCGCGATGCCTTCCTGACGAAATGCGGCCTCGTTGACCCATGCCGCCCGGAATCCTTTCCAGGAATACCCTGCCGCTTTAATAATTCGGGTTAACCCAGTGGTATTATTGGCCATCAAACAAACCTTTTTATGTAAATGACGTCAATGAGTGTACGCGTTTGCCGCGTTACAACGGAAATTTTGCGCACTTTCTGTTATTCTTGCGGCGCATTTGCATGATTAACCAGAGGCTTCACATCGTCTATGTCTGGCTGGCAACGAATTTACTATAAATTACTGAATTTACCATTAAGGGCGCTGGTAAAAAGCAAGTCGATTCCGGCACAACCTGCTCAGGAGTTAGGCCTGGATACCTCGCGGCCCATTATGTACGTCCTGCCCTACAATTCGAAGGCGGACCTGCTGACGCTGCGCGCGCAATGTCTGGAGCATGAGTTACCGGACCCGCTGGAGCCGCTGGAGATCGACGGCGCCCTGCTTCCGCGCTACGTATTTATCCACGGCGGACCGCGCGTATTCACCTATTACACGCCGAAAGAAGAGTCTATCAAGCTCTTTCACGACTATCTGGATTTGCACCGTAATCATCCCGATCTTGATGTGCAAATGGTGCCGGTTTCAGTGATGTTCGGTCGCGCGCCGGGGCGTGAAAAAGGCGAGGTTAACCCGCCTCTGCGCATGCTCAACGGCATTCAGAAATTCTTCGCCGTTCTGTGGCTGGGCCGCGACAGCTTTGTGCGTTTCTCGCCTTCGGTCTCGCTGCGTAAAATGGCGGACGAACACGGCACCGATAAAACTATCGCTCAGAAGCTGGCCCGCGTGGCGCGTATGCACTTCGCCCGTCAGCGTCTGGCGGCGGTCGGTCCGCGCCTGCCTGCGCGCCAGGATCTGTTCAATAAACTGCTGGCGTCGAAAGCCATTGCCCGTGCGGTAGAAGACGAAGCGCGCAGCAAGAAAATTTCTCATGAAAAGGCGCAGCAAAACGCTATCGCCCTGATGGAAGAGATCGCCGCGAACTTCTCCTACGAGATGATTCGCCTGACAGACCGCGTGCTGGGCTTTACCTGGAACCGTCTGTATCAGGGCATTAACGTGCATAACGCCGAGCGCGTGCGCCAGCTGGCGCACGAAGGCCACGAGATCGTTTATGTCCCGTGCCACCGCAGCCATATGGATTATCTGCTGCTCTCGTACGTGATTTATCATCAGGGCCTGGTTCCGCCGCATATCGCCGCCGGTATCAACCTGAACTTCTGGCCTGCCGGGCCGATTTTCCGTCGCGGCGGCGCTTTCTTCATTCGCCGTACGTTCAAAGGCAATAAGCTCTATTCGACGGTATTCCGCGAATACCTCGGCGAGCTGTTCAGCCGCGGCTACTCCGTCGAATACTTCGTTGAGGGCGGCCGCTCTCGTACCGGACGCCTGCTGGATCCGAAAACCGGTACCCTGTCGATGACCATTCAGGCGATGCTGCGCGGCGGTAATCGTCCCATCACCCTGGTGCCAATCTACATCGGCTACGAGCACGTGATGGAGGTTGGTACCTACGCTAAAGAGCTGCGCGGAGCGACAAAAGAGAAAGAGAACCTGCCGCAGATGCTGCGCGGCTTAAGCAAGCTGCGTAATCTCGGCCAGGGCTACGTTAACTTCGGCGAACCGCTGCCGCTGATGGCCTACCTGAATCAACATGTGCCGGACTGGCGCGAGTCGATCGATCCTATCGAAGCCGTTCGCCCCTCCTGGCTGACGCCGACGGTAAATAACATCGCCTCAGACCTGATGGTACGCATTAACAATGCCGGTGCGGCCAACGCCATGAACCTGTGCTGTACGGCGCTGCTGGCATCGCGTCAGCGTTCCCTGACCCGCGAGCAGCTTACCGAACAGCTGGAGTGCTACCTCGCCCTGCTGCGCAACGTGCCGTACTCTGCGGACGCGACCACGCCTACGGCGTCTGCCAGCGAGCTTATCGACCACGCGCTGCAGATGAACAAGTTCGAAGTCGAGAAAGACACGATCGGCGATATCATCATTCTGCCGCGCGAGCAGGCCGTCCTGATGACCTATTACCGCAACAACATCGCCCATATGCTGGTGATGCCGTCGCTGTTAGCCGCCATCGTCACTCAGCATCGTCGTATTACCCGCAGCGAAATATTGCGCCACGTCGAGATGTTCTATCCGTTCCTCAAGGCCGAGTTGTTCCTGCGCTGGGAAAAAGCGGAGCTGGCGGGCGTCGTCGATGCGCTGATTGCCGAGATGCAGCGTCAGGGGCTTATCGCCGTGAATGACGATGAGGTGAGCGTCAATCCGTCTCATGCCCGTTCCCTGCAGCTGCTGGCCGCAGGCGCGCGCGAAACGCTGCAGCGCTACGCCATCACCTTCTGGCTGCTGAGCGCCAACCCGTCAATCAACCGCAGTTCGCTGGAGAAAGAGAGCCGCACCGTGGCGCAGCGCCTGTCCGTTCTGCACGGTATCAATGCGCCGGAGTTCTTCGATAAGGCGGTATTCAGCACGCTGGTACTGACCCTGCGCGACGAAGGCTATATCAGCGATACCGGAGATGCCGAGCCGGAAGAGACGTTGAAGATCTACCGTATGCTGGCGGATCTGATTACTTCTGATGTGCGTTTGACGATTGAAAGCGTTACCCAGGATGAGCATAACGTTTAAAGCGATATCCCGGCTTGCGCCGGGCTACCAGACCCTGCGGTTTAGTAGCCCGGCTAAAGCTTTTACAGCGCCGCCGGGGAACCCCGCCACATTTACTGCATATACCCCATCGCCAGGCCGAGAAACAGTACCAGCCCCACGTAGTTATTATTCATAAACGCCTTAAAGCAGCTATCGCGTTCGCGTTTAAATATCAGCTTTTGCTGCCAGACAAACAGCGCCGCGGCAATAAACAACGACCAGTAATATTCCCAGCCCAGCCCGCTCAGCCAGCCTACTGCCGCCATCAGACCCAGTACCGCCACCTGTAAAATACCGATGATTAAGCGATCGTTGTCGCCAAACAGAATCGCCGTCGATTTGATACCGATTTTGACGTCATCATCACGATCGACCATCGCATACTGGGTATCGTAGGCCACCGCCCACAGGATGTTGGCGAGGAACATCAGCCAGCAGCTGAGCGGCAGCGATTCGCTTACCGCCGAAAAGGCCATCGGGATCGACCAGCCAAATGCCGCGCCCAGCACCACCTGCGGCAAGTGGGTGTAGCGTTTCATAAATGGATAGACCCATGCCAGCGCCAGCGCCGCTATCGACAGCAGAATGGTCATGGTGTTCAGGGTCAGCACCAGCAGGAAAGAAAGCAGCACCAGCACGACAAACAGCGTTCGCGCCTCCTTTTCGCTGACGTCGCCGCTCGGCAGCGGACGGCGGGCCGTCCGTTTAACGTGGCCGTCAAATTTACGATCGGCATAATCATTGACCACGCAGCCTGCGGCGCGCATTAACCAGACGCCGGCAACAAACACGGCGAGGATCCACAGCGGCGGTATCCCCGGCGTGGCCACCCACAGCGCCCACAGCGTCGGCCACAGCAGCAGCAGCGCGCCGATCGGTTTGTCAGTACGCATCAGGCGGTGAAACGCCAACAGCTTGTTCTGCGTCAGACTCCACTCCATTTCATTTTCCTCTTAATACAACGGCGATGCAGGCAAAAACAGCTCCGTCAGCAGCAGCGGTTTGCCGCTCAACCGGAGGCGGGAACGACGCCCCCAAAGCTCTGCATTACGACCAATTTCAATAAAATCGCGGGTTAGCGTCGATGACGTGAAGAGATAGCGGCCCAGCGGCGTTTGTCCCAGCTGTTGCAGCGCCAGTTCGGGGCCGCTCAGCGTCGACTCCGGCACGATAGTTCGGCCAGCAAGCCAGGGTTCGCCATTAGCGCAAAGGATAATTTCCCGCAGCCAGTAGCGGGATTCGACGGGTAACAGAGGCGCTTCATCTGCCAGCGCTTCGCGTCCAACAAAACCTTCGTTAACCATGATGACGCTGACTCGCTTCCCCTGTTGCTCAAAGCGTTTGGTCATTGAGTCTTCCAGCAATAGCCAGTCGCGCAGATGCGCGTCCAGCGGGGGCATTGCGGCAAAATAACGCAGCGCACGCAGTTGCGTAAGCGCAGGATGTGGCATGCCTGAATCTCCGGTACAAAACGTAAAGGTATTGTATCGCAGAATGGGGCATCGGGGGCGGGCAAACGTCAATATACGATCATCCGCGCAACAGCCCTGCAACAGAAGCTGCCGCGCGATAAAAAAAAGTGCGCCCTGACGGACGCACCTAAAGGCTGTGCCTAAACATCAGCATTGTGGGGAGACGGTCACCCCTTGCCTTTTACACTGCTGATAAAGGTGGAACGAGCAGATTTCGAGCCAAGACGTTCAGCTTCGTTCATCAATTTCAGAGCCTTGTCGATATCGCCTTTCGCAACCGCCTGCTTAATGCCGTTATTGAAGTAGGTTTCGGTATCATCAAGCATCGGTTCGGTTTTCGCCGCTGGAGCCGGGGCCGGGGCGGCGACCGGCGCGCTATAGGCAGGAGCAGCGGTATTACCGACGGTAACAGGCCCCGGACCAGACGAACCGAACAGCGGGCCAACCAGCACGCTGGAGCCGGTAGAGGTTTTTACCTTCAGGCTGATGGTACCGTCGGTGACGTGTTTCGCGATGGGATCCGGAATATCCGGCACCGCATTGCCGGTGCCTTTGGCGTATGCCTTCGCCGGATCGATTAATTTAGTGGTCTGCTGTAAATCCTGCGGCGTGGTAAAGACCAGCACATAAATTTTCTGCTGTCCCAGCGCCGGAGTCAGGCGCATTACGCCCTCCAGACGATCTGAGCTCATCACGCCCGGTTCAAGATAAGTAAAGTAGCTGCTGGGGAAGAATGCAGATGGCGTCATATTCTGATCAAGAATCAGCACGTTCGGTGCATATACCGCAGCTTGTTTTTCCACTTCGCTGGTTAACGTAATATTGAGCTCGCCAATATTCGCCGGAACGCTGTATGCGGCGACCGGACCACTGATTCCGGGGACATTGAGCGTCTGCCCGGCCACGGCGAGCTTTGTGGTTTGCGTTTTGGATTGATCGACCGGCGTCCAGGTGAGCTGCTGCAACGCGGAGGCCGGAATCGACGGCGCGGCAGAGGTGTTCTGCGGCACGAAATTAACATCAGCAAAACTGACTGCAGGTACGCAGGCCATCAGGCCGACGGACAGGCAGAGGGCAACGAGACTTTTCTTCATTTTCATTGTTATCACCTCAATTCCGATGGCCGAGCGGTAGCCAGGCAATAGCGCGCTGGGCCTAAGATAGAGGGGCTTGCGCCCCTCTTTTAGTTACGAACGGTCAGGCTCGATTACCACCAGATTTCCATCTGGGCACCGAAGGTCCACTCGTCGCTATCGCCACGGCTAAAGGTTTTAGCACTGGTGTCGTTATACGCTACGCCGCTATCGTTATAGCCCCATTTCTCATCCCATTTGGCGTACGTTGCGAATACGCGGATTGCCGGACGGGACCAGATGCTGTCACCAGCCTGCCACTGCTGGGCCAGGGTCACTTTATACTGGCTGTTACGATCGCTGGTGCGTTGAGATTTGACGTTGTCGTAGCCGATTTCCATCAGGGTGCTCATGATAGGCGTCCACTTGTACATTGGACGAACGCCGACGGTCCACCACTGGGTACCATTGTTGTTGTCTCGGTCGATATCCTGGTACATACCGACGTACATCAGATCCCAGCTATCGCCGAGAGAGATCGCACCGTGGTCCAGCACGCGCCACATAGATCCATCGTTATTAATGCTGCCACCCTGCGGAACACCTTTACCGCTGGAGGTCATAGAGTCAGTTGCATACTGCAGAACAAATTTGTTAAAGCCTTTCAGCATGCTCTGAGTATGCTCAGCGGTAAGCATCCAGCCGTCTTTGGAAGCGCCCGGCTGCAGAGAATAATCATCAGGGATGTTAGTGTGGCCGTAGTCAACGCCCAGCTCCAGCGTGCCGCCTGGGTTAGTTTCCAGACCGGCTAAACGCACGTCGAATACATCGTTCGGCACGATATTGTCGTAAACGCGATTACCGAACTGGTCGCGATCGGCGAAGGTACCGGAGCCGCCGGATTCAGAAGAACGCGTTGCTGCCAGAGAGAGTTTACCGAAGCCCAGATCGATGTTTTCAATACCCGCACCAGGACCAGAAATATCCCAGTAGTAGAAGTCGATCATATGAACGTCATGACGCTGGTAGAAGCGCTTACCGGCCCAGATGGTGGAACCTGGCAACCATTCGATCAGGTTTTTACCCTGCACGTTAGCTTCACGGAATGCCGGACTGGTAGATTCCCAGTCGTTCTGCTGCGACACAGAGTAGGCGACGTTAGTATCGAAGTAGAAGCTCTTATCACCTTCTTTCCAGACTTCCTGGCCCAGTTTCAGTTCCGCATAGGTTTCACATTCGTTACCAAGACGGTATTTGCTTTGAGCACCGGTTGCCTGGAAGCACTGTTGCTCACCGCCGCTGCCGGTCCAGCCGATACCAGAACGAGCATAGCCGTGGAAATCAACGGCCAGCGCCTGAGCAGACATAACGCCTGCCGCAACGGCGACCGCCAGTGGAAGTTTGCGCAGAGTAATCATCATTCTATCTCCTGAGATCATTGCTTTTCTTTGAACGCTTCGCCTGTTGTTGCGCCTGTTTATCGACGCTGCAGGGTGCACGTTTTTTTTAATGGGAAGCCTTACACGCCCGGCTCTTTATGCAGCCGACGACAAGCGGTGCCATCCTCACGGAATAAATGGCAACGCTCCGGCGGCAAACCGATGGCGAATGTGGCTCCCTCTTCTACCAGCACCACGTCGTTCTGGCGGTAAACCAGGTTCTGACGGATGGATGGGATCTGAATATGAATTTGCGTTTCGTGGCCGAGCTGTTCGACCACCTGGACTTCACCTTCGAGGGTGACGTCGGCAATATCGCTGGGCAGCAGATGCTCCGGACGGATACCTAAAGACATGTTGGCGCCAACCTGAACGCGGGCGCTGTCCACCGGCAGCCAGACCTGCTGGCGGTTCGGCAGCTCCACCTGCACCTGCTCAATGGCGGTAGCGGTGACTTTAACCGGCAGGAAGTTCATCTTCGGCGAGCCAATAAAGCCCGCGACGAAACGATCCGCCGGGTAGTGATAGAGTTCGAGAGGCTTCCCGACCTGCGCGACGCGACCGGCGTCCAGCACCACAATCTTGTCGGCCAGCGTCATCGCTTCGACCTGGTCGTGGGTCACGTAAATCATCGTGCGGCCAAGGCGTTTATGCAGACGGGATATTTCAATACGCATCTGTACGCGCAGCGCGGCGTCAAGGTTTGAGAGCGGTTCATCCAGCAGGAAAACGCGCGGTTCAGCCACCAGGGTACGACCAATCGCCACGCGCTGGCGCTGGCCGCCAGAAAGCGCTTTCGGTTTACGTTCCAGCAGATGGGCAAGCTGCAGAACTTCCGCCACCTGGGTCACGCGCTGGTTGATCAGTTCTTTTTTGGCGCCGGCCAGCTTAAGGCCGAAAGACATGTTTTCCGCGACGGAAAGGTGGGGGTAAAGCGCATAAGATTGAAACACCATCCCGATACCGCGCTCGGCGGGCGGAACATCATTCATTCGGGTATCGCCAATCAGCAGATCGCCGCTGGTCACCGTTTCCAGCCCGGCAATCATACGCAGCAGGGTGGATTTGCCGCAGCCTGATGGCCCAACAAACACGACGAACTCCCCATCCTGGATTTCGAGATTAATATCTTTCGATACCACCACGTCACCCCAGGCTTTCGTTACATTTCGCAGCTGTACGCTCGCCATGCCCTTCTCCCTTCGTTACAACCTGTCACTTAACGACACATTCAAGATGGGCTGACTATGCGGCATTCATAAGTGGGGTAAATCCTCCACCCCCCGGCTTTTTTATGGGGGAGGAGGCGGGAGGATGAGAGATGACGTCTGGCCGCCGGGGGGGACGGGCGGATGCCGATTTCGTGATGTCGCCTGCAAAATTAGCCGCCTTTTTATGTGCGCCAGGACTCATAACCGGCATTTCTGCAATGGAGATCACACAAACGGAGGATGGGGCGTAGACATGGGGAGGATGGAAAGAGGTTGTTAAAAAAGGAAACTCATCATCGTTAAGCCACTCAAGTGTATCCACGAGCACATCACCAAATAGGACGGGTATATGAAAATCAAAACTGGCGCTCGCATCCTCGCGCTGTCTGCATTGACCACGATGATGTTTTCCGCCTCTGCCCTCGCAAAAATTGAAGAAGGTAAGCTGGTTATCTGGATTAACGGCGACAAAGGCTACAACGGCCTCGCTGAAGTGGGTAAAAAGTTTGAGAAAGACACCGGCATCAAAGTCTCCGTAGAACATCCGGACAAGCTGGAAGAGAAGTTCCCGCAGGTTGCCGCGACCGGCGACGGCCCCGACATCATTTTCTGGGCTCACGACCGCTTCGGCGGCTACGCACAATCCGGTCTGCTGGCGGAAATCACCCCGGATAAAGCTTTCCAGGACAAACTCTATCCGTTCACCTGGGATGCGGTTCGCTACAACGGCAAGCTGATTGCCTACCCGGTTGCCGTTGAAGCGCTGTCGCTGATCTATAACAAAGACCTGGTAGCGAACCCGCCGAAAACCTGGGAAGAGATCCCGGCGCTGGATAAAGAACTGAAAGCGAAAGGTAAGAGCGCGCTGATGTTCAACCTGCAAGAACCGTACTTCACCTGGCCGCTGATTGCTGCCGACGGCGGTTACGCATTCAAGTTTGAAAACGGTAAGTACGACGTGAAAGACGTGGGCGTAGATAGCGCTGGCGCGAAAGCGGGCCTGACCTTCCTGGTCGACCTGATCAAGAACAAACATATGAACGCCGACACCGACTACTCCATCGCGGAAGCGGCCTTCAACAAAGGCGAAACTGCGATGACCATCAACGGTCCGTGGGCGTGGTCTAACATCGATAAGAGCAAGGTTAACTACGGCGTTACCCTGCTGCCAACCTTTAAAGGTAATGCGTCCAAGCCGTTCGTTGGCGTACTCAGCGCCGGTATTAACGCCGCCAGCCCGAACAAAGAACTGGCGAAAGAGTTCCTCGAAAACTATCTGATGACCGACCAGGGTCTGGATGAAGTTAACAAGGACAAACCGCTGGGCGCGGTTGCGCTGAAATCCTTCCAGGAAAAACTGGAAAAAGATCCGCGTATCGCCGCCACCATGGCTAACGCCCAGAAAGGTGAAATCATGCCGAACATCCCGCAGATGTCCGCCTTCTGGTATGCCGTTCGTACCGCAGTTATCAACGCCGCTAGCGGTCGCCAGACCGTCGATGCCGCCCTGAAAGACGCGCAGGCTCGTATCACCAAGTAATACGGTTTCCCTTATTCCTTAGGGAGTAAGGTTTGTTGAATACGTTGTTACACGAAATCTTTCGCGCTACATCGAGGCGGCAAGGATGCAAATCCCCAGGCGCTTACATCCGTAAGTGACTGGGATGCGTATCCGCAGCCAACAAAGAGGTAGCGCGAAGGATAAAGTGTAAAGAGGATGATCCCCATGGATGTCGTGAAAAAGAAACACTGGTGGCAAAGTCCGCAGCTCACATGGTCTGTGATCGGCTTGCTGTGCCTGCTGGTGGGTTACCTTGTTGTTTTGATGTACGCCCAGGGGGAGTACCTGTTTGCCATCATGACGCTGATTTTAAGCTCGGTTGGCCTGTATATTTTTTCCAATCGCAAGGCCTATGCCTGGCGCTATGTTTACCCGGGTCTCGCCGGGATGGGGCTGTTCGTCCTGTTCCCGCTGATCTGCACTATCGCTATCGCTTTCACCAACTACAGCAGTACTAACCAGCTTACCTTTGAACGCGCCCAACAGGTGCTGATGGACCGTTCCTTCCAGGCGGGTAAATCCTACAACTTCGCGCTTTATCCGGCGGGAGATGAGTGGAAGCTGGCGCTGACCGATGGCGAGAGCGGCAAAAACTATCTTTCCGACGCTTTTAAATTCGGCGGCGAACAGAAGCTGGCGTTAAAAGAGGCTGATGCCCTGCCGGAAGGCGAACGCGCCACCCTGCGCGTGATTACGCAAAACCGCACCGCCCTGAACCAGCTGACCGCCGTCCTGCCGGATGAGAGCAAAGTCATTATGAGCTCCCTGCGTCAGTTCTCCGGTACCCAGCCGCTGTACGCGCTGGCCAATGACGGTACGCTGACCAACAACCAGAGCGGCGTGAAATATCGGCCGAACGCCGAGGTCGGTTTCTATCAGGCGATTAACGCCGACGGCAGCTGGGGCAGCGAAAAGCTCAGCCCGGGCTACACCGTGACCATCGGCTGGGATAACTTCACCCGCGTGTTCCAGGATGAAGGTATCCAGAAACCGTTCTTCGCGATTTTCGTCTGGACGGTGGTCTTCTCTGTTCTGACCGTGATTCTCACCGTTGCGGTCGGCATGGTGCTCGCCTGTCTCGTCCAGTGGGAAGCCCTGAAAGGCAAAGCGATTTATCGCGTACTGCTGATTCTGCCTTATGCCGTACCATCGTTTATCTCAATTCTGATCTTCAAAGGGCTGTTCAACCAGAGCTTTGGTGAGATCAACATGATGCTCAGTGCGCTGTTCGGCATCAAGCCGGCCTGGTTTAGCGACCCGACTACCGCGCGCACCATGATTATCATCGTCAACACCTGGCTGGGCTATCCGTACATGATGATCCTGTGCATGGGCCTGCTGAAAGCGATTCCTGACGATTTATATGAAGCCTCGGCAATGGATGGCGCCACGCCGTTCCAGAACTTCTTCAAAATTACGCTGCCGCTGCTGATCAAGCCGCTGACGCCGCTGATGATCGCCAGCTTCGCCTTTAACTTTAACAACTTCGTGCTGATTCAGCTGTTGACCAACGGCGGGCCGGACCGGCTCGGCACCACCACGCCGGCGGGCTACACCGACCTTTTGGTGAGCTATACCTATCGCATCGCCTTTGAAGGCGGCGGCGGGCAGGACTTCGGCCTCGCGGCGGCTATCGCCACGCTGATCTTCCTGCTGGTAGGCGCCCTGGCGATTGTTAACCTGAAAGCCACACGTATGAAGTTCGATTAATTGGAATAACCAGGCGTCATTGGCGCGGGAAGTTTGAGCTCGGCCAGCGCGCAAGAACCGGAGCGTACACATAGTACGTGAGGATTCTGAGCACTGCCCGAGTTCAAAATGACAAGCAAAATAGCCTGGAGCGGTATCAAGGGGAGTAAAAATATTATGGCTATGGTTCAACCCAAATCTCAGAAGCTGCGTTTACTGACAACGCACCTCCTGCTGCTGATTTTTATCGCGGCGATTATGTTCCCGCTGCTGATGGTCATCGCTATCTCGCTGCGCGAAGGGAACTTCGCCACCGGTAGCCTGATTCCCGAAAGTATCTCCTGGGAGCACTGGCGGCTGGCGTTAGGCTTCAGCGTCGAACACGCTGACGGCCGCGTCACGCCGCCCCCCTTCCCGGTTCTCCTGTGGCTGTGGAACTCCATCAAGGTGGCCGGCATTACCGCCATTGGCATCGTCGCGCTCTCTACAACCTGCGCTTACGCTTTTGCCCGTATGCGCTTCCCGGGTAAAGCCACGCTGCTTAAAGGAATGCTGATTTTCCAGATGTTCCCCGCGGTTCTGTCGCTGGTCGCGCTGTATGCCCTGTTTGACCGTCTCGGCCAGTACGTACCGTTCGTTGGACTGAATACCCACGGCGGCGTGATCTTCGCCTATATGGGCGGTATCGCGCTGCACGTCTGGACAATCAAAGGCTACTTCGAAACCATCGACGGCTCGCTGGAAGAAGCGGCGGCGCTGGACGGCGCGACGCCATGGCAGGCTTTCCGCCTGGTGCTGCTCCCGCTATCGGTACCGATTCTAGCGGTGGTGTTTATTCTGTCGTTCATCGCCGCGATTACCGAAGTGCCGGTGGCCTCTCTGCTGCTGCGCGATGTGAACAGCTATACCCTTGCGGTCGGAATGCAACAGTATCTCAACCCGCAGAACTATCTGTGGGGCGACTTTGCCGCCGCGGCGGTGCTCTCCGCCATTCCGATTACCGTAGTGTTCCTGCTGGCCCAGCGCTGGTTGGTTAACGGCCTGACCGCAGGCGGAGTGAAAGGTTAATTTTCATCGTTAGATACTCTAATTAATTCGAGTTGTCGAAAGGCGACAAGCCCGATAATCCCCAGCAGCATAGATAACTATGTGACTGGGGTGAGCGGGTGCAGTCAACGCATCAGCAACTTGAAGTATGACGAGTATACCCGCCCCAAATTTCAGAGGAGGGATGACGGTTTCGCGGTAATGCACGACCCCAACCGGGCATTACCGCCGTCGCCCTCAGCTGAAAAAGTAAGGCAAATGCCACTGCTATCCTCAACTGGACCCTACATAAATTCTATTTGTGACTGTTGGTCAGCGGCCCTGGAGGCCGCTTTTTTTTATTCGCGTTTCAGGTACCCGACGTCTCGCAATGAAACTCCCCCTTGCGCGAAAGTCCAGAAGTTCGCAGGCAAAGTGCTGAGCGTTAGCCACCCGCAGCGCCTTGATGCAGCGGCGCCCACCCACCAACGTTTCTTCCGAAGAGAGATAATCCGCCACTCTTTTAAAGAAATTTATTATGTTATTTTGCATTTAGGTTACGATTATTTTCTTTTGCGCGATTCATCACTGCAATTTCATTTACCGCCGTTCTTTTAACAATTAAATAGAGTTGAGATCACATAAAGAATATAACGTAATTGCAATATTAAATTTGATAATTGCCATCCCCGGGTGATGAATACACCATCATTATTACCGATAAGAAGAAATGTGTATTTAAGGCTGGTCAGGATGAATACCCAATATAATTCAAGCTATATCTTTTCGATTACGTTAGTCGCCACGTTAGGAGGACTATTATTTGGCTACGATACCGCAGTCATCTCCGGTACGGTAGAATCCTTAAACACTGTTTTTGTGGCTCCGCAAAACCTGAGTGAATCTGCCGCCAACTCACTGCTGGGCTTCTGCGTTGCCAGCGCCTTGATTGGCTGCATCATTGGAGGAGCGCTTGGCGGCTATTGTAGTAACCGTTTTGGCCGCCGGGATTCGCTAAAAATTGCCGCGCTTCTGTTTTTAATCTCTGGTATCGGTTCGGCCTGGCCTGAATTAGGTTTCACTCCGATAAACCCTGACAACACGGTGCCAGTTTATTTAGCCGGATATGTACCAGAATTCGTTATTTACCGCATTATTGGAGGCATTGGCGTAGGTTTAGCATCAATGCTTTCACCGATGTATATTGCGGAACTGGCGCCGGCAAGCATACGAGGAAAACTGGTTTCCTTTAACCAGTTCGCGATTATTTTTGGGCAGCTATTGGTTTACTGTGTTAACTATTTCATTGCAAAATCAGGTGATGCTAACTGGCTGAATACCAATGGTTGGCGATATATGTTTGCCTCAGAATGCATTCCCGCACTGCTGTTTTTAGGGCTACTGTATACCGTACCGGAAAGTCCGCGCTGGCTGATGGCGCAGGGCAAACAGGAACAGGCGGAGGGTATTCTGCGCAAAATTATGGGCAGCAAGCTCGCCGTCCAGGCAATGCAGGAGATCAATCTGTCACTGGAAAATGGCCGTAAAACGGGCGGTCGTCTGCTGATGTTTGGCGCAGGCGTCATTACTATCGGCGTTATGCTGTCTATATTCCAGCAGTTTGTCGGCATCAACGTCGTGCTCTACTACGCTCCGGAAGTCTTCAAAACGCTGGGAGCCAGCACTGATGTCGCCCTGCTGCAGACCATTATCGTGGGCGTTATCAACCTGACTTTCACCGTTCTGGCCATCATGACGGTTGATAAATTTGGCCGCAAGCCGCTGCAAATTATTGGCGCGCTCGGGATGGCGCTTGGCATGTTCAGCCTTGGCACCGCCTTTTATACTCAAGCATCCGGTTTGGTGGCGCTGCTGTCGATGCTGCTTTACGTCGCCGCATTTGCCATGTCCTGGGGCCCGGTTTGCTGGGTGCTGCTGGCAGAAATCTTCCCTAACGCGATTCGCGGCAAAGCTCTCGCCATTGCGGTTGCCGCGCAGTGGCTGGCGAACTACTTTGTCTCCTGGACCTTCCCGATGATGGATAAAAACTCCTGGCAGGTTGCCCATTTTCACAACGGTTTTTCCTACTGGATTTACGGTTGTATGGGAATTCTGGCGGCGATGTTTATGTGGAAATTTGTGCCGGAAACGAAAGGCAAGACGCTGGAAGAACTCGAAGAGCTGTGGGCACCCGCAGAAGAGAAAACGCTTCAGGCCTCTATCAGATAATAACCACAGCACGCCGCTATCGGAAGCGGCGTGCTGTCTGTTTACTCGCGTTTCAGTCGGTTGGAGTTACACAGCCAGAGCGTAATCACCAGAATCAGGATCGCGGCGGAGTAAATCAGCACCGCCATGGGCGACTCATGATCGATGATAATCAGGCGTACGATGGCGGTGATGCCGATATAAACAAAGTAGCGTAGCGGGAAGTGAAATCCCGATTCAAAGTACTTCACAATCAGCGCGATAAACTCGAAATAGAGGAAGTAGACCACCAGCCCTTCCACCAGCTTGTACTTACTGACAGGTTCAGGGGTAAACAGGACGTGCGCCAGATGCAACGTCTCTTTACCGAGGAATACGATCAGAATGACCCCCAGGCACAGCAGGCCAAGATTCAAAACGGTTTGCATGGCGGTTGCAATAAAACTCACCAACGGACGATAAACCGGCGGCATAGACACCCCTTATAAGCATGATTTCCTGCGATCTGTATAACGCAAAAATGTGATCCAGATCTACATTTGTTATCCCCTTCTCCCCACTGCCCGCCTTGCTCGTATACGACGAAATACGTAAAAAGAGAAAATCTTACTTTCGTCATCGCTGTGAGGCGGTTAACTAAATCCCTTTTTATGTTCAAAAAACAGAATATAAATACTCGGTAAATCAGTTAATTAACCATAATAAGATCACAGTTTTACATTCTTTTAATAAGCGAAAATTTTTCTCTTTAATGCATAAATAACAGGGTTATTAGAGTAAGTTTTTCCTTCAGAATTATCTTAGGATACTCGCCAGTTAATAACGCACAATTAGCGGATTGATTTAAAATATGATTAATGAACGCGCATCCATTTTTATAAAATGGCTAAAACAAGAAGTGGCTCCGGCATTAGGTTGTACCGAACCCGTCGCTATTTCTTTTACTACCGCTTACGCTGCGAAACATTTAGATACGGCCTGTCAAAGTATTAACGGTTTTATTTCTGCGAATCTGTACAAAAACGCGACGGGCGTAACTATTCCAGGAACATCCGTTAGCGGTGTCGCGCTTGCCGCCGCCATTGGCGCTTTTGGCGGCGATGCCGATAAGGGTTTAAAAACGCTGGAGGGGATTACCCAGCAGCATGTCGAATTAGCGCAAAAGCTAATCGCCGATGGCCAGGTTAATATTCGCGTGGAAGATACTCCCGATTTTATCCATCTGGATCTGACCCTGGCCGGTGGCGAAAAGAGCTGCCGAGTGGTGGTTAAGGGCACGCATACCAATATCGTTGAACTTTATATTAATGGCGAAGCGCAGGCTTTAGATAATAAACAGAATACGGTAACGCAGCAGGAAGCGTTAGCAACCTTTTCGCTTGCCGAAGCGTTCAATTTTATAAGCGAAGTCGATTTTGCCGACATCGAATTTATTCTCGAAGCCGCCCGCCTCAATTCGGCGCTGGCAAATGAAGGCAAGAGCAAGAAATATGGTTTAAACATCAATGGTACCTTCTCTGATGCAGTAAAAAAGGGTCTGCTCAGCAACGACCTGCTCAGTAAAGTCATCATCAATACCGTCGCCGCATCCGACGCGCGGATGGGCGGCGCTCCCGTCGTCGCCATGTCAAACTTTGGTTCCGGTAACCAGGGTATCGCCGCTACCATGCCGGTAGTGACGGTCGCGGAGCATCTTAATGCCGATCAAGAGACGCTCGCACGGGCGCTCGCGCTCTCCCACCTGACCGCGATATCGATCCACTCCCGCTATACGCGTCTGTCCGCGCTATGCGCGGCGTCTACGGCAGCAATGGGAGCAGCTGCCGGGATGGCGTGGCTATTTACTCGCGATATGGAAACCATTAACACCGCGATTATTAATATGGTCAGTGATATTACCGGTATGATTTGTGACGGCGCTTCTAATAGCTGCGCGATGAAAGTTTCATCCGTCGTGTCCAGCGCATTTAAGGCTGTATTGATGGCCATGCAAAATAGCTGCGCAAGCTCTAATGATGGGATCGTTTGCGCTGACGTTGAGCAAACGATTAATAATCTCTGTCGTCTGGTTGTTAAGCCCATGGCCTATACCGACAAAGAAATTATCAACATCATGGTTGCTAAATAATCATTAACTAATCTTTCCACGTACCTTACATAAATAATTAATTTCTTAAATAACAGATATTGCTTATGAACAAAAAAGTTATCCTACGGGGCGCCAGCGCCATTCTTCCCTTGTGTATCGGCGACTTTCCCTTTTCATTTATCGTCGGCGCGCTAAGCGTGAGCGCCGGAATGAGCGTCTGGCAAAGTACGGTCTGGTCCACCATTGTTATTGCGGGTTCAGCACAAATGCTGGCGTTGAATATGCTCAAAACCGGGGCGAGCCTCGGGGTAATTATATTCACCACGCTGATTATTAATCTCCGTCATATACTTTACAGCGCATCAATTTCCAGTACCGTACGCGAGGCGTCCTTTTTTAAAAAATGCTTTATGGCCTATGCTCTGACCGATGAGGTGTACGCCACGACGGTGAAAGAGATGGAGGAGAATAAAAAGGATAAATATCTGTTCTACTCTTCAGCCATGCTGACATTTTGGTTCGCCTGGGTTTTAGCCGATTTCCTTGGCGCTCTGGTTGGCGCCTCATTTCCGCATATTGAAAAATACGGTCTGGACTTTGCGATGGTCGCCGCCTTTATCGCCATCGTCGTTCCGCAAATCAAGAGCCAGGCCTGTACCGTCGCCGCCATTGTGGCTGCCGTATCCGGCGTACTTTTGGTTGTGCTGCCCTATTCGTTAGGCATTGTCGTCGCATCCGTATTGGGCGTAATGGCGGGCCTGAGCGTCGATCTCGCCGAAGAGCGTAAACAAGCGCAGGCCGCCGCTAAACTCTCTCTCGAAGGAGCGCTGGAAAATGAGTAATAGCTTTTTTATCGCCCTGACGCTGGGTATGGCCGCCGTGACCTTTCTTATTCGCTTCTCGTTCATTGGTCTCGCCGGGAAAATCCAGATGTCGAACCGGGTCAGCAAAACGCTGCGCTTTGTGCCGGTGACTGTTCTGCCAGCCATCATCACGATTCAGATCCTGAGCGTGAACTCCAGCATGGAGTTTGATTTAAAAAACCCGAAAGTCATCGCCGCGATTATCTGCACGCTTGCCAGCTTCCGACTGGGGCTGGTCTGGGTCGTCGTCAGCGGCGTTGGTTCACTGGTTTTACTTAACTATTTCATGTAACCACTTATCAAGAGGAATCAACAGAATGATTATTTCCACCGCGTCCGCGCCTGCCGCCATCGGTCCGTATGTTCAGGGGGTAAACCTGGGTACCATGACGATGACCTCAGGGCAGCTCCCGGTTAATGCGCAAGATGGCACCATGTCTGACGACATCGCTGTGCAAACGCGCCAGTCGCTGGAAAACGTTAAGGCTATCGTGGAAGCGGCGGGCTTGCAGGTGAAAAATATTGTTAAGACGATGGTTTTCGTCAAGGATCTGAACGATTTTGCTACCATCAACGCGGTCTATGAAGCGTTCTTCGTTGAACACAACGCGGCGTTTCCAGCCCGCTCCTGCGTTGAGGTCGCCAGACTGCCTAAAGATGCGGGTATTGAAATCGAGGCCATCGCCGTCGCCTGATCCCCAGCCGGAGGCTCACCTCCGGCATCTTCTCCTCCCCCACTTTTGAGGTTTACCCGCAGCGAACTTTACGGGCAAAATATCGCCACTTCTTTGCGAGGAACGCAGAATGCTAAAGATTCGTCTTGCACGTCCGGAAGATGCGGCTTTACTCAACGATATGGCGAATGCCAGCTATCGTCATCACTTTACCCACCTCTGGCATAACGCCGATGAAATGGAGCGCTACCTGCAGCAAGAGTATGCCGTGGCCTCACTGGAGCGCAGCCTGGCCGATACGCAGTGCTGCTGGTTAATTGCTGAGGCAGAGGAGCCAATCGGCTTTGCTAAATACGCCTGCCGCCAGGACATCAACCCCGAAGGTCCAACCGGTACGCTATTGCATAAGCTCTATCTGTTACCTGCAACAACGGGCCATCGCTATGGCGAGCAGCTTTTTCACGCCGTCGAGAAGCGAGCAAAAGTTGCCGGTGAACGCTGGCTCTGGCTGGAGGTGCTCGCCGCGAATACCCGCGCCCGCCGTTTTTATGAACGTCAGGGAATGCAGCACGTAAAAGATGTCATCTTTCATTCTGCGACCCAGCAAAGCACATTACACATTTTGGCTAAACCGATCTGAGAGGCAGCATGCATACCCTTCGTGAAACCGCCATTCGCAACGTCGCCTGCGGCGAAAACGTGGTGATTTACCAGCCCGCCAACCTCTATGACTGCACGCTAGGCGATAACGTCTTCGTCGGCCCCTTCGTTGAAATCCAGGGCCATACCCGCGTTGGCAGCGACAGCAAAATTCAGTCCCATACCTTTATCTGCGAGTACGTGACCATCGGCGAACGCTGTTTTATCGGCCACGGCGTAATGTTCGCTAACGATATGTTCCGCGACGGCAAGCCCAACGCCGACCGCGAAAGCTGGGGAAGAATCGTCATTGGCAACGATGTGTCTATCGGCAGCGGCGCAACCATTCTGGCGGTCAGCATTTGCGATGGCGTCGTGATTGGCGCGGGCAGCGTGGTGACAAAATCCATTACAGAGAAAGGCGTGTGGGCAGGAAACCCTGCAAAACTGCTGCGGCGGCTATAAAAAATGCCGGCCACCTGGGCCGGCATTGACAACGTTTTAGCGATTATGCGCGCCAGGATTTATAGCGGTTAATCAGGCCGTTAGTGGAGCTGTCGTGGCTGCTGACTTCAGAACCATCCTTCAGCTCCGGCAGGATGCGGTTCGCCAGCTGTTTGCCCAGCTCAACGCCCCACTGGTCGAAGGTGAAGATGTTCATAATCACGCCCTGGGTGAAAATCTTATGTTCATACAGGGCAATCAGCGCGCCCAGACTGAACGGCGTGATTTCACGCAGCAGGATGGAGTTAGTCGGGCGGTTGCCTTCAAACACTTTGAACGGCACCACGTGTTCCAGCGTCGCGGGATCTTTACCCTGATCGCGATATTCCTGTTCAACCACTTCGCGGGATTTACCAAACGCCAGCGCTTCGGTCTGCGCAAAGAAGTTAGACAGCAGCTTCGGATGATGGTCAGACAGCGGGTTATGCGTAATCGCCGGAGCGATAAAATCGCACGGCACCATTTTGGTCCCCTGGTGAATCAGCTGATAGAACGCGTGCTGACCGTTGGTGCCCGGCTCGCCCCAGATGATCGGGCCCGTCTGGTAATCCACGGCGTTGCCGTTACGGTCAACGTATTTACCGTTGGATTCCATGTTGCCCTGCTGGAAGTAGGCGGCAAAGCGGTGCATATACTGGTCGTACGGCAGAATCGCTTCGGTTTCAGCGCCGAAGAAGTTGTTGTACCAGATACCGATCAGCGCCAGCAGCACCGGCAGGTTTTTCTCAGCCGGCGTGGTGGAGAAGTGTTTGTCCATCGCGTGCGCGCCGGAGAGCAGCTCGACGAAGTTGTCGAAGCCCACGGACAGGATGATGGACAGGCCGATAGCAGACCACAGAGAGTAACGACCGCCAACCCAGTCCCAGAACTCAAACATATTGGCGGTATCAATACCGAATTCACCTACCGCTTTACCGTTGGTGGAGAGCGCGGCGAAGTGTTTCGCTACGTGTTTCTCATCGCCAGCGGTCGCCAGGAACCAGTCGCGCGCGCTGTGGGCGTTGGTCATGGTTTCCTGGGTGGTAAAGGTTTTCGACGCCACCAGGAACAGCGTGGTTTCCGGGTTCACCGTTTTCAGCACTTCGGCGATATGGGTACCATCGACGTTAGAAACAAAGTGCATATTCAGGTGATTTTTGTACGGACGCAGCGCTTCGGTCACCATGAACGGGCCAAGATCGGAGCCGCCGATACCGATGTTCACGACGTCGGTAATCGCTTTACCGGTGTAGCCTTTCCAGCTACCGGAGATAATAGCTTCAGAGAAGGTTTTCATCTTCTCAAGCACGGCGTTCACTTCCGGCATCACATCTTTGCCATCAACCAGAATCGGAGTATTGCTGCGGTTACGCAGCGCAACGTGCAGCACCGCGCGATCTTCCGTGCGGTTAATCTTCTCGCCGGAGAACATGGATTTAATGGCGTCAGCCAGGAAGGTCTCTTTGGCCAGATCCTGCAGTTTGGCCAGCGTCTCTTCGGTGATGCGGTTTTTGGAAAAATCCACCAGCATCAGATCGTCGAACGTGGCGGAGAATTTAGAGAAACGGTCGCTATCTTTCGCGAACAGATCCGCGATGGTAACGTCTTTCATTTCATCAAAGTGTTTCTGTAATGCCTGCCAGGCAGAAGTCTGCGTTGGGTTGATGTTTTTCATTAGCAATACTCTTCTGATTTGAGAATTGTGACTGCGGTCGATTGTAGCGCCGGTGACGAAAAATTGTGATGATTTTTATGTTATGCCGATGATACGCGTCAGAAATTGGGGCAATTTGAGGCAAAACGTCCCTGATAGTATAGACATCATAAGGCTTTTTTCTGTCAGCGACCCGCGCATGAAAAATCCGCATAACCCTGACGTTGACATACTTCGCCTGAACCCTTTATATAACGGCAGTACCTACATATACGTAGGTAGGTATGGATCGCGCATTTCACGCTACAGCGAAAGGGTATTGCAGGGGGGTATAATGTCCCGCGTCCCCCTGGCAAAGTGAAAGACGTCGGTAATTGCCAGAAGAGGTGCGTTGCCCAGGTAACCGTATTGGAGGAGCCAGTCCGGGGAAAATACGTGAGGGGGAGCAACGCCGAGGTGAATAAGCGTCTGGTTACGCTCATCACCGGCCACAGGGGCTGAATCCCCTGGGTTGTCACCAGAAACGTTCGCAGTCGGGCGTTTCATACTCGCCATCTGATGCGCTGCATCGGCAAGCGGGTCTACAAGGTGGAGCACTTCTGGGTGACATCGTAGTTTGTTTATCGCTCTGCGCCCACCCTGTTTTTCGCTCTTCCCTTGTGCCATGGCTGAATAATTTGGCCTGGCTTATTAAGACATTTTGTTGCAATCCGGCTGCGTCCAGCCCCGCCAGGATTGGTTGTCAGGAATCGTTTTAATAAGTCAGGCCCCCTGACACGAGGTTGTTATGACAGACTTAGTTGTAGCCAAATTCGGCGGTACCAGCGTTGCCGACTTTGATGCCATGAACCGCAGCGTAGACGTCGCGCTGCTGGATGCCAATACCCGCGTGGTGGTGCTTTCCGCCTCGGCTGGCGTGACCAACCTGCTGGTCGCCTTAGCGGAAGGGCTGGAACCTGGCGAACGTTTCGCAAAGCTCGATGCCATGCGGCAAATCCAGTTCAATATTCTGGAGCGTCTGCGTTATCCGAACGTGATTCGCGATGAAATTGAACGCCTGCTGGAAAACATCACCACCCTGGCGGAAGCCGCCTCCCTGGCCAGTTCAAGCGCGTTAACCGACGAACTGGTCAGCCATGGCGAACTGATGTCCACTCTGCTGTTTGTCGAGATCCTGCGCGAGCGCGGTATCGCCGCCCAGTGGTTCGACGTGCGCAAGGTTATGCGCACCAACGATCGCTTTGGCCGCGCGGAACCGGATATCGCCGCCTTATCTGAACTCACCGAGCAACTTCTGGCTCCGCGTCTGGCGGAAGGACTGGTGATCACCCAGGGCTTTATTGGCAGCGAAGCGAAAGGCCGTACCACCACGCTTGGCCGCGGCGGCAGCGACTATACCGCCGCGCTACTCGGCGAAGCGCTAAACGCTACCCGCGTCGATATCTGGACCGATGTTCCGGGTATCTATACCACCGACCCGCGCGTTGCGCCGGCGGCGAAACGCATTGACGTTATCGCCTTTGAAGAAGCGGCGGAAATGGCGACCTTTGGCGCGAAAGTGCTGCATCCGGCCACCCTGCTTCCCGCCGTACGTAGCGATATTCCGGTATTCGTCGGCTCCAGCAAAGAGCCAAAAGCGGGCGGCACGCTGGTGTGCAAAAATACGGAAAATCCGCCGCTGTTCCGCGCGCTGGCGCTGCGCCGCAAGCAGACTCTGCTGACCCTGCACAGCCTCAATATGCTGCACTCGCGCGGTTTTCTGGCCGAGGTATTCAGCACGCTGGCGCGTCACAGTATCTCCGTCGATCTGATTACCACTTCTGAAGTGAGCGTGGCGCTGACCATGGATACCACCGGTTCGACTTCAGCCGGCGACACCCTGCTCACCCAGTCGCTGCTGACCGAACTGTCCTCGCTGTGCCGCGTTGAGGTTGAACAGGACCTGGCGCTGGTTGCCATCATTGGTAACGAACTGTCGAAAGCGTGCGGCGTCGGTAAAGAGGTGTTTGGCGTGCTGGAGCCGTTTAATATTCGAATGATTTGCTACGGCGCATCCAGCCACAATCTGTGCTTCCTGGTACCGGGTGCGGATGCCGAAAAAGTGGTGCAGAAGCTGCATCATAATCTGTTCGAGTAACAGCGATAAAAATGGCCCGCCATTTCTGCCGGGCCATTTTTAGTTTCCCATCACCGTGGTCATTAGCAATCTGTCCAACTCCCTGATGTCACCGCTCCGGCTCTCAGGCAGCGCTGGCGGGCTCGCGCCTCTGAGCAGCTCGGACTGAATAAACGCATGCAGTAATGGCCGCCGCGGACCATATTCGGCCTCGCCGGCGCGCTGTTTACGCGCCAGCAGCTCGTCGATTTCCTGACGCAGGCCCGCTTCCAGACAGCTTCCCGCCAGCAGTTCAGCAAAGCGCATCGGCGGCGCCCCTTTTCCCGCCTCAACCCAGCGGACGGCCAGTAGCGGACGCAGCACGTAAAAGTACTTTTTCAACCGCACCTGTTCACCCTGCAGATAGCCGCGAAAATTCTTTCTGGCCATCGAGTAGTAATGCCAGCGGGCGCGTACCGGAGAAAACCACTCCGGTATCAGCCGCTTAAGCGCCTGAACCGTCGCATCATCCTGCTGATACACCACCGGCGAGTCCAGCCATTCGATCAGCGTCGGATTTGCCCCTTTCAGCAGACCCAGCGCCTTACGCCACTCCCAACCGCAGACGTCCAGCTCAGCGTCGATGGGCAGCTCGATAACATCGCGCGGCGCATCCACCCGCAGGTACCACTCAGGGGGATGAACATAGAGAAACCGCACATCATAATCGCTGTCCGGCGAAGCAAAGCCCCAGCCCCGGCTGCCGGACTCGCAGGCGTAGAGCACCCTGACGCCGTAGCGCTGCTCCACCTCCTGTAACTGCCGCCGCACCTTATGGCGCATGGCGGCATCCACACCGTTATACGTCATGTTGTTTATCCTTTTAGATTGACCAGTCCATGCAGCACCTGGTCCAGGCCGCCAAAGACCGAGATTTTATCGATACGCTCCGCCACCCTTTCCAGCGTTTCCAGCTCTTTTAAGCGCAGCGCGACCGGGTTGTTTTCCATCACTTTCGCGGTGTTGAGCAGCGAACGCGTCGCCGCGGTCTCTTCACGCCGGCGGATCACGTTCGCCTGCGCCGATTTCTCCGCCTCCACCAGCTGCGACAGAATAGCTTTCATGTCGCCGGGCAAAACAATATCTTTCACGCCCAGCGAGGCGACTTCGATACCAAATGCCGCCATGCGCTCGGTTACCTGCGCGCTCACCACCTCATCAATGATGTGCTTATCTTCCAGTAGTTCATCCAGCGTTCGCGTTCCGACGGCTTCACGCAGCGCAAACTGCAGTTCGCGATACAGATGATCCAGCGGCTTCGTCAGCTGTCCAAAAGCCCGCAACACATCGCTGTAGCGCCAGTTCGCCGCCAGATTTAAACGCAGATTCACTTTATCTTTGGTCAGAATCTCCTGACCGCCGACTTCCAGCACCTGCAGGCGGGTATCGACCACTTCAGCTTCCACCAGGTGATTGATCTTCCAGTAGGCGCTCAGGCCCGGCGGCAGCAGCGACTGCGTCTCACCATCGACTTTCAATACCCCGACGTGCCAGGCTGGCACCGATACGGTCAGGATCGCTTCGCGACCTTTTACCGTCCCGTGACGTCTCGGCTGCAGCACCGCGTTCATGATCGCCTCGGGGACCTCAACCTGCCGGGTATCCAGACGTAGCAGCTGCATCTCGTCACCGGCGGCCCAGTAAAGTCGACGCGTCGCTGGCGGCAGAATTTCCTGCAGCACGCCGTTGTTATAGAGCGCTCCGGCCTCGTTATCCGTCAGGTCCGCCGCCAGGCAGTACTGTTCGATCCATTCCGCCTGAAAGCGCCGTAAATACTCGGCCAGCGCCTCCGGCACTTCGCTGCCGTCCCTGTTAACGATTAGCACTTCAGGAACGTTGAACCACGGCAGGCGATACTCGCCCGCTTCCAGAATCTGATAGTAATCTCCCTGACGAGAGAGAAGTCCCAGTTGGCCTTTCCGTATAGTGATTTTTTTAGCCATTTTTTATTCCTTATAAAAAGCAGGCGCGGGTGCAGGGGCGAAGTCGCAGGGGAACTCCCTTTTGCCTGCGGCACGGCGCCTTTACCGGCGGCCTGCTGTGGGGAGTGCTGACTGCGCAAAACCCCGTGTATCTCTATGATTAACAAACCAGTTTTCATTGGAGTGAAATCGGGAATCGAACCCATTGGTGGTTATCGGCTGACGGAACGCGCCCGAAAGACGGTCAGTACCGTTTCTGACGTGCCGGCGGGGTTTAACCCCCTGCGAATTCAGCGAAATAACGAAAGGGTTATTGCCAGATGCGTGCCAGGACGAAAAAGTGACGAAATAAATTTTTATCTCATTGATTAAAAGTGATTTATTTTTTAACTCGGTTTTTGCCGTTGCCCGGCTCGGGAGAATTTTTTATCTTTTAGTATCGATAGTTATCTTATGAGATAAATAATGAACAAGCGTCGGGTGGTGATTGGCGTTCTCGGAACGGTACTGGATAAACGCGGCAAGCGGGCTAATCGTTTAAAAAAATGGCGGCCCACCGTTGGGCTATGCCAGCAGGCCGATTTTCCTGTCGACAGGCTGGAGCTCATCCACCAGCCGCACGATGAAAGCCTGGCGCAAAAGCTGATCGAAGATATCGCCCTGCTTTCGCCGCAAACCGAAGTACGCCCGCATAGGGTCGAGATAAACGATCCGTGGGATTTTGAAGAGGTCTACGCGGCGTTTCTCGACTTCGCCAGCCGCTACAGCTTTGATACCGAAAACGAAGAGTATCTGGTGCATATCACTACCGGGACTCACGTGGCGCAAATCTGCTGGTTCCTGCTGACGGAGGCGCGCTATCTTCCCGCCAATCTGCTGCAGACCGGTCCTGCGCCGAAAGGCTCACCGGATGAAGCCATCGCTGCCGGTATTTACTCGGTTATCGATCTGGACTTAAACCGCTATGCCGCGCTCACCAGCCGCTTTCAGCGCGAGCAGCAGCAGTCGGTCTCTTTCCTGAAAGCCGGGATAGAGACGCGCAATGCGACGTTCAACAAGCTTATCGATCGAATTGAGCGCGTGGCGATCCGATCGACCGATCCGATCCTGCTTACTGGCCCAACGGGCGCCGGTAAGTCCTTTCTCGCCAGACGTATTTATCAGCTGCGCCAGTCGCGTCATTTAGTGGCGGGAAAATTTATGGCGGTTAACTGCGCCACCCTGCGCGGCGATAACGCAATGTCTACGCTGTTTGGCCATGTCAAAGGCGCGTTTACCGGCGCGGTCGCGCCGCGCGCCGGACTATTACGCGAAGCCGACGGCGGCGTGCTGTTTCTTGATGAAATCGCCGAGCTGGGGCTGGACGAGCAGGCCATGCTGCTGAAGGCCATTGAAGAAAAAACCTTTTTCCCGTTTGGTTCGGACAACGAGGCGCACAGCGACTTTCAGCTAATCGCCGGAACGCATCGCGATATGCAGCAGTGGGTGGCGGAAGGACGCTTTCGCGAAGATCTTTATGCGCGCATCAATATGTGGCGCTTTGCCCTCCCCGGCCTGGCGCAGCGGCGGGAAGATATTGCGCCAAACGTGGAGTATGAACTACGGCGACTGGCCAGCGAACGGCAGACGCAGATCCGCTTTGATAAAGAGGCCCGCGAGCGCTATCTGGCCTTTGCCTGCTCGCCGCAGGCGCAGTGGCGCGGCAATTTTCGCGAACTCAGCTCATCCGTGGCGCGTATGGCGACGCTGGCCGAGCAGGGGCGCATTACGCAGGCCGTTGCGGAAGAGGAGATTATGCTGCTGAAAGAGAGCTGGCAGCTGACGACGTCTTCTCCTGACATAGCAATGGAAATCGATCTCTTCGATCGCCGGCAGCTGGAAACGGTGCTGGAGGTCTGCCAGCGCAGCGCTTCGCTCTCCGAAGCCGGACGCGAGCTGTTCGCCGTCTCCCGTCAGAAAAAGGCCAATCCTAACGATGCTGACCGCCTGCGCAAGTATTTAGCGCGCTTCGGACTCAGCTGGGAGCTTATCCGCAGCGGAACATGAGCATAATTTGTTTGAATAATATTTCTTAGCACGATAAACAATAGCTATGGCCGGGCTCGATCCCGGCCGGTCAATAACAAGCAAACACAACTTATGTGCAAGGAAAACAACATGCTCGCCACGCTTACGCGGCTGTTCCCATTATGGGCGCTGCTGCTCTCGGTTATCGCTTATTACACGCCATCCACTTTTACTCCCGTTGGCCCGTGGGTCCCGACGCTGCTGATGCTGATTATGTTCGGCATGGGCGTGCATCTGAAAGTCGACGACTTTAAGCGCGTGCTTTCCCGCCCCGCGCCGGTTGCCGCAGGAATTTTTCTCCACTACCTGGTGATGCCGCTCGCCGCCTGGCTGCTGGCGCTGATTTTTCACATGCCGCCGGAGCTTTCCGCCGGCATGGTGCTGGTGGGCAGCGTCGCCAGCGGTACGGCATCCAACGTGATGATCTTTCTGGCAAAAGGCGATGTTGCGCTCTCAGTCACCATCTCCTCGGTATCCACCCTGGTCGGCGTGGTCGCGACGCCGCTGCTGACGCGTCTGTACGTGGATGCGCATATTCAGGTAGATGTGATGGGAATGCTGCTCAGCATTCTGCAAATTGTGGTGATCCCAATTGCACTGGGGCTGGCGGTGCATCATCTGCTGCCGAAAGTGGTGAAGGCGGTGGAACCGTTTCTCCCGGCCTTTTCGATGGTCTGCATTCTGGCGATTATCTGCGCCGTGGTGGCAGGCTCGGCGTCGCATATCGCTTCCGTTGGTTTTGTGGTGATTATCGCCGTTATCCTGCATAACACTATCGGTCTGCTCGGCGGCTACTGGGGCGGGCGACTGTTTGGCTTTGACGAGTCCACCTGCCGCACGCTGGCGATCGAGGTGGGAATGCAGAACTCCGGCCTTGCCGCCGCGCTGGGGAAAATCTACTTTGGCCCGCTGGCCGCGCTGCCCGGGGCGCTGTTCTCGGTCTGGCACAACCTGTCTGGCTCGCTGCTGGCCGGTTACTGGTCAGGGAAGCCGATTGCGGATGAATCGCGTCAAACGGAAAAAGAGAGCTAACAACCCGTAATTTTCCCGGCTTGCGCTGCGCTTAGCCGGGCTACGGTCCGTGCAGCTTGCGGGTTTTGTAGCCCGGACAGGTGCGCAGCACCGCCTCCGGGATTTTCTGCGAGGCACAACAATTTACCGTGAGACGTCCGCCCCTTTACCGTACACTGAAGCCACAGGCTAACTGAGGGCACCACTATGGCACTCCCCCGCATCACTCAAAAAGAGATGACCGAGCGCGAACAGCGCGAACTGAAAACCCTGCTCGACCGCGCGCGCATCGCCCATGGCCGTCCGCTGACCAACGCGGAGACCAATAGCGTGAAAAAAGAGTACATCGATAAACTGATGCTCCAGCGCGAAGCCGAGGCTAAGAAAGCCCGCCAGCTCAAGAAAAAGCAGGCTTACAAACCGGATGCGGAGGCCTCATTTTCCTGGTCGGCAAATACGCCAACGCGCGGCAGACGCTAACGCCCTTTCTTTTTACGCCCAGGCGCAGTAAAGCGTTTGCCGTTCGACGCCGGACGGGAAGACTTCTCGCTGGTTTTTTCCATCGCGACTACCGGGCGCTTAATGCCGGCCGTTTTCGGCTTCGCCTTTGCCTTCGGTTTCGCCTCTGAAGACGAGTTCTCAATCAGCTTGAAGAGATCGATCAGCTCATCGTCGGTCAGATCGCGCCACTCTCCCAGCGGGATCCCCGTCAGGCTGACGTTCATGATCCGCGTCCGCTCAAGCTTCGTCACTTCATAGCCAAAATATTCGCACATCCGGCGGATCTGGCGATTCAGCCCCTGAACCAGGGTAATGCGAAACACAAAAGGCGCTTCTTTTTTCACTTTGCACTTCTTCGTTACCGTGCCGAGAATCGGTACGCCCGCGCCCATTCCGCGAATAAACTCATCGGTCACCGGCTTATCAACGGTGACCAGATACTCTTTTTCATGGTCGTTACCGGCGCGCAGGATTTTATTCACCAGATCGCCATGGTTGGTCAGAAAGATGAGCCCCTGCGAGTCTTTGTCCAGACGGCCGATTGGGAATACGCGTTTGCTGTGGTTTACGAAATCAACGATGTTGTCGCGCTCTCCGTCTTCGGTAGTGCTGACGATGCCAACCGGTTTATTCAGCGCAATCAGTACTAAATCATCCGCTTCGCGCGGCTCAATCAACCGGCCATTGACCTTGACTACGTCGCCAGCTTTAACCTGGTCGCCAATAGTGGCGCGTTTGCCGTTGATAAAAACGTTGCCTTGTTCGATAAAGCGATCGGCTTCACGGCGCGAGCAAATTCCGCTTTCGCTGATGTATTTATTGAGTCGGGTTGACGAGTCGGGCAGCATAACTTCTCCTGAAACACTTCATCCTTCAAGTTGTCTCTGCGATGGCTACACTCACTGATCCCAGTCACATAGATTTCTATGCTGCCGGGCGTCGCTCCCTTGCCGCCTTGATAAAACTTGAATGCTTTCTGTTTAAAAACGAAATATACCCTACCTTGCAGGCGATAAAAAAGAATCGCGCGCTCGCCGCCTGACGCTAAATGTGATCTGTCCCGCCTTTCAACACAAAAGTGTACTTCAGAAAGCCCAGCAACTTTGCCCGGCGAAATAAAGCAGAATCAGGCCCTTATCACTTACGGCACAAATGTGCCGGAAACCGGCGATTAGCAACGCAAATGTGCAACAGAAACGGTCAGAAGATTGCTATGAAAAAGAGGAAAATTTCTTTAAAGCGGGCGCCTGATGGGGTTATATCAGATCGTGAGCGCCAATATCTGATTTGCACAAATGTGCAGGAGCCGACAGTGACGATGGAAAACAGCGACGATATTCGTCTGATCGTAAAAATCGCCCAGCTCTATTATGAGCAGGATATGACCCAGGCGCAGATTGCCCGCGAGCTGGGGATATACCGCACCACCATCAGCCGTCTGCTGAAGCGCGGCCGCGAGCAGGGCATCGTCACTATCGCCATCAACTATGACTACAACGAAAATCTGTGGCTTGAGCAGCAGCTGAAACAAAAATTTGGCCTCAAGGAGGCGGTGGTGGCGGCCTGCGACTCGCTGCTGGAGGAGGATCAGCTCAATCTTATCGGCCTGCATGGCGCACAATTGGTCGACAGGCTGCTGGAGCCGGGCGATATCGTCGGTTTCTCCTGGGGGTGTGCGGTACGCGCGCTGGTGGAGAATCTGCCGCAGGCCAGCCAGTCCCGTCAGGTTATCTGCGTCCCGATTATCGGCGGCCCCTCCGGCAAGCTGGAGAGCCGCTACCACGTGAATACGCTGACCTACGGCGCCGCGGCGAAGCTGAAAGCGGAATCGCATCTCGCCGATTTCCCGGCGCTGCTGGATAACAAATTAATTCGCAACGGTATTATGCAATCCCAGCACTTTAAAACCATTGCATCTTACTGGGATAACCTGGACGTCGCGCTGGTGGGGATCGGTTCACCGGCTATCCGCGACGGCGCCAACTGGCATGCGTTTTACGGCAGCGAAGAGAGCGACGATCTCAACGCCCGCCAGGTCGCCGGTGATATCTGCTCGCGCTTTTACAATATTTATGGCGCGCTGGTAGAAACCGCCATGAGCGAGAAAACGCTGTCTATTGAGATGGCGAAACTCAGGCAGGCGCGTTATTCGGTAGGTATCGCCATGGGCGAGGAAAAATACTCCGGTATTCTTGGCGCCTTAAATGGACACTATATTAACTGTCTGGTGACGAATCGAGAAACCGCCGAGTCGCTACTGAAGTAAATTACAACGATATGATTTCACGCAGCGCTGCTGCGGGGAATCCCTTTATCTGAAGAAACAGGAGTCGATAATGGATACGTGGTTAAACTTAAAAGATAAAATTATTATTGTTACCGGTGGCGCATCAGGAATTGGCCTGGCGATTGTCGATGAATTATTAGCCCAGGGCGCAAATGTGCAGATGAGCGATATTCACGGCGGCGATAAACATCAGCTCGGTGAAAATTATTGTTTCTGGCCAACAGATATTTCCAGCGCCAGCGAAGTGAATAATACCGTCGACAGTATTATTCAGCGTTTTGGCCGTATTGACGGACTGGTTAATAACGCTGGCGTCAACTTCCCGCGTTTATTAGTCGATGAGAAAGCGCCGTCCGGCCGCTATGAATTAAATGAAGCGGCATTCGAAAAAATGGTCAATATCAATCAAAAAGGCGTATTTCTGATGTCACAGGCGGTAGCCCGCCAGATGGTTAAACAGCGCAGCGGCGTGATTGTTAACGTCTCGTCGGAAAGCGGCCTCGAAGGCTCTGAAGGCCAGAGCTGTTACGCCGCGACTAAAGCCGCGCTGAATAGCTTTACCCGCTCATGGTCGAAAGAGTTAGGTAAACACGGTATTCGTGTCGTGGGCGTTGCGCCGGGCATTCTGGAAAAAACCGGGCTGCGCACGCCTGAGTACGAACAGGCGCTGGCCTGGACCCGTAATATTACCGTCGAGCAGCTGCGCGAAGGCTATAGCAAAAATTCGATTCCGATTGGTCGTTCGGGTCGGCTCAGCGAAGTCGCTGATTTTGTTTGCTATCTACTCTCAGATCGCGCCAGCTATATCACCGGAGTCACCACTAACATCGCGGGCGGAAAAACGCGCGGCTAAGGGGGAAAAATGGTTAACGTCATCTTCTGCGCCCACGGCCAGCTGGCCTGCGCCATGCTCGACTCGGTGCGCATGGTTTACGGCGATGTCAACGTCAGCGCCGTGGAGTTTGTACCGGGTGAAAACGCGGGCGACATCGCCGGTAAGCTTGAAAAGTTGGTAAGTACTCACAAAGACGAAGAGTGGCTTATTGCCGTCGATTTACAGTGCGGAAGCCCGTGGAATGCCGCCGCCGGGCTAGCGATGCGCAACCCGCAGCTCCGGGTCATCAGCGGCCTGTCGCTGCCGCTGGCTCTGGAGCTGGTCGATAATCAGCAAACGATGAATGCAGAAGCGCTGTGCCAACACCTGGAACTTATCGCCAGCCAGTGCTGCGTCACCTGGCGGCAACCGGAAACCGTTGAGGAGGATTTCTGATGAACATTACGCTCGCGCGCATTGACGACCGTTTGATTCACGGCCAGGTCACCACCGTTTGGTCAAAAGTGGCCAACGCCCAGCGCATTATTATCTGTAATGACGACGTGTATAACGACGACGTTCGCCGCACGCTGCTTCGCCAGGCCGCGCCGCCGGGCATGAAGGTCAATGTGGTGAATATCGAGAAAGCCGTCGCCGTTTATCACAACCCGCAATATCAGGACGAAACGGTTTTTTATTTATTCACTAATCCGCAGGACGTATTAACTATGGTGCAGCAGGGGGTGAAAATAGCCACCCTGAATATTGGCGGTATGGCCTGGCGACCGGGTAAGAAACAATTAACCAAAGCGGTGTCATTAGACGCAGCGGATATTAATACCTTTCAGCAGTTAGATAAGCTGGGGGTTAAACTTGATTTACGCGTCGTAGCCTCAGATCCGTCGGTTAATATTCTCGATAAAATAGCAGAGCAGTCCGTTACAGAATAATAAAACGCGCCTTTTATTTCACCCTGGCATTCTGGCTGCATCGCGGCGGCAAATGAGAAAGTCACCAGCAGCATAGATTACTATGCGACTGGGGCGAGAGAATGCAGTCAACAAAGAGGCAGCCTGAAGAACATCGTGTAAATGCCGTAAAAGGCAGGGATTTCTATACCCTCGAGGTGACAAATTATGGAAATAAGTACCCTACAAATAATAGCCATATTTATTTTTTCCTGTATTGCCGGAATGGGCAGCGTGCTGGATGAATTCCAGACTCACCGTCCATTAATCGCCTGTACCGTGATTGGCTTAATTCTCGGCGATTTAAAAACCGGAATTATGCTCGGCGGGACGCTGGAGCTCATCGCGCTCGGCTGGATGAACGTCGGCGCGGCGCAGTCTCCGGATTCGGCGTTAGCCAGCATTATTTCCGCCATCCTGGTGATCGTTGGCCAGCAAAGCATCGCTACCGGAATAGCGATTGCGCTGCCGGTCGCGGCCGCAGGCCAGGTACTCACCGTGTTCGCCCGCACCATTACCGTGGTGTTCCAGCACGCGGCGGATAAGGCCGCGGAAGAGGCACGCTTCAGAACAATCGATCTGCTGCACGTGTCGGCGCTGGGCGTTCAGGCGCTGCGCGTCGCCATTCCCGCACTCATCGTTTCTCTGTTTGTCAGCGCGGATATGGTCAGCAATATGCTCAACGCCATTCCGGAATTCGTCACCCGCGGTCTGCAAATCGCCGGCGGTTTTATCGTGGTGGTCGGCTACGCCATGGTGCTGCGCATGATGGGCGTGAAGTATCTGATGCCTTTCTTCTTTCTCGGCTTCCTCGCGGGCGGCTATCTCGACTTTAGTCTGCTGGCTTTCGGCGGCGTGGGGGTCATCATCGCGCTGATTTATATCCAGCTCAACCCGCAGTGGCGTAAACCTGAACCGCAGGCCGCCGCCCCCTCTTCCACCGCCCTTGACCAGCTTGACGACTGATGGAGCCCAACATGGAACAGAAAAAAATTACCCAAGGCGACCTGGTGAGCATGTTTCTGCGATCCAACCTGCAGCAGGCGTCATTCAACTTCGAGCGTATCCACGGGCTTGGTTTCTGCTACGACATGATCCCGGCCATCAAGCGCCTCTACCCGCTGAAGGAGGATCAGGTTGCCGCGCTGAAGCGCCATCTGGTGTTCTTCAATACCACTCCGGCAGTCTGCGGGCCGGTTATTGGCGTGACCGTCGCGATGGAGGAAGCGCGGGCCAACGGCGCCGCTATTGACGATGGCGCCATCAACGGGATCAAAGTCGGCCTGATGGGGCCGCTGGCAGGCGTGGGCGACCCGCTGGTATGGGGCACGCTGCGGCCAATTACCGCCGCCCTCGGCGCCTCGCTGGCGCTCTCCGGAAATATTCTTGGTCCGCTGCTGTTCTTCTTTATTTTCAACGCGGTTCGTCTGGCGATGAAGTGGTACGGACTGCAGCTTGGCTTCCGTAAAGGGGTCAATATCGTCAGCGATATGGGCGGTAACCTGCTGCAAAAACTGACCGAAGGCGCCTCCATTCTAGGCCTGTTTGTGATGGGCGTGCTGGTCACCAAGTGGACCACCATCAACGTCCCGCTGGTGGTCTCGCAAACGCCGGGCGCCGACGGCTCAACCGTCACCATGACCGTACAAAACATCCTCGATCAGCTTTGCCCCGGCCTGCTGGCTCTGGGCCTGACGCTGCTGATGGTGCGCCTGCTCAATAAGAAAGTGAACCCGGTCTGGCTGATTTTCGCCCTCTTCGGTTTGGGGATTATCGGTAACGCACTGGGCTTCCTGTCCTGATTATTCCGCCCGGCGATGCCGGGTCTACTTCAACAAGTTAACCCCAAAGATGGCGCAGTACGGCGAGGCGGCAACTGAATTTATCCCTGGGAGCGTGGATTCACTGCGTGATCCGGGGACGTGAAGGAAGCCAATACAGCCGTCATGCGAAAGATGAAGGGGGTGAGGTGGTAAACATGCAAACAACAACAGCCCTGCGCCTGTACGGCAAACGCGATCTGCGCCTGGAAACCTTTGCACTTCCGGCGATGCAGGATGATGAAATTCTCGCCCGGGTGGTCACCGACAGCCTGTGCCTCTCTTCGTGGAAAGAGGCGAACCAGGGCGAGAACCACAAAAAGGTGCCTGACGATGTGGCGACTAACCCGATCATCATCGGCCATGAGTTCTGCGGAGAGATCATCGCCGTCGGCAAAAAATGGCAGCACAAGTTTCACGCTGGCCAGCGCTATGTGATTCAGGCCAATCTGCAGCTACCGGATCGCCCGGACTGCCCCGGTTATTCCTTCCCGTGGATCGGCGGCGAAGCCACCCACGTGGTGATCCCTGACGAGGTGATGGCGCAGGATTGCCTGCTCACCTGGGAAGGCGATACCTGGTTTGAAGGTTCGCTGGTGGAGCCGCTTTCCTGCGTAATCGGCGCGTTCAACGCCAACTATCATCTGCAGGAAGGCAGCTATAACCATGTGATGGGCATTCGCCCGCAGGGGCGCACCCTGATCCTCGGCGGCACGGGCCCGATGGGTCTGCTGGCTATCGACTACGCGCTGCATGGCCCGATCAACCCGGCGCTGCTGGTGGTCACCGACACCAATAAGCCAAAACTCAGCTATGCGCGCCAGCACTATCCCTCCGAGCCGCAAACGCTGATTCACTATCTGGATGGGCACGATGCCAGCCGCGAAACGTTGATGGCGCTCTCCGGCGGCCACGGTTTTGACGATATTTTTGTCTTCGTCCCTAACGAACAGCTCATCACTCTGGCATCCTCGCTGCTGGCCCCGGACGGCTGCCTGAACTTTTTTGCCGGCCCGCAGGATAAGCAGTTCAGCGCGCCGATCAATTTTTACGATGTGCATTACGCCTTCACTCACTACGTCGGCACCTCCGGCGGCAATACCGACGATATGCGCGCCGCCGTAGCGCTGATGCAGGCAAAAAAAGTCCAGACTGCAAAAGTGGTGACCCATATTCTGGGGCTGAATGCGGCGGGCGAGACCACCCTGGATTTACCGGCGGTGGGCGGCGGTAAGAAGCTGGTTTATACCGGGAAAAACTTCCCGCTGACGCCGCTGGGAGACATTCGCGACCCGCAGCTGGCGGCGATTATGGAACGTCACCACGGTATCTGGTCAAAAGAGGCGGAAGAGTATCTGCTGGCCCACGCGGAGGATATTGCTCATGATTAATCGCGATACGCAGCTATGCATGTCGCTGGCCGGTCGCCCGGGCAACTTTGGTACCCGCTTTCATAACTATCTGTATGAAAAACTCGGGCTGAATTATATCTATAAAGCCTTTACCACCCAGGATATTGCCGCAGCGGTGAAGGGCGTCCGCGCATTGGGCATCCGCGGCTGCGCGGTCTCAATGCCGTTTAAAGAGAGCTGCATAGCGTATCTTGACGCGCTTGCCCCTTCGGCAAAGGCGATTGATTCGGTCAACACCATCGTCAACGACGACGGCAGGCTAACCGGGTTGAATACCGACTACATCGCGGTGAAAAGCCTGATTGACAGCCATCAGCTCGACTCCTCTGCCAAAGTGATGATCCAGGGCAGCGGCGGGATGGGCAAAGCGGTCATCGCCGCCTTTCGCGATGCCGGTTTCCGCGATGTGATTATCGCCGCCCGCCATCGCGATCGTGGACTGGTGCTGGCAAAGCAGTACGGTTTTCAATGGCAGCCAAAGCCGGAAGGGATCGCGGCGGATATTCTGGTTAACGTCACGCCGCTCGGCATGGCGGGCGGTGCGGAAAGCGAAACCCTGGCCTTTAGCCCGACGATGGTGGAACGGGCCGACGTGGTATTTGACGTGGTCGCTCTGCCGCCGGAAACCCCGCTCATCAAACTGGCGAAGAAGCGGGACAAACACGTTATCAGCGGCGCGGAGGTGATTGCCCTGCAGGCGGTGGAGCAGTTTGCGCTCTACACCGGCGTGCGTCCGGACGCGGCGCTGGTCGCTGAAGCCGCGGCCTTTGCCAGAGGATAAGGGCAAACGAAGAGCGCCAGGGAGGGCGCTCTAATAACCATTGATCGGAAAGTCGATTGCAGCGCGCAGCGCAGCCCTTCCCTTGCCTGTGAATCATCACGTGAAACTAAGCGGTTCCCGCTAACCTGTCACGCCCGGTAGAGTCACTCTGCGAGGTACTTTCCAGATTAATTCGGAGAATCCCTGCGCCAAAAATCGCCGCTCCGCTTTGCTCAGCGCGTCTCAGCGTGAGCCACGTCAGCAAGCGGTGAGATATCCTGTGATAACATCCCAGCCCGAATAATCATCTGGTCAAATGGAGAAATTATGGAACTGCTGCTATTGAGTAACTCAACGCTGCCGGGCAAAGCCTGGCTGGAACATGCGCTGCCGACCATTGCCGGGCAGCTAAATGGCCGCCGTTCCGCGGTATTCATCCCTTTTGCCGGGGTGACGCAAACCTGGGATGATTACACCGCGAAAACCGCCGCCGTCTTCAGCCCAATGGGCGTTACGGTTACCGGTATTCACAGCGTCGCGGACCCGGTTTCGGCGATTGAGAACGCGGAGATAGTTATCGTCGGCGGCGGCAATACCTTTCAGCTGCTGAAAGAGTGTCGCGACCGCGGCCTGCTGGCGCCGATGGTGGATGTAGTGAAGCGCGGGGCGCTGTATATCGGCTGGAGCGCGGGCGCTAACCTTGCCTGCCCGACAATTCGCACCACCAATGATATGCCGATTGTCGACCCTAACGGTTTTTCTGCACTGGGGCTGTTTCCGCTGCAAATTAACCCGCACTTCACCAACGCGCTGCCGGAAGGCCACAAAGGGGAAACTCGCGAACAGCGGATTCGCGAGCTGCTGGTGGTTGCGCCAGAGTTGACGATTATCGGCCTGCCGGAAGGCAACTGGATACAGGTGACGCAGGGCCACGCCACTCTCGGCGGCCCGAATCCGACGCTGGTTTTCAGAGCCGGAGAGGAAGCGGTAACCCTGAACGCAGGCCATCGTTTCTGACCCCCCGCCCTTGTCCCGGAGGCGGCGCTGCGCGCCTGTCCGGGCTCCCCCCCCGCAGACCGCGGTATACCTGTAGCCCGGCTAAGCGCAGCGCGAGCCGGGAATGTAAGGCGGCGTCAGCGCTTAATAATCATCGCGCTCATCGTCCTCATCCGGCTGCTCCATCACGCTATAGGCTACCGAGCAGAACAGCGAGTTCAGACGCTTCATATCGCCCAGCAGCGCCAGGTGCAGCGTACTGGTTTCGATACTCTGTACGTTTTGCTGATGCAGGCGATCAACGTGAGCATGCGAGTAACGACGGTTCATAATGCGAAAACGGTGTTTGCTACGGCGCAAGCGGCGGGCGCTCGGTACGTCGCCGGAAAAGAAAACCGACATCGCTAGCTGTAGATTGCTGAGCAGCTGATCGTAGAGCGCATCCAGCTCTTTCAACCCCTCCATGGAGAACGCGCGCCGCGCGGCCAGCGATTTATCGGCGATTTCGCTGCCCATTCGTTCAACGATATCTGAAGCCTGCTCGAGGTTGAGCGCCATTTCGATAATTTCCGCCCAGCGGCGGGATTCCTCATCGGCCAGCTCCTCTTTTGGCATCCGCGCCAGATAGAGCTTAATCGCGGTGTAAAGTACGTTGATATCGTCCGCCAGCCGCCGCAGCTCTTTCTCTTCACGCGGTTCACCGTGCATCACTTTATGCAGGCTTTCCAGCATCTGCTCCATGGCATCGCCGATACGCAGGGTTTCGCGGGCGGCGTTAGCCAGCGCCAGAGCCGGGGTGTCCAGCGCTGAAGTATCAAGATGCTTTGGCTTCAGTCGTGCATCCAGCTCCGGCTCATCGCGAATCAGTCGCTTACAGAGGTTAGCCATCGGCCCGGCGAACGGCACCATGGCGATACAGCGGATCAGGTTGTAGAAGACGTGGAAATAGATAACCAGTTCGGATTTTTGCAGCGGGAGCTCATCCATAACGTTTGCCAACAGATGGACAAACGGCAGGATAATCAGACTACCCACCAGCTTAAACAACAGGCTGCCGAGCGCAACGCGGCGCGCGGCGGCATTAGCGCCGCTGTTGTTTAGCATCGCCAGCAGCCCGGATCCGAGGTTGGCGCCAATCACCAGGCACAGCGCCACCGGGAACGAAATCACGCCGGTGGCGGTTAACGTAGCGGTCAGCAGCACCGCTGCCAGGCTTGAATAGCTGATGATGGCAAATACCGCGCCGATCAGCGCATCCAGCATAATATCGCCGGTCAACGAGGCGAAAATCACCTGCACGCCGTTAGCCTGGGTGATGGGATGCACCGCCTGAACGATCAGCTCCAGCGCCAGCAGAATCAAGCCCAGGCCAATACCCACGCGCCCGAGCTGGCCCGCGCGCGTTTGCTTGCGCCCAAGGAAGAAAATGACGCCGATAAAAATCAGCAGCGGCGAAAGCCAGGACAGGTCGAAGGTCAGCACCCTCGCCATCAGCGCGGTACCAACGTCAGCGCCCAGCACCATCACCAGCGCAGGGGCTAACGCCACCAGATCCTGGGCGACAAAAGAGGTGACCAGCATGGTGGTGGCGTTGCTGCTCTGGACCAGCGCGGTAACCCCGATCCCCGCGCAGAAGGCGAGCGGTTTTTTCTCCACGCTGCTGCTGAGTACACTCCTCAGGCGAGCGCCGTAGACGCGCATCACGCCGGTACGAACAATATGGGTGCCCCACACCAGTAGAGCGACGGCGGACAACAGGTGTAGCAGAGTTAACACGGAATCAGCTTCTCCTTATATTTATTTGTTCCAGAAACTCATAAACCGTTACAGGCCGGATAGCGCTTCGCCTATCCGACGGCAACGATCGCAAGCTCCCTTCAGTATAAGGGTTTATGCACAATAAAGAGACAGGGCGCTCGTTGAGCGCCCTGTTAGTTGTAAGGAAAGATAACGGCTGGTGGATCAGTCGGCATCGTAACCGAGGTTCGGTGCCAGCCAGCGCTCCACTTCCGCCACGCTCATCCCCTTACGTAACGCATAGTCCTCCACCTGATCGCGCTGAATTTGCGCTACCGCGAAGTACTTACTGTCCGGATGGCTGAAGTACCAGCCGGAAACCGACGCGCCGGGCCACATGGCAAAGGATTCCGTCAGCTTCATGCCGGTACGTTTTTCCACCTCCAGCAGCTCCCAGATGGTCGCCTTTTCGGTGTGCTCCGGACAGGCGGGATAGCCCGGCGCCGGGCGTATTCCCTGGTAATTCTCGCGGATCAGCTCCTCGTTGCTGAGGTTTTCGTTCGCCGCATAGCCCCAGTAGACCTTACGCACCCGCTCATGCAGATACTCGGCGAAGGCTTCCGCCAGACGGTCGGCAATCGCCTTCACCATAATCTTGTTATAGTCATCGTGCTGTGCCTCCCAGGCGTCGGCCAGCGCGTCTTCCTCAAGGCCGCCGGTCACCGCAAAGGCGCCGATATAGTCCGCCTTCCCCGACAGCTTCGGCGCGACAAAATCCGCCAGGCAGTAGTTGGCAAAGCCGACTTTCTCGGTCTGCTGGCGCAGATGATGCCCCACCGTCAGCACGTGAGTCCGGGTTTCATCGCGATAGATTTCAATATCGTCGCCGACGCGGTTAGCCGGGAACAGCCCCACGACGCCGCGTGGATTGAGGGCCTTCCCGGCACTGAGCTTATCCAGCAGTTCGTTGGCGTCTTTAAACAGGCGCTGTGCCTCTTCGCCCACGACTTCATCTTCCAGAATGCGCGGATACTTACCGGCCAGCGACCAGGTCATAAAGAACGGCGTCCAGTCGATATAATTACGCAGGGTTTCAATACTGGCTTCCACCTCATGCACGCCCAGACGATGAGCCACCGGCGGGGTGTAGCTTGCCCAGTCAAAGGCCAGGTCGTTATCGCGCGCGGCTTCCAGCGTGACGGGGGGAGTGCGCGGCTTTTTACGTCCGTGCTGAATACGCACCGTTTCGTACTCTTTGCGGGTACGGGCGACAAAATCATCGCGCTGGCTATCGGACAGCAGGGCGGCGACCACGCCGACGGTGCGCGAGGCGTTCTGCACGTAGACCGTCGGGCCGCTGTAGTTCTGCTCGATTTTCACTGCCGTATGCGCTTTCGAGGTGGTTGCGCCACCGATCAGCAGCGGAATAGTAAAGCCCTGACGCTCCATCTCCTTCGCCACGTTGACCATCTCATCCAGCGACGGCGTAATCAGCCCGGAGAGGCCAATCAGGTCGGCGTTAACCTCGCGGGCGGTTTTCAGGATTTTATCCGCAGGCACCATCACGCCCAGATCGACGATTTCATAGTTATTACACTGCAGCACGACGCCGACAATATTCTTGCCGATATCGTGAACGTCACCCTTCACGGTGGCGATGACCATCTTGCCGTTGCTGGAACCTTTCTCTTTGCTGGCCTCAATATAGGGTTCGAGGTAGGCCACCGCCTGCTTCATTACGCGGGCGGATTTCACCACCTGAGGCAGGAACATTTTCCCTTCACCGAACAGATCGCCAACCACGTTCATACCGTCCATCAGCGGTCCTTCGATAACCTCGATCGGGCGCGCGGCCTGCTGTCGGGCTTCTTCGGTATCGAGCTCAATAAATTCGGTAATGCCTTTAACCAGCGAGTACTCGAGACGTTTTTTGACGTCCCAGCTGCGCCATTCCGCCTGCTGGGCGTTGGCGGTATCGTCAGTTTTGCTGCCGCGATATTTCTCCGCCAGATCCAGCAGGCGTTCGGTGCCATCATCGCGGCGGTTCAGAATCACATCTTCAACCGCGTCGCGCAGCTCGGCGGGAAGGTCGTCGTAAATTGCCAGCTGTCCAGCGTTGACGATACCCATATCCATGCCGTTACGGATGGCGTAGTAGAGGAATACTGCGTGAATCGCCTCGCGCACCGGGTCGTTACCGCGGAAGGAGAACGACACGTTAGAGACGCCGCCGGAGATCAGCGCGTGCGGCAGTTCGCGTTTGATATCTTCACAGGCGCCGATAAAGTCCTGGGCATAGTTGTTGTGCTCTTCAATTCCGGTCGCCACGGCGAAAATATTCGGGTCGAAGATGATGTCTTCCGGCGGGAAGCCCACCTCTTCGGTAAGAATGGTGTACGCCCGGCGGCAAATTTCAATTTTACGTTCGCGGGTATCGGCCTGGCCCACTTCATCAAAGGCCATCACCACGACGGCGGCCCCGTAGCGGCGCACCTTTTTCGCATGCTGGATAAACGGCTCAACGCCCTCTTTCATCGAGATGGAGTTAACGATGCCTTTGCCCTGAATACACTTCAGGCCCTTTTCGATAACCTCCCATTTGGAGGAGTCGATCATAATCGGCACGCGGGCGATATCCGGCTCACCGGCGATCAGGTTGAGGAAACGCGTCATCGCCGCTTCGGCGTCGAGCATCCCCTCATCCATATTGATATCGATAATCTGTGCGCCGCTTTCCACCTGCTGGCGCGCCACATCCAGCGCTTCGTTATATTTTTCTTCTTTAATCAGGCGTTTGAATTTCGCCGAGCCGGTAACGTTGGTGCGTTCGCCGACGTTCACAAACAGGCTGTCATCGCCGATATTCAGCGGCTCAAGGCCGGAAAGACGGCAGGCGACGGGGATCTCCGGCAGCTGGCGCGGCGGCAGGCCGGCCACCGCGCGGCTCATGGCGGCGATATGTTCCGGCGTGGTGCCGCAGCAGCCGCCGACAATATTCAGGAAGCCGGCCTCCGCCCATTCGCGAATTTGCGTCGCCATCGTGTCGGCGTCCAGATCGTATTCACCAAAGGCGTTCGGCAGGCCGGCGTTCGGGTGGGCGGTGACGTAGCATTCGGCGATACGCGACAGCTCCTGCACGTACTGGCGCAGTTCGTCCGGCCCCAGAGCGCAGTTGAGGCCGAAAGTGAGCGCATCGGCGTGGCGCAGCGAGTTATAAAAGGCTTCGGTGGTCTGGCCGGACAGCGTGCGACCGGAGGCGTCGGTGATGGTGCCGGAGATCATAATCGGCAGATCGACCCCCAGCGCTTCAAACTCCTCTTTGACCGCAAAGATCGCCGCTTTGGCGTTGAGGGTATCGAACACCGTCTCAATCAGAATCAGATCCGCCCCGCCTTCCACCAGCGCTTTGGTGGATTCACGATAGGCTTCCACCAGCCCGTCAAAGGTGATGTTGCGAAAGGCCGGGTCATTGACGTCAGGAGAAATGGACGCAGTGCGGTTAGTCGGGCCGAGAACGCCTGCCACATAGCGTGGTTTTTCCGGCGTGCGCGCGGTCCAGGCATCAGCGCTGGCGCGGGCCAGTTTCGCCGCCGTAAAGTTGATTTCCGCCGACAGGGATTCCATCTGGTAATCCGCCATCGCGATGGTCGTCGAGTTAAAGGTGTTGGTTTCAATGATATCCGCCCCGGCCGCAAAATAGGCATCGTGGATGGCGGTGATCACTTCCGGCTTGCTGAGAACCAGCAGGTCGTTGTTGCCCTTCAGGTCGCACGGCCAGTCGGCAAAACGCTCGCCGCGGAAGTCCTGCTCACTCAGACGATAGCTCTGGATCATGGTGCCCATGCCCCCATCCAGAACCAGAATACGTTCTTTTAACTGCTGATGCAGTTGCTCAACTTTGCTGCTCACACTCGCTCCCGACAACGCTCAACCAGACCGAAAAAACTCAACGGACCATACTGGCACAAACCGAAGGGGTGGAAAAGAGAACAGCGGGCAAGATGAGACATGTTCAGCTTCACTCATCCGATCAGTCGGGTAGTGATTGCATTATCGCCAAATAAAACGAAAATCATTTCCACGATACAGAAAAAAGGAGTCCGCGATGGCGACCCCCGCTCCCGCAAAACGCGGCAGAAAACCTGCCGCCTCCGCCGCCGCTCCGGCCGGCGGGCAAGTTCAGTCCCTGACCCGCGGCCTGAAGCTGCTCGAATGGATTGCTGAATCTCACGGCAGCGTGGCGCTGACCGAACTGGCCCAGCAGGCCGGCTTGCCTAATTCCACCACCCACCGCCTGTTAACCACGATGCAGCAGTTGGGTTTTGTTCGTCAGGTCGGTGAACTGGGCCACTGGTCGGTGGGCGCCCATGCTTTCGTCGTCGGCAGCAGCTTCCTGCAAAGTCGTAACCTGTTGGCGATCGTCCATCCGATTTTGCGTCAACTGATGGAAGACTCCGGCGAAACGGTTAACCTCGCGGTGCTGGACCCGAGCGATCATCAGGCGATCATTATCGATCAGGTGCAGTGTACCCAACTGATGCGTATGTCGGCGCCGATTGGCGGTAAGCTGCCGATGCACGCTTCTGGCGCCGGTAAGGCGTTTTTGTCGCAGTTGAGTGAAGATCAGGTCACCGGCCTGCTGCACCGTCAAGGTCTGCACGCTTACACCCACGCTACGCTGGTATCGCCGGTGCATCTGAAAGAGGACCTGGCCCAGACGCGTAAGCGCGGCTATTCGTTTGATGACGAAGAACACGCGCTAGGACTGCGCTGCGTAGCGTCATGCATTTATGATGAACATCGTGAGCCGTTCGCCGCTATCTCTATTTCCGGGCCCATTTCCCGCATTACCGATGACCGCGTGACCGAGTTCGGCGCCATGGTGATCAAAGCGGCGAAAGAAGTGACGCTGGCGTATGGCGGAGTGCGCTAAATGAGCGATCTGAAATCCTACTGGCAGGATAAATACCCTTCTGCTTTTTGCTGGTCTTTCGGCGATTCAGCGGAGCTGGCCGACGAGCTGGCGGCCCTGGTCATCGCGGGGAAGAAGCGCGGCACCTGCGGTTCGCTTGCCAGCTATCAGCAGGAGCAGCCGCCCGTGACGCCGGGGGCATATCACATTGTGCTGGACGGCCAGGGCAAAGCCGTCTGCGTGATACGCACCCTGATGCTCAGGCTGATCCGGTTTAATGAAATGAGCCCTGAGCTCGCCGCGCTGGAGGGCGAAGGTGATTTGAGCCTCGCTTACTGGCAATCGGCGCATCAGGCATTCTTTGAACGCGAAGGCACCTGGGCGCCGGATATGGAGCTGGTGTACGAAGAATTTGCGGTTATAGAGGCCGCCTGAACCTGGCCGCCTGTTTACCCTGCCTGTTGCAGGTTGCCATAGCGAACGCAAAAGCGCTGACGGCGACGATAGGCGTAGACGTCTTCCACGTGGCCGTTGCGAATACGGTTTTGCAGCTCCCGCCAGTAGTCGGCGCGCAGCAGGTCGGCGTGCATCTCTTCAAATAGCGGCCCGATACGCGGGTCGGCGCACAGCCAGTGGCGAAACTCCTCCGGAAAAACATCGCCCGGCGAGACGCTGTACCAGGGCTCGCTGGCAAGCTCATCTTCCGGATAGCGCGCTGGCGGGATCTCGCGGAAATTCACCTCCGTCATATAGCAAATTTCATCGTAATCGTAGAACACCACCCGGCCGTGACGCGTAACGCCAAAATTCTTAAATAGCATATCGCCGGGGAAAATGTTGGCGGCAGCCAGCTGACGAATGGCGTTCCCGTACTCCTCGACTGCATCGCGCAGCGCCTGCCCGTCAACCTGCTCCAGCCAGATATTCAGCGGCACCATCCGCCGCTCGATATACAGATGGCTGATCGCAATCCGATCGCCGAGGTCGGTAATTTTCCCACCGGCTTCGGTTTGTAACAGGGCCATCAGCTCGGGCGCAATTTGCCGTTTCTTCAGCACGAAGTTCTCAAACTCCTGGGTGTCGGCCATCCGTCCCACGCGGTCATGCTCTTTGACCAGCTGGTAACAGGCGCGCACGTGAGCGGCAGTCATCTCTTTCTGCGGCGCGAAGCGGTCCTTGATGACCTTAAATACCCGGTCAAAGCCCGGCAAGGTAAACACCAGCATGACCATCCCGCGGATCCCCGGCGCTTCAACAAATTGTTCATTGCTGCGGGAAAGATAGTGCAGGTATTCCCGATAGCTTTCCGTTTTCGCATGCTTCTGGCAGCCAATCGCCATGTACAGTTCGGCGGTGGTTTTACCCGGCAGAATCTCGCGCAGCCACTCGACCAGCGCGCCGGGCAGCGGCGCGTAAACCATAAAATAGGAGCGGGCGAAGCCAAAAACGATACTGGCTTCGGCATGCGTCGTCAGGCAAGCATCGACAAACAGTTCGCCTTCATCGGTACGATGGATTGGCAGAAGAAAAGGCAGCGTGGCCATCGGCGTAACCAATTTGCCTACCAGCCAGGCTGCCTTATTGCGGTAAAAAAGTTCATTCGCCACCTGTAGATACGACCGGGAGAGCAGCTCGCCGCCAAGCGCTTCCTGCAGGCAAACGGTGATATACCCGATATCGCGCGCTCTGTTTTGCCACGGCAGGCGGAGAGGAAGATCGGATAACACTTTGCGTAATAACGTGTCCCAGCCGCGCTCGGGAAAGAAATCTTTCGCCAGCGGCCGCGGTATAGAGCGCAGGCGCCGCTCGGGCTGCGAGCTGAAAATAAAAAGCCGCTCGGGAGTCAGCGAGCGGTGGTCAAACAACCGACAATAGACGGAATTGAAAAAGCTCTCCGCAATTTCGAAGCGAGGGTAATCCGGCAGCAGGCGGGTATAGTGTTCTTTTACCCGCAGCAAAAAGTCGCTATCGGTATTTTTGCCATCGGTAATGCAGCGCAGCTGCTCGACGACCAGGCCGACATGGTGATCGTAGAGATGGATGCGCTGCTTCATTGCCTGCTGGACGGCATGCCAGTCGGCCTGTTCAAAGCGCTGCTGGGCGCCGGAAGTAACTTCAAGAAAACGACCGTACTGGGCGTCGAAACCCTGCAAAATAGTTTGCGCAATCAATAATTCCAGGCCACGTGTCATACCTTCCCCTCTCTCCCTCTCCCCCGGAGAGAGGGAGAGGGGAAATGATCAGAACTGATCTTCTTCTGTAGAGCCGGTTAACGCCGTTACTGATGAGGTTCCGCCCTGGATAATGGTGGTGACCTTATCGAAGTAGCCAGTCCCGACCTCCTGCTGATGGGAGACAAAGGTATAGCCATCTTTCGCCGCCGCGAATTCCGGCTGCTGAACCTTCTCAACGTAGTGCTTCATCCCCTCGCCCTGGGCGTAAGCGTGAGCCAGATCGAACATGTTGAACCACATGCTGTGAATACCGGCCAGGGTGATGAACTGATATTTGTAGCCCATATCCGCCAGCTGCTGCTGGAAGCTGGCAATGGTTTTATCATCCAGCTTTTTCTGCCAGTTAAACGACGGTGAGCAGTTATAGGCCAGCAGTTTGCCCGGATATTTCGCATGGATCGCATCGGCAAAGCGCTTCGCCAGCTCAAGGTCCGGGGTGGAGGTTTCACACCACACCAGGTCGGCATAGGGCGCGTAGGCCAGCCCGCGGCTGATCGCCTGTTCGATACCGGCATGGGTGCGGAAGAAACCTTCGCTGGTACGGTCGCCGGTAATGAACTGACGATCGTAAGGATCGCAGTCTGAGGTAATTAAATCCGCCGCATCGGCGTCAGTGCGGGCAATCACCAGCGTTGGCACGCCCATTACGTCTGCCGCCAGACGCGCGGCAACCAGTTTCTGAATCGCTTCTTGCGTGGGAACCAGCACTTTGCCGCCCATATGGCCGCATTTCTTCACCGAAGCCAGCTGATCTTCGAAGTGTACGGCCGCTGCACCGGCCTCAATCATCGATTTCATCAGCTCAAACGCATTAAGCACGCCGCCAAATCCCGCTTCCGCATCGGCGACGATCGGCAGAAAATAATCGGTATAACGCGGATCGTTCGGTTCAATACCCGCAGACCACTGGATCTGATCCGCGCGGCGGAAGGTGTTATTGATCCGATCGACCACGGCCGGTACTGAGTTAGCCGGATAGAGCGATTGATCCGGATACATGCTGGAGGCCAGGTTGGCGTCCGCCGCGACCTGCCAGCCAGAAAGGTAAATCGCTTCAATGCCCGCTTTCGCCTGCTGTAACGCCTGGCCCCCGGTCAGCGCGCCCAGGCTGTTGACGTAGCCTTTTTTCGCTTCGCCGTGCAGCAGTCGCCACATCTTTGCCGCGCCCAGCTGCGCCAGCGTACATTCCGGGTTAACGGAGCCGCGTAGCTTCACCACGTCTTCGGCGCTGTATGGGCGAGTAATGCCTTCCCAGCGCGGGTTGGTCCACTCTTTGTTTAATTCTTCGATTTGTTGGGTACGGGTTTTCATGTGCAGATGCTCCATATTATTTTCCTGGCTTCCCAGGCATTATTGGTGATGACAGTTTGGTCACGGCCAGCGCGCAAAAACCGGAGCGTACTTATAGTACGTGAGGATTTTGAGTACTGCCCGGGGCCAAAATGGCAAACAAAGTAGCCTGGGCCGTCAGGCCAGCAGGCGGTAACCCGGCAAAGTCAGGAAGTCAATGAGCTCATCGGAAGTGGTGATCTGTTCCATCAGGCGCGCGGCCTCGTCAAAGCGCCCGCTGCTGTAGCGGTGCTCGCCCAGTTCGTCCTGAATCACCCGCATCTCTTCGGCCAGCCACTGGCGGAACAGCGCTTTAGTTACCGGTTGACCGCTGCTGAGCGTTTTCTCGTGATGGATCCACTGCCAGATTGAGGTACGTGAGATCTCGGCCGTTGCCGCATCCTCCATGAGGCCATAAATCGGTACGCAGCCGTTGCCGGAAATCCACGCCTCGATGTACTGCACCGCCACGCGAATGTTGGCGCGCATGCCCTCTTCGGTTCGTTCGCCCTCGCAGGGGGCCAGCAGCTGTTCAGCGGTAATTGGCGCATCGTCTTCACGGGTGACAAATAGCTGATTTTTGTTCTCACCGAGCACGCCATTAAAGACGGCCATCGCGGTGTCAGCCAAACCGGGATGCGCAATCCATGTGCCATCATGACCGTTATTCGCCTCCAGCGATTTGTCCGCTTTTACCTTGTTCAGCACCTGATTGTTCCGCTCAGCATCTTTGCTCGGAATAAAGGCCGCCATGCCGCCCATCGCAAATGCGCCGCGCTTATGGCAGGTCTTAATTAACAATCGTGAGTAGGCACTGAGGAATGGCTTGTCCATCGTCACCACCTGACGATCCGGCAGAACGCGGTCCGGGTGATTCTTCAGCGTTTTGATATAGCTGAAGATATAGTCCCAGCGCCCGCAGTTCAGACCCACAATATGGTCGCGCAGGGCATGCAGGATTTCGTCCATCTGGAATACGGCGGGCAGCGTTTCAATCAGCAGCGTGGCTTTGATAGTGCCGCGCGGCAGCTCAAAACGGTCTTCCGTAAAGCTAAAAACTTCACTCCACCACGCGGCTTCCTGCCAGGCCTGGGTTTTCGGCAGATAGAAATAGGGCCCGCTGCCTTTTTCCAGTAACGCTTTGTAGTTATGGAAGAAATAAAGAGCAAAGTCGAACAGGCTGCCGGGAATGGCTTCCCTGCGCCATGTCACGTGTTTTTCCGGCAGATGCAGGCCGCGCACGCGACAGATCAGCAGCGCCGGGTTCGGTTTAAGCTGATAGATTTTGCCAGCTTCATTGGTATAGCTGATGGTGCCGTTAACCGCATCGCGCAGGTTAATTTGCCCCTCAATGACTTTGCTCCATTCAGGCGCCAGTGAGTCTTCGAAATCCGCCATAAAGACTTTTACGTTCGCATTCAGCGCATTGATCACCATCTTACGCTCTACCGGACCGGTGATTTCCACCCGGCGATCCAGCAAATCCACAGGGATGCCGCGAATTTTCCAATCACCATTACGAATGGAAGCTGTTTCCGAAATAAAATCAGGTAGATTACCGTCATCAATTTCCTGCTGCTGCTGGAGACGCGCCGCCAGGAGTTTATTGCGCTCAGGCGTAAAGCGGCTCACCAGTTCAGTCAAAAATTCGACTGCCTCAGGCGTTAAGATTTGCTTCTCCTGGTCGCCATATGGCTGGCTAAAAGCCAGTTCGTCAGTAATTGTCGCCTGCTGCGTCATGTGCTGCTCCTCTTGGTTGATCCAGTTGGCGCGAACGTAAGATCGTTGTGTAGTTTTCGTTCAGCACAATTAAGACTACGCATTTATTTTTCAAAATCAAAAACAATTTCCATTTTTAATTTAATTCTCATTTAACCTATTGATAACAATATAAATAAAGTTTAATCACAATATGAGCCGCATTTCGGAAATAAAAAAGGCACCCGAAGGTGCCAGAGGCAAAATGCTGAAACGCTTTAGGATCGCGTTGTGTAGAAGATTAATCCAGAGTCGGATTCATATGGCGTAGATCGTATGGCGTGATCTGGTAGACGTAATAATTCAGCCAGTTGATAAACAGTAGATTGCCATGGCTTCGCCAGGTGGCGCGCGGTTTGTTCTGCGGATCGTTTTGCGGGAAATAATTGTGTGGAACCTGGGGATCGAGGCCCGCTTCCACATCGCGGAAGAACTCGCTGGCCAAGGTGTTTGCATCATATTCTGGATGACCGGTCACGAAGGCGATGCGCTTGTCTTTGCTGGCGAACAGGTAGGCATCGCCCTCTTCCGTTTCCGCCAGAATCTCCAGGTCGGTGTAGTCGCGTATCAGCGCCGCCGGGAAATCGGCATAGCGCGAGTGCGGCGCGAGAAAGCTATCGTCAAAGCCGCGGGTTAATAAGGCATGTGGTTGCAGGATATGGTGTTCGTAGACGCCGGAAATCTTCTCAGAGCGCGTCTGTTTAGGGATACCATAGAGGATATTGAGGGCCGCCTGTACAGCCCAACAGACAAATAGCGTTGAGGTAACATGATCTTTAGCCCATTCCAGCACCTGTTTGATCTGCGGCCAGTAGGCAACGTCATTAAACTCAACCAAACCTAAGGGCGCGCCGGTAACAATCAGGCCATCAAAATTCTGATCGCAAATATCTTCAAAGTTGCAGTAGAAGTTGTTCAGGTGTTCCGCTGGGGTATTACGCGATTCGCGGGCATCGATGCGCAGCAGCTGGATATCAAGCTGCAGAGGAGAGTTGGAAAGCAGTCGCAAAAACTGATTCTCAGTCTCGATTTTCTTCGGCATCAGATTAAGGATGAGCACCTTCAGCGGGCGGATTTCCTGAGTCGTCGCGCGAGTTGTCGTCATCACAAAGACGTTTTCATTACGCAAGAAATTGACGGCCGGTAGCTCGTCCTGCACCCGAATTGGCATAACTTTATTACCTCATAACATACGTATAAACGTTTAGACATCCAGACAGCTGAAGATACCCAGGAATAATGTGAATGTCGAGCCTGTAAATGCAGGGTGAGAAAATTTCACGGAGATATTTACGTTAGAATATAAGAACAAATAAAAGGAGCACGTATGGTTATTAGTATCCGCCGTTCACGGCATGATGAAGGGAAAAAACTGATTGCGATCTGGTGTCGATCGGTCGATGCAACGCACGGTTTTTTATCAAAAGCATATAGAGCGGAGCTGGAAGAGCTGGTGAGCTCATTCCTACCCGAAGCGCCGCTGTGGGTAGCAGTAACGGAGGAAGATGAGCCGGTCGCCTTTATGCTTCTAACGGGGGAACATATGGATGCGTTATTTGTTGATCCTGCCGTTCGCGGCTGTGGCGTGGGTAAGCTTTTGATTAAACACGCCTTGTCGTTAGCGCCCAGACTGACGACTAACGTTAACGAGCAGAATGAACAAGCGGTCGGATTTTATAAGAAAATGGGCTTTAAGGTGACAGGCCGTTCTGAAACGGACGATCTTGGAAAACCGTATCCGTTATTGAATTTGGTACATGAGTAATGAAAAGGCCGGATAAGGGTAGACCGATGTCCGGCAGTTTCAGACGACAAAAACGCAAAGAGCCCATCCGTCAGGATGGGCTCTTCACTTGTTTGATGCCTGGCAGTTCCCTACT
>NZ_JBEAIJ010000037.1:0-166211 GCF_040065315.1 Klebsiella sp. CN_Kp100
CCGTTAACAGAGGATGGTTGTGGCTGAACTGCTGTGCCGGGATATCACTCATTCGCTCACCTCTTTCTCAAACGTCATCGCAGGCCGCTCCACTTTATTGCAGGCCGGAACCGGGCCCGTCTGCGCCGGCTGACAGTGCCCGGGCAGGATTTGCCCGCACGCCCGGGTCTGGCGCACTCCTTCTGCAGCACGGGTACAGACAGGATTAAGTTGGCGTTGCGGCATGACGGGGTTTTCACAGGAATCTCTCTTTATCGTTTGCGGGCACGCTACCGCCCGTCGCTGCTTACTTACCAAAGCGCATCAGGCCTGACAGGCTGATTGTGTGTTTTTGCCAGGTTCGCGCATTTCATCAGCTAACGCTTCTGACCACCCAGGGGCTTTTAAAATATTTCCAGGTTATTTCCTGAAAAGTAGCGTTATTAAGAAGCCAGCAATTAGAGCGGCGTCGCCAGCATGGCGCGATGTTACGATCTCTTCGACCAGCTATTTCCTGATTAAAGTCTTTAATACAGGCAACATTCAGCATCAACTTTTATTCCGAACCGTCCCTGCCAGCATATTTTGCACGCTGAAGATTATGTCCGGGACAAATTAAAATAGCCCGACATTGAAATAATTTTTATTGATAATGATTTTTTCTCCTTCAGAGAATAAACGGCTGCTGTATTACGACTGACAATCGCTGGTGGTTAGAAGTTTTAGTCGTAGATCGACACTCCTCTGTACGCCACCGATATACAGTCTTAAGGGTAAATTAATACGTTAACCCGGCTTTTATTCTGAGTCGTAGCGGCCATAGCAATCTCTTCCTTTGAGGGACCTTAGAAAAAAATAATGAATAGTCTGAATAAAACCATAGTAGAACAAAGCATTATAACAGGTCAACCAGTAAGCCTCCCGCTTTTAACCAGGGTTTCAATTAAGAAATTCAACTCTCTGTAAAAAATACTAATAATTCATTCTGCGTAATGACTAAATTCATAACAGACGTATGAATAAACTTTGCATTCATATATAAATAAAACCATTTAATTGATATAAATCAATGCACGCAAGGGATAATAATTATTCCTGGAACTGAAAACACTCAGCACAATCAGTAGACGTTTAAATATTGTCATGCATACCCGCTGCAAGGGAATAATAATAGAGGGTATTAATATCGTGAAAATAATGGAAAGAGAATTTCATATAAAAGAGCCAAATAATACCTGGCAGTCTCAACGACTGATTACTCGTCCTGGCGAGCCGGACAGAGAAAGCGAGAACAAAAATAGCGCGACTCCATTCTGCCGGCGTGTTTAAAGTATGAGCAGAAATGATATCTCCCATTAATACCGCTCTTCTACACATCGCCGCAGCAGCTATGATTGTAAATTGTGGAGAAACTTCTATTATTTGACTGTACACGTCATTTTTCTGAAGGATTTACATGAGAGTTAATGGACTTACGAAGGGATTTTTCATCCTGATCGTGCTGATCGTCACCCTGGCTTTTTTCGACGTTCTCTCCCCCTATTATTCAGCCATTTTATGGGCAGCCATTCTGGCGGTGATCTTCCACCCGGTGAAAAACAAACTGCGCGATCGGCTCGGCGAGCGCAACGGCCTGGCGGCGCTGCTGACCATCGTCATTATCTGCCTGATTGTCTTTACCCCGCTGGCGATCATTCTTTCGTCGCTGGCCTTCGAGCTCAACGTGGTTTACACCAAACTGCAGCATAATGACACCCAGTTCCCAACCGTGGTAGCCAGCCTGTTTGCTCATCTGCCGGAATGGGCCAGGAGCTTCCTTTCTGAGCATAATCTCGATAGCGCGGAACAGATTCAGCGCCAGCTTTCAGACGTAGCGCTGAAAGGAGGCCAGTACCTGGCCGGTAGCGCATTCTTGATTGGGAAAGGGACCTTCGGCTTTACCGTCAGCTTCGGCATCATGCTTTATCTGCTGTTTTTCCTGCTCAAAGATGGCCCGTATCTGGTCAGACTGATCCTTGAATCCCTGCCGCTATCGAATCACGTGAAGCAGCATCTTTTTGCTAAATTTGCCGCCGTCTCCCGGGCGACGGTAAAAGGCACCGTCGCGGTGGCGCTTGCGCAGGGCGCGCTTGGGGGACTGGCGTTCTGGATCGTGGGGATTGATGGCAGCATCCTGTGGGGCGCCCTGATGGCGTTTCTGTCGCTAATCCCGGCAGTGGGCTCGGCGATTATCTGGGTTCCAGCGGCAATCTATCTCTTCGCGACCGGCCAGCTCTGGCAGGGCGCGTTTATCGTCGGTTTCTTTGTGATCATCGTAGGTCTGGTGGATAACATTCTGCGACCTTTACTGGTTGGTAAAGATACCAAAATGCCGGACTACCTGATCCTGATCACCACGATCGGCGGAATGGAAATTTACGGCATCAATGGTTTTGTTATCGGCCCGCTGATCGCCGCGCTGTTTATCGCCTGCTGGAACCTTCTCTCCGGACGCGATCACGCTGGAAACATTGATGAGCTTGATGAAGATTTCCTCGAAGAAGGTAAAAATCACGAAGAGTAGCAGCGCTGTATTGCAGCGCTTTACAGGTAAAATGCTGCCATCCCGTCAAGTGGCGATCGGCGTTTTATCTGAGCGGTAAATAAGTAAAAACAGCGCGGGACAGCAAAACGCAGGGGGGCACCCCCTGCTCGACTGCGATGAAACCCCGTTCTCAGCGCCCGTCTTAAACCGAGACGTTAAGCTTATGGGAAGTAGTTAACGACTACGCCCCCTCTCATAAACAGAATTTATAACTGCTATTTGTGAAAATTTTGGTAAATTGCACTTATCATTCAGCGGATAAATGCTACTCTTATGCCGTTGAGGATTGATAACAAAGGATTACCCACGTGAAAAAAATCACTACGTTCGCCGCTTCCATGCTGGCTCTTGCCTGCGTTTCCGCCAGCGCCGTTGCAACTGAACAGCCGCTGGAAAAAATCGCTCCCTACCCTAAAGCGGAGCAAGGGATGAAGCGTCAGGTGATCCAGCTGCCGCAGCAGCAGGATGAGTCGACGTTAAAAGTGGAGCTGATGATTGGCCAAACGCTGGAAGTCGACTGCAATCGTCATCGTCTTGGCGGTCAACTGGAAAGCAAAACCCTTGAAGGCTGGGGCTACGACTACTACGTATTTGATAAAGTGACTTCCCCCGTCTCGACCATGATGGCCTGTCCGGATGGTAAAAAAGAGAAGCAGTTTGTGATGGCAGGTCTGGGCGATGCGGGAATGCTGCGTTACAACAGTAAGCTGCCAATCGTGGTTTATACCCCGACCAACATCGATGTGAAATATCGTATCTGGAGAGCGGACGAAACCATCGGCACGGCCGTTGTGCGTTAATCCCTGTACGAGTGAATCCGGCGGCCTGAGCCGCCGGAGAAAAAGTTAGAGCGCAATATCAGCGACCGGTTTACCTTCCGGCAGCGGCTTCAGCTCCGCCTGCGGAACCTCATCAGCCACCGTAACCGGCTCGTAGTGCAGTTCCAGCACTTCGCTGGTCCACGCCAGCGCCTTTTCAATTTCCGCAGCGTTGCCGTCCAGACGCGTACCGTAGCTTGGTATAATCGCTTTCAGTTTCGCCTGCCACTCCGCTGAGTTGACCTTCTCTTTAAACACTTTTTCCATGAGCTGCAGCATAATCGGCGCCGCAGTGGACGCTCCCGGCGAGGCGCCCAGCAGCGCGGCTACGGTGCCTTCGTCATCGCTGACGACCTCGGTACCGAGGCGCAGAACGCCGCCCTTCTTCTCATCGCGCTTGATAATCTGCACGCGCTGGCCGGCCTGCCATAAGCGCCAGTCTTCTTTGCGCGCTTCCGGATAGTATTCACACAGCGCCGCGTGACGATCTTTGTCCTTTTGCAGCACCTGGCTAATCAAATACTTCACCAGATCGAAGTTATCCAGCCCCACGTTGAGCATCGGCATGATATTCGAGGTGTTGGTCGAGGCCAGCAGATCCCAAAGCGAACCGTTTTTCAGGAAGCGGGTCGAGAAGGTTGCGAACGGCCCAAACAGCACCACGCGCTTGCCGTCGATAATACGGGTGTCGATGTGCGGAACCGACATCGGCGGCGCGCCAACCTCGGCCTGACCGTAGACTTTGGCCAGATGGTGATTAACCACTTCCGGGTTCTCACACACCAGGAACTGTCCGCCGACCGGGAAGCCCGCGTACTCTTTAGCCTGCGGAATACCGGTTTCCTGCAGCAGGGTTAGAGCGGCGCCGCCGGCGCCAATAAAGATAAATTTAGCCCTGATAACCCGTTTCTGGTGGCGATTGTTCGCATCCGCCAGCGTTACGCTCCAGCTCTTGTCGGCGTTGCGCTTAAAGCGACGGACCACGGTACCCAGCTGAAGCGAGAAATTATCATGGGTTTGCAGTCCGGCGATCAGCTGACGGGTAATTTCACCGTAGTTCACGTCGGTGCCGACTTCCGAGCGGGTCGCGGCCACTTTCTGCTGCGGATCGCGCCCTTCCATCACCAGCGGAGCCCACTCTTTAATTTGTTGATGATCTTCAGAGTAGCGGATACCGCGGAACAGCTCGCTTTGTTGTAAAGCCGCATATCGAGCGCGCAGGAAGTTAACATTGTCTTCGCCCCATACGAAGCTCATGTGCGGCACGCTGTTAATAAAGGATTTAGGCTTTTTCAGAATGCCCCGGGTCACCTGGTGGGCCCAAAACTGACGAGAAATCTGGAAAGATTCGTTGATATCAACCGCTTTATCGATATTGATACCGTTAGCGGTTTGCGGCGTATAGTTCAATTCCATCAGCGCCGCGTGGCCGGTGCCCGCGTTGTTCCATCCGTTCGAGCTCTCTTCCGCGACGCTGGACATCTGCTCGACCATGGTAATAGACCAGTCCGGCTCCAGTTCCTGCAGCCAGGTTCCCAACGTGGCGCTCATGATGCCGCCGCCAATCAACAATACATCCGTCTCTTGCTCATGGCGGGTGTTGGTCCGAGTGTTATTGGAACCAACCGCCTGTGAGCTGGGTACGGCCATCTTTTTCTTCATCGGATTTGAGCCTTACTTTACTCGCTTTTTTATTTAGCGCAGGTGAAACGATTCTCGGCTTCAAAGGTAACACTGAAGAAAAAAAATTTAAATATTGTTTAAATTTTAAGTTGAGTTTTGAGATCTGTTATAAAAATGTTTAATAAATGTGTATCACAAATCACATTTTGTACTGGTGTCAGCGATGCATCCGCGCTATTATCCTCGGTTTTGTGACCGACCGCACGTAACCAGCGACCGATCATGGCCCAAATTTTTTAAATTCTGCGAAATTTTTTTATGCCCCCTGTTTCTGATTCCGCTACCTCCAGCAACGCTGGCGCATTAGGCCAGATCCTGCGCTCGCCCGCGCTGCTGACGCGTGAAACGCTGGCGGGCGTACTCACCGCACTGGCGCTAATCCCCGAGGTCATCTCCTTCTCGGTTATCGCTGGCGTTGATCCGAAAGTCAGCCTGATTGCCTCCGTAGTGCTGTGCCTGGCGATGTCGGTTCTCGGCGGCAGACCGGCGATGGTCACCGCCGCCGCCGGTTCGGTAGCGCTGGTGATTGGTCCGATGGTGCATCAATATGGCGTCGGCTACATTCTCCCGGCGGTCATAATGGCCGGCGTTATTCAAATTTTGTTTGGCATTTGCGGCATGGCGCGCCTGATGCGCTTTATTCCGCAGCCGGTGATGACCGGTTTTGTTAACGCGCTGGGTATTCTCATCTTTTTTGCCCAGGTACCGCATTTCTGGAGCAAGCAGCCGCTGATTATCGGCCTGTTCGTGTTAACGCTGCTGATTGTGCTGTGGGCGCCGCGCTATATAAAGGCAATCCCTTCTCCGCTCATCGCTATCGTACTGCTGACGCTGTTTACCGTTTTCAGCGGCCAGCTGCTGCCGACCGTCGGCGATGAAGGCTCAATGAGCGGCGGACTACCGGGGTTAACCAGCCTGATAGTTCCTCTGAATTTAACTACGCTGCACATCATCTGGCCCTGCGCGCTGAGTATCGCTTTTGTCGGCCTGATGGAGTCGCTTCTGACGGCAAAGCTGGTGGATGATTTAACCCAAACGCCTTCCAGCAAAGCGCGCGAGAGCGCGGGTCTGGGCTTCGCCAACATTCTCGCCGGTTTCTATGGCGGTATCGCCGGGTGCGCGATGATCGGCCAGACCATCGTTAATGTTGAAATGGGTAAAGCGCGCAGCCGTGTCTCGACCGTTGCCGCAGGCCTGGTACTGCTATTGCTGGTAACCGCGTTAAGCGAAGTGATGGCGAGAATCCCGATGGCCGTGCTCGCCGGCGTGATGGTGATAGTGGCGGTAAAAACCTTTAGCTGGCACAGCATTCGTCCGGCGGAGCTGGCGCGCAATCCGTGGCCGGAAACGCTGGTGATGCTGGTGACCGTCGGCGCGACCGTCGGCACCAGCAATCTGGCAATCGGCGTTCTGGCAGGCCTGCTCTCAATGGCCCTGATCCCTCGCCGTCTGCGCACTCAAGCGCAGGCTACATCAGAAAAAGCGTCGCCAGCCCAAGAAAAATAAAGAATCCCCCGGTGTCGGTAATAGCGGTAATCATCACGCTGGAGCCGACCGCCGGGTCGCGTCCCAGCTTGACCATCACCATCGGGATAATCACCCCCATCATCGCAGCCATCAGCAGGTTGAGCATCATCGCCAGCGTCATTACGCCGCCCAGCTGCGGATCGTCGTACAGCCACCAGGTGATCGCCCCCATAATCCCGCCCCAGACGATCCCATTGATCAGCGCGACGCCCATCTCACGCAGGATCAGGAACGAAAAGCTTCCCGGCTGAATATGCTGTAACGCCATCGCCCGCACGATCATGGTGATCGTCTGGTTACCGGTGTTACCGCCGATTCCGGCGACAATCGGCATCAGCGAGGCCAGCGCCACCAGTTGCGAAATGGTGTGCTCGAAACCATCGATAACGCGGGAGGCGATAAAGGCGGTGCACAGATTGACCGCCAGCCAGGCCCAGCGGGTCTTCACCGCTTTGCTCACCGGGGCAAACACATCGTCATCGTTGCTCAGGCCGCCCATCCGGCGTAGATCGTTATCCGTCTCCTCGTAGACCACGTCAACGATCTCATCGATGGTTAAGCGCCCCATCAGCTTGCCGTCGGCATCAATCACCGCCGCGCTGAGTAAGTCATCTCGTTCAAAGGTACGCGCGACTTTTTCCGCGTCCTCGTGCGGCTGGAAGGTCACCGGATCGCCTTCCATCACTTCCCCCACCCGCTTCTGCGCATCGTTAAGCAGAATGGTTTGCAACTCGAGTTCGCCGAGCAGCAGCTTATTGCGGGTGGTCACAAACAGTTTGTCGGTGTTCTCCGGCATTTTCCCTAGTCGCCGCAGATAGCGCTGTACCGCCGCGAGAGTGGCTTCCGGACGAACGGTAATGACTTCAAACTCCATGATCGCGCCGACGGTATTGTCGGCGTAGCGCATCATCTGGCGAATACGCGCGCGCTTATCCGCGGGCAGCGTGGCCAGCAAACGTCCGGTCAGATCGCGCGGCAGGTGCTGCAGCAGGTAGACCTGTTCATCAATATCGAGATTTTGCAGCGCGAACAGCAGGTCGTGATCGCTCATCTCCTCGATGAGGTCGCCCCAGACGCTTTCCGACGCCTCCAGCAGCACTTTGCCGCGCTTGTCATCGGCGACCAGCCGCCAGAGCGCGTTGCGCGCATCATAGGGCAGCGCTTCGAGCGCATCGGCAAGATCCGGCGGCGGCAGGTGTGAAACCAGCATTTCCACTTCCGCCAGATCGTCGGCCAGGGTACTGTCATCGTAGCGTTCAGCGAGGGTTAATTTACCCAGCAGTGAAGATGTGACGGCTTTATCGGTGCTCAGGAGCCAAATGAGGCGGGCGCGCTCTTCATCGCGCAATCTGGCGCTTTTTTTGTGCAAAACGGACATCGGTCAGGCAATCCTTGTAAAAATATCTGTCAGACCAGCAGGCCGGAAGCCTTAAGCATAGCGCGAGGAGGCGGAAATAATAACCGCTATGAATTCGGTCGACGGAAAAAACAGCAGCCTGCAGATACCCCGGAGGTCGACTGACGCCTCCGGGACGGCGTAAACCGATCAGGCGGTACGGGCAACCGCATCGCGGGTCGCCAGTTCGCGCTCATTTCCGGTCAGCTCTGAGAGCTGGCCGCCGCGCATTTCCAGCAGCCTGTCGGCGTGCTGAAAGTAGTGATCGTCATGGCTGATGGCAAAGAGGGTTTTGCCCATCTCCTTCATCAGCGGCAGCAGCACCTGATAGAATTCGCGGCGGAAATGGGGGTCCTGATCTGCCGCCCATTCATCCAGCATGATGATATCTCTGTCTTCCGCTAACGCCAGCAGCAGCGCTACGCGCTTTTTCTGCCCTTTTGACAGCTTCAGGTCGAGAATTTTGCCATCGTCCAGCCGTAGCTTATGGTTCATTTGCAGATAGCCCAGCCACTTCTCCACCAGTGCCGGATCGGCCGCCTTCCCTTCCGGTCCCAGCAGCCTGTCGAACAGCCAGACGTCGGTAAAGACCGCCGAGAAAAGCTTGCGGTAATCTTCCGGCTTATCCGCCGCCATCGGCTGCCCGTCAACCAGGATCTGCCCAGAAACCGGCTGATACAAACCGGTCAGCAGCATGGCCAGCGTCGATTTTCCGCTCCCGTTGCCGCCAATCAGGAATACCAGCTCGCCGCGCCTGAGAGTCAGATTAATCGGCCCGACCGCAAAGCTGTTGTCGGGATAATGGAAGATAATATCGCGCAGCTCGAGCGTCTGCCAGTGGGGGTACACCTGCGCCTGCGGGAATTCAGCGCGGTAGGGCGCGAGCGAAAACTTATTCAGCTTATTGAATGCCACCTGAGCGCTGAGCAGAGTCGGCAGCGCGCCAACCGCAGAGAGCAGCGGCGTGCGCAGGAAGAGCAGCGTCAACGAATAGGTGGCCGCCACCGCCGTATCGGCCCAGCCCAGGCTGTTAGCCATCCAGAAGACCAGGCCAATCGCGCCCAGCATCATAATATTCGACCAGTTGACCGCGCTCAGATGGAAGGTATCGGCGCGGACAATATGGTGGCGGTATTCGCGCGCGTCCGGGAGATAGAGCTGATTAAATACATATTCAGCGCGCTCGCGATTAAGGGTGAGCTCTTTGCGTCCTTCGAGAACCGTTTGATAATCGTGATACAGCTTATCTTCGGTTTCGCGCAGCGAGGCCATGTGCTTGTAGACCCGCGACACCAGCACAAATCCGCCCCAGATGGTTAACGCCAGCCACAGCGCGGTAACCAGCATCATTTTTCCTGACAGCCAGGCCAGATAAGCGGCGGAACCAAAGGTCAGAATAATCCCCTGTACCAGCTCCGGCAGACGCACGAAAGCAATGGTAATGTTGCGGATGTCGCTGGTTAACCCGGCCAGCAGCGACGCGCTGCCGATTTTCTCGATCTTCTCAATTTGCGTATCCAGAATGCGCTTAATAAATTCCCCGCGCAGGCGATAAACAAAATGGTGGCCGAGCGTAGTAAGCGCCAGCTGCGAGCCAAGGGTGACCGCCATCAGCAGCAATAATAGTCCCAGAAATTCCGGCAGTACCGTCAGGGAGGTATCGACGATAGTTATCAGGCGCAGGTTAATAAAGGCGATAAGCCCAATACCCAGCGCCGCGCTCAGCAGGCTCAGGGCAATGACGGAGATAAACGGCCAGCGGTACTGACGCCAGACAAGAAGAAGAAGTTCCATAACGCGTAATCCGGGCAAGCAAAAACAGCCAGCAGTTTAAACTGCTCGACGATGACAGCAAGAATAATTCTTATTTTTATTCTTTATTCCCTGCCAGGCGGAAAGTGAGATTGTAGCGACAGGAGCCGGTATCCGGATGAACACCCTCTTTTAGCGGCTGAATGCCGTGGTAAAACAGCCGTGATTCGCCGCCCCAGACCACCACATCGCCGTGCTCCAGCAGCACCCGCTGTAGCGGATCGCTACGCCGCAGGCCGCCAAACTGGAATATCGCCGGCAACCCCAGCGAGACGGAGACGATCGGCGCCCGCAGGTCGCGCTCGTCTTTATCCTGATGCAGCGACAGCTTTGTGCCGGGCTGATAGCGATTAATAAGACACGCATCCGGGGTAAAGTGCGCATAGCCGCCCGCCGCCGCCGCCTCTGAGGCCAGCTCGCGGAAAAGCGGCGGCATCTGCGGCCAGCGCTTTTCCGTCAGCGGATCGTCGCTGGCATAGAGATAGCCGCGCGCGTTCGTGGTCCAGCCCAGCTCGCCACAGTTAGTCATCGCCACCGACATCGTATAGCCGCCGGGGGTAACCATCTGACGAAAAGGCGAACGATGAGCAATATCGGTGATTGCCTGCAAAAGCGCTGGCGCGCGTTCACGGGCGTAGCGGCGCAAAATTATCGCCCCCGGAGCCAGTTGCTCCTGCCAGGGCGGCGTATCGGCAAAAAGATCGAGCATTATGTCTCCTCGTATTGCGCTTCTCGCGCCAGCAGCAGCGCCTTACGCGCCGTTCCCCAACGATAGCCGGATAGCGCCCCACCCTCGCGAACCACACGATGACACGGGATAACCAGCGCCAGCTTATTGGCGGCACAGGCGCTGGCCACCGCCCTCACCGCGCGGGGACGCCCCATACTTTGCGCCACCTGGCGATAGCTGCGGGTCTCCCCCGCCGGGATCTGGCGCAGCGCCTGCCAGACCTGAAGCTGGAAAGCCGTGCCGCGCAGATCCAGCGGCAAAGAAAACGGCTGGCGATGATCGTTAAGATGAGAAAAGACCTGCGCAACCCGCAGGCGAAAGACTTCATCGCCTGGATGCAGTCGCGCATTGGGGAACAGGCTGGCTAATTGATCATACAGCGAGCTGTCGTTATCTCCCGGTAGCACGGCACAGATTCCCCGTTCGCTCTCAGCCACCAGGCAGCGCCCCAGCGGCCCGTCGCCGCATACCCAGGTAATGTCCATATTCTCACCGCCGCGGCGAAACTGACGGCCAGTCATCCCCAGCGCGGCGTCAGCCTGCTGATAGTAGCTGCTATTATCCGGGAAACCGGCGGATAGCGCCGCGTCGGTAATTTTCGCCCCCTGCCCTAACGCTTCGCGTAAACGGCGAGCGCGCCAGGCCTGTTGCCAGGCTTTGGGGGTCATACCGGTCACGGATTTAAAGAGGCGGTGAAAATGAAAGGGGCTAACCGCAAGCTGGCGTGCCAGTGCTTCCAGCGTGATCGGCGTCTCCTGCTCCAGCAGACGGCAGGCGGCAGCGACTTTCTCTACCTTCTGCTGCTGCGGATCGCTGTTTTCCGGCTGGCAGCGTTTGCACGGGCGAAAGCCTGCCGCCTGCGCGGTATCGACATCAGGATAGAAGCGAACATTTTCCCGCAGCGCGCGACGAGAGCGGCAGGACGGACGGCAGCAAACGCCGGTAGTCAGCACGGCAAAAACGAACTGACCATCGGCGCCGGTATCCCGTTCGCATACTGCCTGCCAGCGGCGCTCATCGGTATCAAACATTATCGGTTTCATCACGGACTCCTGCTGTAAGTGTAACTTCAGTCTGGGCCGAAGTCCGTTAGCAAAAACCCGAAATCTTGCGGTTTAATTTTTCTCGCCAACCAGGAAAGCGCGGAACTGCGGAGACATCCAGGTTTTAAACCCCTCCCCCTCTTTGACAATCATATAGACCGCCAGCCCCTGTTCACGCACCACCTCCTGCGCTTTTTCCGGCCCCAACACCATCAGCCCGGTATCCCAGCCATCTGCTTCCAGCGCCGTCGGAGCGATAACGGTCACCGAAACCAGCTTGTGATCGATTGGTCGCCCGGTTTGCGGATCGATGACGTGCGAGATGCGCTTGCCGTCCAGCTCATAGTAGTTGCGATAGCTGCCCGAGGTACTGATACCGTGGCCGTTAATATCGACGATCGCCTGTACCGCATTTTCGCGATCGGTCGGTTTCTGGATCGCGACCCGCCACGGTTGACCTTCGGCATTCATGCCCCGGCTCACCAGCGCCCCGCCCACCGAGACCAGGTAGCGCGAGATCCCCTCCTGTTCCATCAGGCGCGCCAGATGATCGGCAGCGTAGCCTTCACCGACGGTGGAGAGATCGACGAACAGATCCGCAATGTCTTTTTGCAGATACTGCCCGTCGGCCCGGTTGATCACCGTCAGATGCTGTAAGCCGCTACGCGCTTTGGCATCGGCAATCTGCTGCGGATCCGGCGTTTTTACCGGCTGTTTGTCCGGGCCAAAGCCCCATAAATTGACCAGCGGCCCGACGGTAATATCCATAGCGCCGTGAGTTTTAGCGCCAATTCGCAGGGACATCGTCACGATATCCGCCATCGCCTCGCTGACCGGCCAGGGCGATGTCTCCGGCGAATGGTTAAAGCGCATCAACGCTGAATCGTTCTTCCAGGTGGAAAGCAGACGATCGTCAGCATCCAGCTGAGCCTGAACTTTCTGACGCAGCGCCTCGGCCTTCGCCTGATCAAGGTCTATGACGCTGACCCGCCAGAATGTGCCCATGGTTTTACCGTCCAGTACGGTAGCGGCGGATTTTGGCGTCTGGGGAGAAGTGGCTGAATCACAACCTGAAAGTAATACCAGGGCCCCGAACAGGGCGGCGCGGAAAAATGTCATGTCCATAAAATTGGCTTCCTCTTGCTAAGGCCCAAAGAGTACACCAGCAAGGTTAAACCGGGCATAAAAAAAAGGCGCCATCGGCGCCTTTTTTCAAACTTCAGCGTGCTTAGAACTGGTAAACCAGGCCCAGAGCAACAACGTCGTCGGTAGAGATACCGGCACGACGGGTGAACTCGTTGTCGTCCAGCAGGTTGATTTTATAGTCAACGTAGGTGGACATGTTTTTGTTGAAGTAGTAGGTCGCGCCTACATCAACATATTTCAGCAGATCCTGATCGCCGAAACCTTCGATGTCTTTACCTTTGGACTGCAGGTAAGCCACGGACGGACGCAGACCGAAGTCGAACTGGTACTGAGCAACCACTTCGAAGTTCTGCGCTTTGTTAGCAAAACCACTGATGGAGTCAGAATTACCGTTACCGCTGAAACGAGTGGCATTGTAAGTCTGGGTGTACTGAGTCGCCAGGTAGATGTTGTTGGCATCATATTTCAGACCGCCGGTGTAGGTTTCAGCGTTGTCACCACGACCTTTGGAGAGGTTATTCTGATCGCCATTACGTTTGGAGTGAGAGTACGCGAAACCAGCGCTGATACCGTCGTAGATATCATAGGTCAGGGAGGTGCCGTAGCCGTCGCCATTCTGTTTCAGAGCGCCACGACCGTTGTTGGTCGGGGAAGTACCTTCACCGCTTACGCTGCCGTTTTTACCCTGATACTGCAGAGCAAAGTTCAGACCGTCAACCAGACCGAAGAAGTCGGAGTTACGGTAGGTCGCCACGCCGTTAGCGCGAGACTGCAGGAAGTTATCAGAACCGTAGGTGTCGCCGCCGAATTCCGGCAGAACGTCGGTCCAGGAAGTCACGTCGTATACTACGCCGTAATTACGACCGTAGTCGAAAGAACCCGCGTCGCCGAATTTCAGACCCGCAAATGCCAGACGAGTCCAGGATTGATCGCTGGAGCCTTCAACATTGTTTGCCTGAACGTTGTATTCCCACTGGCCGTAACCGGTCAGTTGGTCGTTGATCTGAGTTTCGCCTTTGATGCCCAGACGCATGTAGGTCTGGTCGCCATCGGAAGATTTGTCGTCAGAGAAATAGTGCAGACCGTCGATTTTACCGTACAGGTCTAATTTGTTGCCATCTTTGTTATAGACTTCAGCCGCATTCGCTGCGCCTGCTACCAGCAGAGCCGGTACCAGGAGGGACAGTACTTTAACTTTCATGTTATTAACCCTCTGTTTGTTATATGCCTTTTATTATTGCCACTGCTTACTGATTACCCTTCTAATCAGTCGGCTATTTCATTGTGCTGCAAAATGCAGAATAATCCAACAAGAATATGATACTAAAACTTCTAAGATGTTTCAAAATACCCACAAGATGTTTCAATTTGTAAATGCAAGGGAACTTTTTTTCTGCCACAAATGCGCAACTAAATAAGCACTAATAATCAAAAAATAAAAATTTTCAATCCCTGTCAATGAGTTACATGGTTACATCTCTATAGCACTGAATGGTAAAACAAAATTCTCGTCTGCGACTAAAATTAATCCCGCTATCATCATTAACTTTATTTATTACCGTCATTCAGTTCTGAATGTCTGTTTACCCCTATTTCAACCGGATGCCTCGCATCCGGTTTTTTTTACCCTTCTTTACACATCTTTAATTATTCCATGCTACTCGTGAAAAAAATAACGGTTATTAATCAAACAACTTACGTCTAAGCTCAACGCTATTTATATAATTTCTTGTTATTTAGTGCTATTTCCCTAAAACAATCCGTCAATAATTGTACAAAAACAACAGCGGTGTACATCTTTGCTCGCATTACTGGTTTAAGATAAATCTCAAGGCAAAAAAGTCATTGTAGGGTATTCAGATGTATGGATTTTGGACGTTAACCTTTATACTGTTCGTAGCATCTGCGCTGCCCCCGGTTAACTTGGTGCAACAGTCCGTTTACACACACTGATGAGTCGTACTCTCACACGATGACCCCGAAAAAATTTTCCCTGATACCCGGCAACATTACCCGCTTCTTTATTCTCATGGTCATCGTCCTGCTGGCGACGATGGGGGTCATGATCCAAAGCGCCGTTAACGCCTGGCTAAAAGATAAAAGCTACCAGGTTGTCGATGTCAGCTACGACTTGCATAAACGCATCGATACCTGGCGCTACGCCACCTGGCAAATCTATGACAACATCGCCGCAACCTCTGCCAGCTCAGCCTCCGAAACCGGGTTGCAGGAAACGCGTTTAAAGCAGGATGTTTACTATCTGGAGAAACCCCGGCGCAAAACCGAAGCGCTGATTTTTGGCTCTCATGACGGCTCAACGCTGGAAATGACGCAAAAAATCTCCAACTATCTCGATATCCTGTGGGGCGCCGAGACGATTCCCTGGTCAATGTATTACCTCAACGGCCTGGATAACAGCCTGATACTGGTTTCAACGCTGCCGTTAAAAGATCTCTCTTCCAGCTTCAAAGAATCGACGATCAGCAGCGTCGTTGAATCACGCCGGGCTGAGATGCTGCTGCAGGCCAATACCCTTGATGAACGCGAGACGTTTTCGTCGCTGCGCCACCTCGCCTGGCAAAACGGCTACTACTTCACCTTACGCACCACCTTTAACCAGCCCGGTCATCTGGCGACGGTAGTGGCCTTCGATCTGCCTATTAACGATCTCATTCCGCCGAGTATGTCTCTGGAGAGTTTCCGTCTGGAGCCCGATCCCTCGCAGAACGGAACCAGCAATCCGGATAAAGAAGCTGCCGACATCGTCAGCATTAACTTTAACGGCCCGCAGATTGAAATTATCACGACCATTAATACCACCGGTATGCGCCTGGTCTGGATGGTGCCCTTTAGCGAGCTGATTCTGGAATCGCTGCAAAATATTTTACTGCCGCTGCTGCTGAATATTGGTCTGCTGGCGCTGGCGCTGTTCGGATTTACCACCTTCCGCCACTACAGCGGACGTAAAAGCGTCGCGGGAACGGCTATCTCCTCGGCAGCCAATAGTGAACTACGCGCTGAGCGCGCCATTCACGAAGAGATCGTTTCCCTGCTGCCGCTCGGGCTGCTGGTGCACGATCTGGAGGCTAACCGTACGGTGATCAGCAATCCGATCGCCGACCATCTGCTGCCGCATCTGAACCTGCAAAACATCATTAATATGGCCGATCAGCATCAGGGCGTGATCCAGGCGACGGTGAACAATGAACTGTATGAAATCCGTCAGTTCCGCAGTCAGGTTTCGCCACGAACGCAAATTTTTATTATTCGCGATCAGGACCGTGAGGTGATGGTGAATAAGAAACTTAAGCAGGCCCAGCGTCTGTATGAGAAAAATCAGCAGGGCCGCACGGCGTTTATGCAGCATATCGGCGCGGCGCTCAGGCAGCCGGCGCAGACGCTGGCGGAAGAAGCCGCGGCGCTCGGCATGGCTGAAAGCCGCAGGCTGGCCCAGCATGCGGACGAACTGGTGCAGTTGGTAGATGAAATCGAGCTGGCAAACCTGCTGGAGAGCGATAGCTGGAAGAGCGCTCAGGGTCTATTCTCGATTCAGGAACTGATAGATGAAGTGGTGCCTGAAGTGCTACCTATCATCAAACGTAAGGGTCTACAGCTGCTGATTAACAACGCCTTGCCGGCCAATGAGCAACGCTACGGCGATCGCGACGCCCTGCGCCGTACGCTTTTACTGCTTATCCAGTATTCGGTTACCACCACGCCTATTGGCAAAATTACTCTGGAAGTGAGTAAAGATGAATCAGCGGACGATCGTCTGACCTTCCGTATTCTCGATACCGGCAACGGCGTTTCCGCAAACGAAATTGACAATATGCACTTCCCGTTCCTCAACGATACGCAGGCAGACCTCTACGGCAAGGCCAACGCCCTCACCTTCTGGCTCTGCGATCGCCTGACGCGCAAGCTCGGCGGGCAGCTCAATATCAAAGCACGCGAGTCGCTGGGTACCCGCTACTCCCTGCATTTAAAAATGGCCGCCAGCGCAGAGGAGAGTGAGTCAGGGGAACATCTGCTGGATGACGTGGTGATATTGCTTGATGTGACCGCCAATGAAGTCCGCCGTATTGTGACTCGCCAGCTGGAGAGCTGGGGGGCCACCTGCATCACGCCGGATGACAGAATCACAAGTCAACAATATGATCTCTTTTTAACGGATAATCCGTCTAATCTTACTGCTTCGGGCTTGCTTTTAAGCGATGATGAAGCCCGGGTTCATAAGATTGGTCCTGGTCAGCTCCGCGTAAACTTTAATATCAGCGCTGCGCTGCAGGAAGCTATCCTGCAATTGATTGAGCAGCAGCTTGCAGAGGAAGAGGAGCAGCCTTCCTCTGCCGGTAGCGAAAGTAACGCCGAACTGCATGCCAGCGGCTATTACACGCTGTTTGCTGACACGGTACCAGATGATGTTAAGAGGCTGTATAATGAACGGGCAACGGGCGATTTCGCCGCGCTGGCGCAGACCGCTCACCGCCTCAAAGGGGCGTTTGCTATGCTAAATCTGGTACCCGGCAAGCAGTTATGTGAAACGCTTGAGCATCTGATTCGAGAAAAAGATGCGCAAGGCATAGAAAAATATATCAGCGACATTGACGACTACGTCAAGAGCTTGCTGTAGCAAGGTAGCCTAATACATGAACAATATGAACGTAATTATTGCCGATGACCATCCGATCGTACTGTTCGGTATTCGTAAGTCACTTGAACAAATTGAGTGGGTGAACGTTGTCGGCGAGTTTGAAGACTCCACCGCATTAATCAACAATCTGCCAAAACTGGACGCACATGTCCTGATTACCGATTTATCCATGCCCGGTGATAAATACGGCGATGGCATTACGCTTATCAAATACATCAAGCGTCATTTCCCGGACCTGTCAATCATTGTACTGACGATGAATAACAACCCGGCGATCCTTAGCGCGGTTCTGGATCTGGACATAGAAGGGATTGTCCTGAAACAGGGGGCGCCAACCGACCTGCCTAAAGCGCTGGCCGCGCTGCAAAAAGGCAAAAAATTCACTCCGGAGAGCGTTTCGCGCCTGCTGGAAAAAATCAGCGCCGGCGGTTACGGCGACAAACGTTTGTCGCCGAAAGAGAGTGAAGTGCTGCGCCTGTTCGCTGAAGGCTTCCTGGTCACCGAGATAGCCAAAAAGCTCAACCGCAGCATCAAAACCATCAGTAGCCAGAAAAAATCGGCGATGATGAAGCTCGGCGTGGAAAACGACATCGCCCTGCTGAACTACCTCTCTTCCGTTTCCCTGAGCTCCACCGACAAAGACTAAACTCTTTTCTTCCCGGATAGCGCGGCGTTATCCGGGAAGCTTCTCTACTCCCTTCCCTTACGTACCCGCGTAGCGTAGAGCGTTAACGTCTGCTTAATGATCTCCAGCGTGACCGGCTTAGAAAGACAGCTGTCCATACCGGATTCCAGGCAGCGCTGCTTCTCTTCCGCCAGCGCGTTGGCGGTAACGCCAATCACCGGCAGCGTGAGCCCCAGCTGGCGAATACGCTGAGTCAGGCGATAGCCGTCCATGTTCGGCATGTTGACGTCGCTGAGCACGATATCAATATGCTGTTTGCTCAGGACATTCAGCGCATCGATCCCATCATTTGCCGTCACGCACTGATAGCCCAGCGATCCAAGCTGATCGGCCAGCAGGCGACGGTTGATCGGATGATCGTCAACCACCAGAATCATCATGTCATCATTGCTGGCGTTTTGCGCGTCCGCGGCAGCTAGCGCAGGGCCGTTATCCGCACTGGCTACGGCAATATGGAAGATGCGTCCCAGCAGCGGCAGTAGCTCGTGCGGCGTGGCGACGCTATGCAGCCACTCACCGGGTGCACGCTCTTGCGGAATACCGATATGCCGACGAGAGAAGATCACCATCGCGCAGCCAGCCCAGGCTTCATGCGTCTCGCTATCGGTTAACAGAATATCTTCCGCTCCCGGCGTTTGCCCGTCAAAACGACGGACAGGAACGCCGTGGAAGTTCAGCAACTGCTCGACGAACACCGCCAGCGAGCTGTTATCAATCGCCAGCCAGCAGCATTTTTCAGCCAGGCCATCAATATTCAGCGGCGGCGTATTTTGCACGCCATAAAGCGGGATACGAATAGTGAATCGACTGCCCATACCCGGTTCGGTTTCGACGGCGATATCGCCATCCATCATGCTGATAAGCTTTTCACAAATCGCCAGGCCGAGCCCGGTTCCCTGGAAGTTGCGCTGCACGCCGGTACCGACCTGGAAGAACGGATCGAACAGGCGTAGCACCTCTTTCGCCGGGATCCCTTCGCCGGTGTCGCGTACGCTGATGCGCAGATAATCATCCGCCCGCTCTACGTGCAGGACAATACAGCCGGTATCGGTAAACTTAATCGCATTACTCAACAGGTTTGAAATAACCTGCTGCAGGCGCATCGGATCGCCGGACATCAGTTGCGGAACGTCTGGCTCAATAAAGCAGTACAGCCCAAGATGTTTACGCACCACCAGCGGCAGATAGTTGGCGGAGATATGGTTCATTACCTCACGTGGCGAAAACTCCCGCGGCTCAATTTTAAGCTGCTCGGACTCAATTTTAGAGAAATCGAGAATATCGCTAATGATTTTCAGCAGCAGGCTGGAAGAGTTGTTCATCGCTGTCACCAGACGATCGACGCCCTTCGGTAGCTCCTTGGTCTGCAAGAGATCGAGGTTGCCGATAATCCCGTACAGCGGCGTACGCAGTTCGTGGCTGACGGTGGCGAGGAACATCGATTTCGACTGGCTGGCCTGCTCGGCGGCCTGGGCCATCTCCTGCAGGGACTCTTCCATTTTGACGCGCGCCGATACGTCCACCAGTACGCAGATCGCCACGTTCTCGTTGCGATAGCGCGAATGGACAAAGCTGATTTGCAGGTTGGTATTATTGCTGGTCAGCACATCGACAAAGTTTACCTGCTGGCCGCAGATAATTTGCGTCAGCCGCTGCCGGTCCTCATGAGTTAACATGTTGAGATAGTTATGCGCCAGCTCGTTACTCAGGATATTGGTGCCGTCGAGGGTACGTAAAATACAGATCCCCACCGGCGCGGAGGCAACGATTTTGCGGTTGAACTGCTCATGCTCTTCCAGGCGCTGGGCATCATTTTCGGCCGGAATAAAAATCCGTCGTTCATACATTCGGGCGAGGGCGAAAAGGAGCGCGCCGGTGAGCAGATTGAGTACCACCGCGTTCAGTATCAGCATCCGAATGCGTTCCAGCACCTGATCTACCGGCACCGAATAGACAATACTTAAGGATGACGGCGGCAGGCTTTTTTTCATCGCCAGCTCGCGAAAACCCGCGGTATAGCCAAACCACAGACGCTCCTGCATCCACTTCGCGTCCGGTTTGATATTGCTATTCGATCCGGCAAGTGAAATCAGCGACTGTCCATTATCGTCAAGGATCGTCACGTTCATCGGCAAACTGCCCGGGGTAAAGAAACTTTCCATACGAATGGTTTGCTCTACGCCAAGCATCGCCTGCAGACGATTCGCCACATAGATGGGCGTGAGCGCATAGAAATAGCCAACGCCCGGGCGCACGCCCTGGCTTATCCAGAACAGATTATTGCCTCGCTCGTTTTGCGGCGCGTCGCGATACTGCTCAATGCGCTGATGCAGTACTTTAAGCGCCTGGTCCCGCTCCAGCGGGATATCACGCAGGCCGAAGTTGGCCATGCACAGATTGTCGCTACCAATCAAAAAAATACGATTGAGGTCGTAGGCCGTGGAGAAATTGTCGCGCCAGTAGCGCATAAACCACGCCAATGACTGCAGCGAATTACGCCAGGTGGAACTCATCAGCGCACAGTCGGAATCCGGATAGAGCGGTTCAAAATCAGGAATTGAAATATTGCCGCGCTGGGCCGGCGTATCGCCGCCTTCGCCGCCATCTATCGGCCGATTACCGGCAACATATTTCAGCTCCTTAATCACGTCGGCCGTACGCTGTATATAGCGCTGCGCCTGATCGGCATTGAGGTTAAATTCCTGGCGAATTTCCGATTCCCGATCGTGCAAAGCGTTGACGATGTAAAACACCGAAACAAAAGCGACCAGCACCCACAGCAGTACCGCCAGCGCTCTGAACAGATAGCGTGAAACTTTTAACGTGTTATGGAAAGAAGCTAGATATTTCAATGTGGCGATGCTCGGCCGTCAGGGGCTCAACAGAATGGCGTTAAGGTAACGATAAAACTACGGTCCCGCAACGGGAAAACAAAAAGGGCCGGGGATGAGCCCGACCCTTTCAGAACAATTACCGCAGAGAATTACTCTTCATCTTCGGCGATGTCATCGTCAGTGTCCGCTTCCGGCGCGATATCTTCCTCGCCTTCCGCCGCGCTGCCGTCGATGGCATCCAGCTCTTCGTCATCAACCGGCTCAGCAACGCGCTGCAGACCGACCACGTTTTCATCTTCCGCGGTACGAATCAGGATCACGCCCTGAGTGTTACGGCCGACAATGCTCACCTCGGAAACGCGGGTTCGTACCAGCGTGCCCGCATCGGTGATCATCATAATCTGGTCGCAGTCATCAACCTGCACCGCGCCCACCACGGAACCGTTGCGTTCGGTCACTTTGATTGAGATTACGCCCTGGGTCGCACGCGACTTGGTTGGATACTCATCAGCCGCGGTACGTTTACCGTAGCCATTCTGCGTAACGGTCAGGATGGCCCCTTCACCGCGCGGAATGATCAACGAAACCACTTTATCTTCGCCGGCCAGCTTGATGCCGCGTACGCCGGTAGCGGTACGGCCCATTGCGCGGACGGCGTCCTCTTTAAAGCGCACCACTTTACCGGCGGCGGAGAACAGCATAACTTCGTCCTGACCGGAGGTCAGATCGACGCCAATCAGCTCGTCGCCTTCGTTGAGGTTAACCGCGATAATACCGGCAGAACGCGGACGGCTGAATTCGGTCAGCGCCGTTTTCTTCACGGTACCGCTGGCGGTAGCCATAAAGACGTTCACGCCCTCTTCGTACTCACGTACCGGCAGAATCGCAGTGATACGTTCGTTGGCTTCAAGCGGCAGCAGGTTGACGATCGGACGCCCGCGCGCGCCGCGGCTGGCTTCCGGCAGCTGATAAACCTTCATCCAGTAGAGACGCCCGCGGCTGGAGAAGCAGAGGATCGTGTCGTGGGTGTTGGCCACCAGCAGGCGGTCGATAAAGTCTTCTTCTTTTATACGCGCCGCAGATTTACCTTTACCGCCACGACGCTGTGCTTCGTAATCGGTTAACGGCTGGTACTTCACGTAGCCCTGATGCGAAAGGGTCACGACAACATCTTCTTGGTTGATCAGGTCTTCGATGTTGATATCCGCGCTGTTAGCGGTGATCTCGGTACGACGCGCGTCGCCGAACTGTTCACGGACCAGCTCCAGCTCTTCACGGATAACTTCCATCAGGCGATCGGCGCTGCCCAGAATGTGCAGCAGTTCCGCAATCTGTTCCAGCAGCTCTTTGTATTCATCGAGCAGTTTTTCATGCTCAAGACCGGTCAGTTTCTGCAAACGCAGATCCAGAATCGCCTGCGCCTGCTGTTCGGTCAGGTAGTACTGACCGTCGCGTACGCCGAACTCAGGCTCCAGCCATTCCGGACGAGCGGCGTCATCGCCTGCGCGTTCCAGCATAGCGGAAACGTTGCCCAGATCCCATGAACGCGCGATTAATGCTGCTTTCGCTTCCGCCGGAGTCGGCGCGCGGCGAATCAGTTCGATAATCGGATCGATGTTGGCCAGGGCAATCGCCAGCGCTTCGAGGATATGCGCGCGATCGCGGGCTTTACGCAGTTCAAAAATAGTACGACGGGTCACCACTTCGCGGCGGTGGCGCACGAACGCGGCAATAATTTCTTTCAGGTTCATGATCTTCGGCTGACCATGGTGCAGGGCAACCATGTTGATACCGAAGGAGACCTGGAGCTGAGTCTGCGAATAGAGGTTGTTAAGCACCACCTCACCCACCGCATCGCGCTTCACTTCAATCACGATGCGCATGCCATCTTTATCAGACTCGTCGCGCAGCGCGCTGATGCCTTCAACGCGTTTGTCTTTGACCAGCTCGGCGATTTTCTCAATCAGGCGCGCTTTGTTCACCTGATACGGAATTTCATGCACGATGATGGTTTCGCGGCCGGTCTTCGCGTCAGCTTCCACTTCCGCGCGGGCGCGAATGTACACTTTTCCGCGACCCGTACGATAGGCCTCTTCAATGCCGCGGCGACCGTTGATGATCGCAGCGGTCGGGAAGTCCGGGCCGGGAATGTGTTCCATCAGCCCTTCAATGCTGATGTCTTCGTTTTCAACGTAGGCCAGACAGCCGTTGATCACTTCGGTCAGGTTGTGCGGCGGAATATTGGTCGCCATACCTACCGCGATACCGGACGAACCGTTGACTAGCAGGTTCGGGATTTTGGTCGGCATAACGTCAGGGATTTTCTCCGTGCCGTCATAGTTATCGACGAAATCCACCGTCTCTTTTTCGAGGTCGGCCATCAGTTCATGGGCGATCTTCGACATACGGATTTCCGTATAACGCATCGCTGCGGCGGAGTCGCCGTCGACCGAACCAAAGTTACCCTGGCCATCTACCAGCATGTAACGCAGGGAGAATGGCTGCGCCATACGTACAATGGTGTCGTATACGGCAGTATCACCATGAGGGTGGTATTTACCGATGACGTCACCCACGACACGGGCAGATTTTTTATAGGCTTTGTTCCAGTCATTGCCCAATACGTTCATGGCGTATAGTACGCGACGGTGTACCGGCTTCAGGCCATCTCGGACATCCGGCAGCGCACGGCCAACAATGACCGACATCGCATAATCCAGATAGGAGCTCTTCAGCTCTTCCTCAATGTTGACCGGTGTAATTTCTCTCGCAAGGTCGCTCATCTAACCGCTATCCCTCTACTGTATCCCGGATTCAAAGGTCGCAAATTATAACACAGCCGCGGTGATACGGGTAAACCTATACCCAATGATTTTCGCGCTGTGACAGGGACAGGGATAGACGGTTTATTCATCGCGGAGGCCTGATATACTTGCCGGTCTGAACTGAACAGGAGTAATAGCGCCCATGAATGCCGAAAAACCGTCGGTGGCCCACAATGTTGATCATAATGAAATCGCTAAATTTGAAGCCGTCGCATCGCGCTGGTGGGATTTAGAGGGCGAATTCAAACCGTTACATCGCATTAATCCTTTGCGTCTTGGCTATATTGCGGAGCGCTCAGGCGGCCTGTTTGGTAAGAAAGTGCTGGATGTCGGCTGCGGCGGCGGCATCCTGGCAGAAAGCATGGCCCGGGAAGGCGCTACGGTTACTGGTCTGGATATGGGGTTTGAACCGCTTCAGGTCGCGAAACTGCATGCCCTGGAGAGCGGTATTCAGGTCGACTATGTCCAGGAAACCGTGGAAGAACACGCGGCGAAGCACGCCGGGGAGTACGATGTCGTCACCTGCATGGAGATGCTGGAGCACGTGCCGGACCCGCAGTCGGTCGTTCACGCCTGCGCGCGGCTGGTCAAGCCTGGCGGCCAGGTATTCTTCTCTACCATTAACCGTAACGGTAAAGCCTGGCTGATGGCGGTTGTCGGCGCCGAGTACGTCATGAAGATGGTGCCGAAGGGAACCCACGATGTGAAGAAATTCATTAAACCAGCGGAGCTGCTCGGCTGGGTGGATGAGACAATTCTGAAAGAGCAGCACATTACCGGTCTTCATTACAATCCGCTGACCAATACCTTCAAGCTGGCGCCGGGGGTGGATGTTAACTATATGTTGCATACAACGGCGAAAAAAGCATAACGTCAGCAGTATTTCCTATGATGATTGCGCGGCATCAAGCCGCGTGATTATTTCTTCCGATGAAGAAATCAGCACTCGATCAAATTTTCATTTTTTTTTCAGATTTATTGACATCTTCTCCAGGCCTTATGGGGCGTGGATTTCGCGATTATCACCCTTCCGCAACCTCAATTTAACGTCAAAATCAACTCTTGTACTCAAAAGAATCCTTACTAGAATACTCACCATATAGCGTTTCTTTTATCGACCACCCCCTACATATAGTATTTATCCACAGAGTTAGTCACAACGGCGATCTGTGGATAAGTGGGGGATATTTTCTTTCACGGACAGGTATAAACCACATGAATCAGAGTCTGCTGGTGACAAAGCGCGACGGTAGCACCGAGCGCATCAATCTCGACAAAATCCACCGCGTGCTGGATTGGGCGGCAGAAGGGCTGAATAACGTATCCATCTCCCAGGTAGAACTGCGTTCCCACATTCAGTTCTATGACGGCATTAAAACCGCCGATATTCACGAAACCATTATCAAAGCCGCTGCGGATCTGATCTCCCGCGACGCGCCGGACTACCAGTATCTCGCCGCTCGTCTGGCGATTTTCCACCTGCGCAAAAAAGCCTACGGCCAGTTTGAGCCGCCAGCGCTGTTCGACCACGTGTCGAAAATGGTGAAAAACGGCAAATACGATACTCATCTGCTGGAAGACTACACGGAAGAAGAGTTCAAGCAGATGGATTCGTTCATCGAGCACGATCGCGATATGACCTTCTCCTACGCTGCGGTTAAGCAGCTCGAAGGCAAATATCTGGTACAGAACCGCGTCACCGGTGAGATCTACGAAAGCGCCCAGTTCCTGTACATTCTGGTGGCCGCCTGCCTGTTCTCCAACTATCCGCGCGAGACGCGTCTGGACTATATCAAGCGTTTCTATGACGCGGTGTCGACGTTTAAAATCTCGCTGCCGACGCCGATTATGTCCGGCGTGCGTACCCCGACCCGTCAGTTCAGCTCCTGCGTGCTGATCGAGTGCGGTGATAGCCTGGATTCTATTAACGCGACCTCCAGCGCGATTGTTAAATACGTTTCTCAGCGCGCCGGTATCGGCATCAATGCCGGCCGCATCCGCGCGCTGGGTAGCCCGATTCGCGGCGGTGAAGCTTTCCACACCGGCTGTATTCCGTTCTATAAGCACTTCCAGACCGCAGTGAAATCCTGCTCGCAGGGCGGCGTCCGCGGCGGTGCCGCCACCCTCTTCTACCCGATGTGGCATCTGGAAGTCGAAAGCCTGCTGGTGCTGAAAAACAACCGCGGTACCGACGCCAACCGCGTTCGTCATATGGACTACGGCGTACAGATCAACAAGCTGATGTACACTCGCCTGCTGAAAGGCGGAGACATCACCCTGTTCAGCCCATCCGACGTTCCGGGCCTGTACGATGCGTTCTTCGCCGACCAGGACGAGTTCGAGCGCCTGTATACCCAATACGAGCAGGACGACAGCATCCGCAAGCAGCGCATTAAAGCCGTAGAGCTGTTCTCGCTGATGATGCAGGAGCGTGCCTCCACCGGTCGTATCTACATCCAGAACGTGGACCACTGCAACACCCACAGCCCGTTTGACCCGGTTGTCGCGCCGGTGCGCCAGTCCAACCTGTGCCTGGAAATCGCCCTGCCGACCAAGCCGCTGGAAGATGTAAACGACGAGAACGGTGAAATTGCGCTGTGCACCCTGTCCGCTTTCAACCTCGGGGTTATCGATAGCCTGGATGAGCTGGAAGAGCTGGCGGTGCTGGCCGTTCGCGCGCTGGATGCACTGCTGGATTACCAGGACTACCCGATCCCGGCGGCCAAACGCGGCGCGATGGGCCGTCGTACGCTGGGTATTGGCGTGATTAACTTTGCCTACTATCTGGCGAAGCACGGTAAACGCTATTCCGACGGCAGCGCTAACAACCTGACGCATAAAACGTTCGAAGCGATTCAGTACTATCTGCTGAAAGCTTCTAACGAGCTGGCGATCGAACAAGGCGCGTGCCCGTGGTTTAACGAAACCACCTATGCAAAAGGCATTCTGCCGATCGATACCTACAAGAAAGACCTGGATGCTATCGTCAGCGAATCTCTGCACTACGATTGGGAGCGGCTTCGCGAGTCGATCAAAACGCACGGCCTGCGTAACTCCACGCTCTCCGCGCTGATGCCGTCCGAGACCTCTTCGCAGATCTCCAACGCCACCAACGGCATTGAACCGCCGCGCGGTCACGTCAGCATCAAAGCGTCAAAAGACGGTATCCTGCGCCAGGTGGTGCCGGATTACGAAAAACTGCAGAACGGCTACGAGCTGCTGTGGGAAATGCCGAACAACGACGGTTATTTACAGCTGGTCGGTATTATGCAGAAGTTTATCGACCAGTCGATTTCCGCCAATACCAACTACGACCCGACGCGCTTCCCGTCAGGCAAAGTGCCGATGCAGCAGTTGCTGAAAGACTTGCTCAATGCCTATAAGTTCGGCGTCAAAACGCTGTACTATCACAACACTCGCGATGGCGCGGAAGATGCCCAGGATGACCTGGCGCCGTCTATTCAGGACGACGGCTGCGAAAGCGGCGCATGTAAGATCTAAGTTTTTTTGCCGGGCGGCGCGATGCTGGCCCGGCCTAAGGTTTTGTAGGCCCGGCAAACTCACTGCCGCCGGGCGATACAATCTCAACAGGACTCACTTCAATGGCATATACCACTTTTTCTCAGACTAAAAACGATCAGCTGCTTGAGCCGATGTTTTTTGGTCAGCCGGTGAACGTCGCCCGCTACGATCAGCAAAAATATGACATCTTCGAAAAGCTGATTGAAAAACAGCTCTCCTTCTTCTGGCGTCCGGAAGAGGTTGACGTTTCCCGCGACCGTATCGACTACCAGGCGCTGCCGGAACACGAAAAACACATTTTTATCAGCAACCTGAAATATCAGACGCTGCTGGACTCGATCCAGGGACGCAGCCCGAACGTTGCCCTGCTGCCGCTGATTTCCATTCCTGAGCTGGAAACCTGGGTTGAAACCTGGGCGTTCTCGGAGACTATCCACTCGCGCTCCTACACCCATATCATCCGCAATATCGTTAACGATCCGGCGATGGTATTTGACGATATCGTCACCAACGAGCAGATCCAAAAACGCGCGGAAGGCATTTCCAGCTATTACGATGAATTGATTGAGCTGACCAGCTACTGGCATCTGCTGGGCGAAGGCACCCACAGCGTGAACGGTAAAACCATTACCGTGAACCTGCGCGAGCTGAAGAAGAAACTGTACCTGTGTCTGATGAGCGTGAACGCGCTGGAAGCCATCCGTTTTTACGTCAGCTTCGCCTGCTCTTTCGCCTTTGCCGAGCGCAAGCTGATGGAAGGTAACGCCAAGATTATCCGTCTGATCGCCCGTGACGAAGCGCTGCACCTGACCGGCACTCAGCACATGCTGAATCTGCTGCGCTCCGGCGTTGACGATCCGGAAATGGCGGAAATCGCCGAAGAGTGCAAGCAGGAGTGCTACGACCTGTTCGTGCTGGCGGCACAGCAGGAGAAAGAGTGGGCGGATTATCTGTTCCGCGACGGTTCGATGATCGGCCTGAACAAAGATATTCTTTGCCAGTACGTTGAGTACATTACTAACATCCGCATGCAGGCGGTAGGTCTCGATCTGCCGTTCCAGACCCGCTCCAACCCGATCCCGTGGATCAACACCTGGCTGGTGTCCGATAACGTGCAGGTCGCGCCGCAGGAAGTGGAAGTCAGCTCTTATCTGGTCGGGCAGATCGATTCCGAAGTCGACGCTGACGATCTGAGCAACTTCCAGCTCTGATGAAACGCATTTTCTTGAAGATTTCTGACACTCGCCTTGAGTGTCAGGATGAACATCCCTCCCTGCTGGCGGCCCTGGAATCGCACAATATCGACGTGGAGTATCAGTGCCGCGAAGGATACTGCGGATCGTGTCGTCTGCGGCTGGTTTCCGGTCAGGTTGACTGGCTCACCGAGCCGCTGGCGTTTGTCCAGCCGGGAGAGATTTTGCCCTGCTGCTGCCGGGCAAAAGGCGATATCGAAATTGAGATGTAAGTTTTGTCGGGCGGCATAACGCTTATGCGCCCGACAAAACTGCCGTTCACAGGCCGGGTAAACCCGGCTTTTTACTGCTTAGCGTGCAGAAACTGCACGGCTTTATCCGGAAAATCGGTGAACAAGCCGTCGACATCCGCCTGATGGTACAGCACGTTATAGAGCTGATTGACGTCGATGGCGTAGTCAGGCAATTGATCCGCGCGAACCGTGTATGGATGTACCTGCATGCCGCTGGCGTGCGCCTCTTTCACCATTGCCGTCAGCTTCACGTCTCCCGGTTTCGAGCCTTCCGCCACCAGCATATGGTAGTCCGGACCAATACCGTCAGCGTACTGGGCGATCTGCGCCATTGCCCCTGGTTTGAACATCCAGTCATAGCTGTAGTTCACCCACTTGCCGTCAGCCTGCCGCTGCTGGGTCTCATTCCAGTCGGTATAGGCGATAAGCTGCACCAGATTGAGATCCATCCCCATTTTCGGCTCCAGCTCATGCTTAATACGCTTGAGCTCGTTGGCGTCAAAGCACTGCAGATACACCTTATCCTGCTTGCCGGTGTAACCATATTCCTTCAGCACTTTCAGCGTGCTGGCGGCAATATCCTTGCCTTCCTGATGGTGGAACCACGGCGCTTTGATTTCCGGGTAGATGCCGATGTTTTTGCCGGTCGAATGGTTTAACCCCTGGACAAACTCAATCTCCTCTTCAAAGGTATGAATGCGGAAATCAGATTTCCCCATCGGGAAGCGACCCGGATAAGTTTGCACGTTCTTGCCATCTTTCGGTTCAAACCCTTCGGTAAACTTCAGCGACTTTATCTCTGCGAGGGTAAAGTCGATAGCGTAGAAGCGGCCATCTTTACGCGCCCGCTGCGGAAAACGCTGGGCCACGTCGGTCACCCGATCCAGATAGTGGTCATGCAGGACCACCAGCCGGTCATCTTTGGTCATCACCAGGTCTTGCTCAAGGTAATCCGCCCCCTGCGCGTAGGCCATCGCTTTCGCCGGCAGGGTATGTTCCGGCAGATAGCCGCTGGCGCCGCGGTGGGCGATAACGATTTTCTCTCCCGCCACGGCGCTGAAGGAGAGCGCCGTGGCGGCCAGCAGCACTCCGCTCATCAGGGTGGTTAATTGACTTTTCATCGCCGCACCTTAACCTTGTTTCATCTGTTGATGGTGGCGTCGTTCACCCAGCATCACGATAATCAGCAGCACAACCGCCAGCACGCTGCCGCCGATCATCACCATAAAGCCGCCGTCCCAGCCGAAGAAATCGACGGTATAGCCAACGATGGCGCTCGCGGCCACGGAACCGCCGAGATAGCCGAACAGGCCGGTGAAGCCCGCAGCGGTGCCGGCGGCTTTTTTCGGCGCCAGCTCCAGCGCATGCAGGCCAATCAGCATCACCGGCCCATAAATCAGGAAGCCGATAATAATCATACAGGCCATATCCACGCCCGGGTTACCCGGCGGGTTCAGCCAGTAGACAACGGTGGCGATGGTGACCAGGGTCATAAAGAAGACACCGGTCGCGCCGCGGTTGCCCTTAAACACTTTATCCGACATCCAGCCGCACAGTAGAGTGCCCGGAATCCCCGCATATTCATAAAGGAAGTAGGCCCAGGAGGATTTATCCAGCGCGAAGTGCTTAACCTCTTTCAGGTAGGTTGGCGACCAGTCAAGAATGCCGTAGCGCAGCAGGTAAACAAACACGTTTGCAACGGCGATGTACCACAACAGCTTGTTCGGCAGGATATACTGCATAAAGATCTGCTTTGCGGTCAGCTCCTCTTCATGCTTCTCGCTGTAGTCATCAGGATAATCGTTTTTATACTCTTCGATCGGCGGCAAACCGCAGGACTGCGGAGTATCGCGCATCATCGCGAAGGCGAAAATCGCCAGCAGGATCGCGCCGAAAGCCGGCATATACAGCGCCGCATGCCAGTCGTTAAACCACGCCATTCCCAGCAGGAACAGCAGCGGCGGGATCCCGCCGCCGACGTTATGCGCGCAGTTCCATACCGACACGATACCGCCGCGCTCTTTCTGCGACCACCAATGCACCATCGTACGTCCGCACGGCGGCCAGCCCATCCCCTGGAACCAGCCGCACAGGAACAGCAGAACGAACATCACCATAATGCTGGAGGTCGCCCAAGGGACGAAGCCCATCACCAGCATCACCAGCGCGGCAAGAATCAAGCCTGCCGGTAAAAAAATGCGCGGATTCGAGCGGTCGGAAACCGACCCCATGATGAATTTCGAAAATCCGTAGGCAATGGAGATACCGGAAAGGGCAAAACCGAGGTCGCCACGGGAGAACCCCTGCTCGATAAGGTAGGGCATTGCTAAAGCAAAGTTCTTACGAACCAAATAGTAAGCAGCATATCCGAAGAAAATACCGATAAAGATCTGCCAGCGTAATCGACGATATAAAGGATCGATTTCCGCGGTTGGCAATCGCGCTTTATGCGCTGCGGGTTTAAATATACTTAACATATCAGCCTCCGTGGCCATTGCTGTTCTTCTGACGTCGACGCAAAAAAACGTAATTTATTCACCAACTTCTGATTTGGTCGCGATAGTAGGCAAAGCGTAAATCTAATACTGTGAAATGTCGCACACTTTGTTACAGAAATATGACAGCATTTTCTAATATGCGCACAAAGTCACAACAAACGCTCGAATTGCGCGCAAATATGCTCGAAATCAAACATTAAATGCTGTCGATATGGCTAAATGATGTAAAACGAAAACAGAGGACGGGGAGATGGCCGATAGTCGTGAATATGACGTCATTATTATTGGCGGCGGCGCCACCGGCGCCGGGATCGCGCGCGACTGCGCGCTGCGCGGGCTAAAGGCAGCGCTGGTGGAGCGCTACGATATCGCCACCGGCGCGACTGGCCGCAATCACGGTCTGCTGCATAGCGGCGCGCGCTATGCGGTCACCGATAGCGAATCAGCGCGCGAGTGCATTAGCGAAAACCGCATATTGCGCCGTATCGCCCGCCACTGCATAGAGCCCACCAGCGGCCTGTTTATTACCTTGCCGGAAGATGACCCGGCGTACCAGTACACCTTTATCAGCGCCTGTCAGCAGGCAGGCATCGAAGCCCAGCCGCTAACGCCCGCCGAAGCGCTGCGTATTGAGCCCGCGGTTAACCCGGCGCTGCTCGGCGCGGTACAGGTTCCCGACGGCACCGTCGATCCTTTCCGCCTCACCGCGGCGAATATGCTCGATGCCCGCGAACATGGCGCGACGATCCTCACCGGCTGCGAAGTCACCGGTCTGCTGCGGCAGGGCGATCGCGTCCATGGCGTCGCGATCTACAATCATCAGCGCCGAGAATCGCGCACGCTGCGCGCTCAGGTGGTGGTCAACGCCGCCGGGATTTGGGGGCAGCGCATCGCAGAGTACGCCGACCTGTGCATCGCGATGTTTCCGGCAAAAGGATCTTTGCTGATCCTCGACCACCGCATTAACCGTCAGGTTATCAACCGCTGCCGCAAACCGGCTGACGCCGATATCCTGGTGCCCGGCGATACTATTTCGCTGATTGGCACCACCTCGATGCATATTCCCTATGACGAAATTGACGACAACCGGGTAACCACCGAGGAAGTCGAAACGCTGCTGCGGGAGGGAGAAAAGCTGGCGCCGATCATGGGGCGGACGCGGGTACTTCGCGCCTATTCCGGTATACGCCCGCTGGTCGCCAGCGATGACGATCCCAGTGGCCGTAGCGTCAGCCGCGGTATCGTGCTGCTCGACCACGCCCGCCGCGACGGTATGGAAGGCTTCATCACCATCACCGGCGGTAAGCTGATGACGTATCGTCTGATGGCGGAGTGGGCCACGGATGCGCTATGCCGCAAGCTCGGAAATACCGCCCCCTGCACGACCGCCGATACGCCGCTGCCCGGTTCGCAGGAACCGGCGGAAGCCACGCTAAGTAAAATCATCTCGTTACCTGCGCCGCTGCGCGGGTCGGCCATCTACCGCCACGGCGATCGCACCCCGGCATGGCTTGGCGATAGCCGCCAGCGCCGTAGCCTGGTCTGCGAATGCGAGGCGGTCACTGCCGGAGAAGTAGAGTACGCGGTTGAAAACCTGGCGGTGAAAAACCTGCTTGACCTGCGCCGCCGTACCCGCGTCGGCATGGGAACCTGTCAGGGCGAACTGTGCGCCTGCCGCGCCGCCGGGCTGCTCGCGCGTTTTAACGTCACCACCTCCGCGCGGTCCCTCACCCAGCTGTCCCAATTTTTGAACGAACGCTGGAAAGGCGTTCAGCCGGTGGCCTGGGGGGATGCGCTGCGCGAAAGCGAGTTTACCCGCTGGGTTTATCTCGGTCTGTGCGGATTAGAAAAGGAGCACCAGGATGAAGTTTGATTGCGCGATTATTGGCGGCGGCCTTGCCGGGCTGCTCTGCGGGCTGGCGCTCAACCAGCGCGGCCTGCGCAGCGTGATTATCAGCCGGGGCCAAAGCGCCCTGCACTTCTCTTCCGCCTCGCTGGATTTGCTCTCGACGCTGCCGAATGGCGAAACCGTCACCGATGTTGCTTACGGTATCGGCCTGTTGGCCCGCCAGCTTCCCGAACACCCTTATGCCAGGCTCGGCGCAGAAAGGGTGATGAATTACGCCCGCCAGGCTCAGGCGCTGTTTGCCGACTGCGGGATTGCCATGCAGGGCGATGCCAGCCAGCCGCATCTGCGCGTGACGCCGCTGGGAATCTTACGCGCGGCCTGGCTTTCTCCGCAGGAAATCGCCACCGCGCCGCTGCCCGTCAGCGGCGTCTGCGTCGTTGGCATCAGCGGGTTCGGCGACTTCCAGCCGCATCTTGCCGCAGCCTCTCTGCACCAGCACGGCGTGACCGCCGAAGCCCACGAGATAGAATTACCCCTTCTTGATGTTCTGCGCGATAGCCCATCCGAATTTCGCGCCGCCAATATCGCCCGCCGGCTGGACGATGAAGCGCACTGGCCTGCCCTGCTGGCGGCGCTGCGCCCGCTGGCGCAGCAGCATAATTTACTGATTATGCCCGCCTGCTTCGGCCTCGCCGACGATCGCTTGTACCAGTGGCTGCGGCAGCGTCTGCCCTGCCCGCTGCGCCTGCTGCCTACCCTGCCGCCATCGGTGCCGGGGATGCGCCTGCACGCCCAGCTGCAGCGGCAATTTATCCGCAGCGGCGGGACCTGGCTGACCGGGGATGAAGTCATTGATATCAGCCACCAGGACGGTAGGGTTAACGCGATCTGGACGCGCAATCACGGCGATATTCCGCTGCGCCCGCGCTTCGCTGTGCTGGCCAGCGGCAGCTTTTTCAGCAACGGGCTGGTCGCCGAACGTAGCGGCGTGCGCGAGCCGATCCTCGGTCTGGATCTGCAGCAGACGCTGCCGCGCGAAAGCTGGTATCAGCAGGATTTTTTTGCCTCGCAGCCCTGGCAGCGTTTCGGCCTGAAAACCGATGAGGCTCTGCGTCCCCAGCGTCAGGGGCGGACGCTGGAGAATCTGTTCGCCGTCGGTTCGATCCTCGGCGGTTTTGATGCCATCGCGCTGGGATGCGGCGGTGGCGTGTGCGCAGTGACCGCGCTTCACGCCGCAGGGCTAATTGACGAGCTTGCCGGAGGTGAGTCATGAACGACACGCGCTTTGAACACTGTATTAAATGCACCGTTTGCACCACCGCCTGCCCGGTCAGCCGGGTTAATCCGCGCTACCCGGGGCCAAAACAGGCCGGTCCGGACGGCGAGCGCCTGCGCCTGAAAGACGGCGCGCTCTACGACGAGGCGTTAAAATACTGCATTAACTGTAAACGCTGTGAAGTCGCCTGCCCTTCAGACGTCAAAATCGGCGATATTATCCAGCGGGCGCGCATGGAATACGGCCGGCAAAAGCCCACGCTGCGCGATACCATCCTCAGCCACACCGATCTGATGGGCACCCTCTCCACGCCGTTTGCTCCGCTGGTAAACGCCGCCACCGGGCTGATGCCGGTACGTCGGGTACTGGATGCCGCGCTCAAAATCGATCACCGCCGCTCGCTGCCCAAATATGGCTTCGGCACCTTTCGCCGCGCGTATCGACAGCTGGCTGGCCAACAGGCGCAGTACGCCGAGCAGGTAGCCTTCTTTCACGGCTGCTATGTGAACTACAACAATCCGCAGTTGGGTAAAGATCTTATCCGGGTGCTCAACGCCATAGGCATCGGCGTGCAGCTATTGCATAAAGAAAAATGCTGCGGCGTGCCGCTCATTGCCAACGGTTTTTTTGCGAAGGCGCGTAAACAGGCACAGAGCAACGTTACCGCGATGCGGGAAAATAACCTGCCAGTGGTGGCGACGTCCTCGACCTGCACTTTTACGCTGCGCGATGAATATCCGCACGTCCTTGATATCGATAATCACGATGTGCGCGACCGGGTTGAACTGGCAACCCGCTGGATCTGGCGTCAGCTGGACGCTGGACGGAAGCTGGCGCTGAAATCGCTGCCGCTGAAGGTGATCTATCACACGCCCTGCCATATGGAGAAGATGGGCTGGTCGCTGTATACCCTTGAGCTATTGCGGCTGATCCCCGGCTTGCAGCTGGAGGTGCTCGACTCGCAATGCTGCGGTATTGCCGGCACCTTCGGCTTCAAGTCGGAGAATTACGACTCATCGCAGGCGATTGGCGCGCCGCTGTTCCGACAAATTGAGGAGAGCGGCGCGGACCTGGTAGTGACCGACTGTGAAACCTGTAAATGGCAGATAGAGATGTCCACCAGTAAACGCTGCGAGCATCCCATCACTCTGCTGGCGCAGGCGTTGGCATGACGCCAGCGCCAACACCGGGGGGCTAGTAGCTCCCCTTGCCCTCCGCCTGTTCGGCTACCGGCCTGAACATCGCCAGTCGTTTATCCAGCGCGCTGGTATAGAGGTTGGTATCGACGCCAACGGCAACGAAATTCGCCCCCCACGCCAGCGCTTTGTGCGCCATCTCTGGATCGACGGCCAGGAATCCGGCCGCCTTTCCCGCCACGCGAATGCGGCGGATGCTCTGTTCAATAACCCGCTGCACTTCAGGATGACCGGCGTTATCCGGGTAGCCCAGCGAGGCCGACAGGTCCGCCGGGCCGATAAAGACGCCGTCAATCCCCTCGACTTCAAGGATCGCATCCAGATTATCGAGGGCGGTTTTGCTCTCAACCTGAATCAGCAGGCACAGCTCATCGTTGGCCTGCGCCATATAGTTCTCTACCCTTCCCCAGCGCGCGGCGCGAGCTACCCCGGCGCCGACGCCGCGGGTCCCCAGCGGCGGATAGCGCGTCGCCGAGACAATGTCCCGCGCCTGTTCTGCGGTATCGACCATGGGGATCAGCAGCGTTCTGGCGCCAATATCCAGCACCTGTTTAATCAGGCTACGATTGCCCTCTACCGGACGAATCACCGGCTGGCTGGCGTAGGGCGCAATGGCCTGTAGCTGATGATAAAGATCCTGAATGGTATTCGGCGCATGTTCACCGTCAATCAGCAGCCAGTCGTAACCCGAGGTGGCGGCAATCTCAGCCATATAAGAGGAGGTCGAGCTCAGCCACAGGCCAATTTGTGCTTCCCCTTGCAATAACCCCGCTTTAAATGGGTTCGATAAAATTGCGTTCATAGTTCTCCCTTAAATTAATGCTGTACGCTGCCGGCCTGCGGTACCGTGCGGCTCACGCGCAGTGAAAAGATAATAACAACCCCGATAACCGCCACGCAGGCGAGCGTCAATAATCCGGCAGAATTATTGCCGAACATCGTTTCAGCCTGGACGCGTATAATCGGCGCTAAAAATCCGCCGATCGCGCCAAACAGGTTGACGAAACCAATGCCTGCGGCCAGCGCCGTGCCGGATAACAGCTGCGTCGGCATAGTCCAGAAGACCGGCTGTACGGCAATGACGCCGACGGCGGCAACGCACAGCGCGATGATGGCCAGTACCGGCGACACCAGCCCGGAGACCGCAATGCCAATTGCCGCCGCCAGCAGGGTTAATGCCGCAATATTACGCCGCTCGCCGGTGCGGTCGGAGTAGCGAGGAATCAGCCAGGTACCGAACAGCGCTGCCACCCACGGGATCGCGGTCACCACCGATGCCACAAACCCCACTTTAGTGCCGAGCAGCGCCGCAACCTGGGTCGGCAGGAAGAAGATCAGGCCGTAAACCGCCACCTGAATGGTGAGATAGATAATCGCCAGCTGCCAGACGCGGCCGTTGCGCAGCGCATCGGACAAACGCGAAGTAATCTTTTTCTGCTCTTCGCTGGCCAGCTCGCTGATGAGCGCCTGCTTTTCGGCAGCGGTCAGGAAGCGGGCGTTTTGCGGCGTGTCGTCAAGCCAGAAGAAAGTGAAGAAACCCGCGCCGACCGCCAGTAAGCCTTCAATAATAAACATCCAGAACCAACCGGGATGCCCCATAAAGCCGTGCATTTCCAGCAGCGCGCCGGAGAGCGGCGACCCGAGGGTCAGCGCCAGCGGCGCGCCCATATAAAATAATCCCATAATGCTGGCGCGGTTTTGCTGCGGAAACCACTGTGAGGTCAGGTAGATCATGCCCGGAAAGAAACCCGCTTCGGCGGCGCCAAGCAGGGTGCGTACCAGCAGAAATTTCGCTTCCGTATCCGCCCACGCCATCGCCGCTGAAAGAATGCCCCACAGCAAGGTGGTGCAGCCAATCCATTTTCTCGCGCCGAATTTGCGCATCAGCAGGTTGGCCGGTACCCCAAGAAAGGCGTATACCACAAAGAAAATCCCCGCCCCCAGCGCGTAAGCTTCATTGCTGAGGCCGGTATCCAGCTGATAGGTCTCTTTCGCAAAGCCGATATTCGAACGGTCAAGAAACGCCAGCACGTACAGCGCCAGCATAAAGGGGATCAAACGGGCGCGGTTTTTCTTCACCACGCTCTCAAGCAAGGTGTTGCTCATCGTAATATCCTCAACAATAGGCCGCACATCAGCGCTGTGCGGCACGACGGGATCAGTGGCTATAAGGACGTTTCAGGTTGCAGTCGCGGTTCAGCTCGACGCCGAAACCCGGTTTATCCAGAACGGTTTTATGAATGCGCCCGTTCACCGGTACCGGCTCATCGACCAGAATCGGATCAAACTGCGGACGCATCGTTGAGCAGTCCGGGCTGGTCATCAGGAATTCGCTGAACGGCGTGTTGGTAAAGGTAATGACCGCATGATGCGAATAGACCGACGAGCCGTGCGGCACCACCAGCTGGCCGCGCGATTTGGCGATCGCCGCAATCTCCACCAGCGTGGTCAGACCGCCGCACCAGCCTACGTCAGGCTGCATAATATCGATGCCGGTTTCCGACAGCGTGCGGAAGGATTGCAGCGTGCCGTGGTGCTCGCCGCTGGTGACCATCATTCCGGCCGGGGCATTGCGTTTCAGCTCGCGATAGCCTTCATACTGCTGCGGCGGCAGGCACTCTTCGATCCACTTAAGGTTATAGGGCGCGCAGGCGTGGGCCAGTTTAGTGGCATAATTAACGTCCTGGCTCATCCAGCAGTCCAGCATTAGCCAGAAGTCCGGGCCGCATTTTTCGCGCATATCGGCCACCATGGCGGCATCTTTGCGGATCCCCGCATCGCCATCGTGCGGGCCCCAGTGGGTCGGCATCTTGCCGCCAATAAAGCCCATCTCTTTCGCCAGGTCCGGACGGGCCCCGGTAGCGTAGAACTGAATTTCATCGCGTACCGCGCCGCCCAACAGTTTGTATACCGGTAATCCCACCACTTTGCCGAACAGATCCCACAGCGCCAGGTCGATACAGGAGATGGTATTCATCACCAGGCCGCCGGAGCCGGAGTAGTACATGGTGGCGTTGAGCATCTGGTCATGGATCAGTTTGATATCGCTGACACACTTCCCTTCGATAAAGCGGTTCAGGTGCTTTTCCACTATAAAACAGCCCATCTCGCCGGCGGTTGATACCGCAAAGCCGGTCTGGCCGTTTTCGGCTTCGACTTCAACAATCAGCGTGCCGAGAACGTTGATGCCAAACGACTGGCGGGACTGTTCATACTGTTTATATTTGCTCATCGGCGTGGCGATATGATCGTCAATCCAGTGGTTTGCTCCCTGGTCATGATAGTCGCCGCCGCCAGCGCCTTTCTCTGCGGTAGCGCCGCCGATAAACCAGGCGCGGACGTGTTTAATTTTCGGTAGGGTCATGATCTTCTCCTTATTATGAGGCTTGTTGTTCGAAGGGGCTTTTCCACCCCAGCAGACGAGAAATGTCTTTGGCGCAGGCAATCGCCCTGCCAGCGAGATAATCGCGATTGTCTTCATTGATTTGCAGACGAGTACCCACCACGGAGATGGCGGCGGTCAGTTCGTTATTGGCATTAAAAACCGGCGCCGCCACGCAGCGAACGTCGGGATAATCTTCGCCGTTATCGAAGCTCCAGCCGCGGGCGCGAATACGCCCCAGTTCATCGCGAAGCAGCTGGGCGCTGGTGATGGTGGTTGGCGTTGCCCTCTCCCACTGCAGCTCGCTGATAATTGACTCCTGAACCCGCTCGGGCTGCCAGGCAAGCAGGCATTTACCGATACCGGAGCGGTACAGCGACAGGCTTTTACCTTCGTGGGAACGCACGCTGATGGTGGCCGGGGATTCAATCTTCAGAATGTAGTAGGCGTTACCGCCATCGATAATGCCCAGATGGCAGAGCAGTCCGCACTGATCCATTAGCTGCGTCAGGCGCGGACGCGCCAGTTCGCGCAGATCCATTTTGCTCAGCGCGTGACCGGCCAGCTCAACCAGTTTGGTCCACAGACAGTAGTTGTCCTGATTATCCATGCTGAGGAAGCGCTGTTTTCTCAGTTCTCCCAGCAGCAGGTAAGCGGTGCTTTTCGGAATACCCAGTTCGTCAATAATGGTCGCCGCGCTGCACGGACCAATGCGGGCGATCAAATTGAGAATATCGATGGCGCGGGTTAGCGCCGGGACTTTGCTTGATTCCAACATACTGGACTCCAATCCTGAATACTGGAATCAGTGTTGCGGTTGTCGGGTCTGTAAATTGTGAGCGACTTCAAATGACGACGCTATTCCAGCAGGGTGGACGTTCAAGGGGATAGAAATGCGAGATAGTGCACAGAATTTTTAAAAGCAAGTACAGCAGGTTGGACTGATTGCGCGTCGGGTAGGGCTCCCGACGCGGTGTTTTATCTAAACGGCGAGATAGTCAACGACGTTAATCCAGCCGTGTTCACCGGCCACGGGCTGGCCATTCAGCCAGCGGCGCAGCATGTTGAGAGCCATCATCGCGCAGACCTCCTGACGCACCTGCACGCTGTGGCGGTTGGTCGCGAACTTCACCCGCAGCGCGTGGGTGCCGTCCGGCGTGGAAAGCGCAAAGTTCAGGTGATCGCTCTCCTGACCACTCACCGCCAGCGCCAGACCGGCAAAGTGTTTTTCGCGCCGTTCCGCCGCCCAGCGCGCAGACTGCGCCAGGGTCTCCTCCTGCGCCGGAATGACTTCGCTGGCCAACAGCGGGGCATTGACCCGTGAAAGCTGTAGCGCCAGCAGACCGCCGGTGAACTGCTCGCTTAGCGTCAGGCTTAGCTGGCGCTCCTGCAGACGACGGGCGATCTGCGCCGGCAGGCCTTCGGTGCCTTCGAAAACGATGCTCTCTCCGGCCACTTTTTGCACTTCCGGCCACAGCGCCAGCATCGCCTCGCGCTGTTCGGCAGGCCCGGTCAGCTTCAGTTCGATAATCGGCATTGAGGAGCGATAGCCCATCACCACGCCCGGCGGCAGTTGTAAATGCTCGAGGCTCTGCGCCAGCTCGCTTTCGGAACGACCGAAGGTGGTCAGACGCAGACACAGCGGCGCGGCGGGCAGCGGAAAACGTTCGCGCAGGCGCGGTAAGATTTCCTGCTCGACCATTATCTTAAATTCAGACGGCACGCCGGGAGTGAAAAACATCAGGCAGCGGTTTAGCTGCACGGCAAAACCGCAGGCGGTTCCGACCGGATTGTTGATCATCTCGGCGCTTTGCGGAATTTCCGCCTGTTTACGGTTGCTGGCGGCCATAGGCCTTCCGCGCTCGGCAAAGAAGCGGGTCATGGTTTCCAGCCACGCTTCATGCAGAATCAGCCCTTCACCTTTGGCGGTCGCTGCGGCAAGCGCACTTAGATCATCGCTGGTCGGGCCCAGACCGCCGTTGACGATCAGCACGTCGGCATGCTCGCTGCGCTCGCGTAAAATCGCCACCAGGGAGTCAAGATCGTCACCCACGGTATGGCGACGCTTTAAAGGTAATCCTTGATTAAAAAAGAAATCCGCCAGCCACGCGGCATTGGTATCGATGATTTGCCCATGCAACACTTCATCGCCGGTGGACAGCATTTCCACGTTTAACATTGTCAACTCCAGCCTGATAAGTAGAAATACTATATCGCAAAGCGGCTGGCGAAAAAGCCTGAAAATCAGGCGCGGCGGAATACCGCGCCGAAGGGGTTAGAAGCTGGCGTTAACGCCGACGTACGGGCCGTCCGCGACCGCGTTATCGCGGTTGCCGTCTTTACCCGCCAGGTTAAGGTAGCGATAACCGGCTTCAATGCTCAGAGGACGCATAATGGTAAAGCGCGCGCCGGCATTAGCTTCCTGATAACTGTCGATACCGCTGGAGAGCGAATCAGGAGAATAATAATATTCGCCGAACAGGCGGAAGCTGTCGCCGATCTTCCACTGCAGGCCGCCGCCAACCGCCGCTGCGTAGCCCTCATCGCCGTTATTCGGATTGGTATAAACCCCTTTACCGCCAACGGTGGCAAGGAATGGACCTAAAGGGATGTTCAGCCCCAGTCCCAGGCCTGCCGCATCGCCGTCGTCATCGTTATGCAGCCAGTTGCCGGTTACCGCCAGGCCGGTAGATTCCGTGCCAAATCCGACGCCAAGGTTCGTGTAGTGCTCGCCGGCCTGTCCGCTGAAACTGATCGCATGCGCCGCCGTTGAGACGAACATCATGCCAGCGAGGGCCGCAAATATACTTTTTTTCATTTTTACTCTATCCAACAAACAAGAATTAAAAAGTCCCAAAAAACCGCGAAATTGTACTGCCGAACGTTAAGGAATCAATGCGCTAAGACGAGCTTTACCATTGTGATTGTAACCAGTTGCTACCGGAGCCAGGCCAACGGACGCGGGTATCAAATCGATAGCCAGATCCAGATTGTCCGTGTTGGATATTTATTCTACAAATAGCGCTCAGCTTATTCTGCCCTTGCGGGAAATGAATAAGTTACATAAAACTTTGTCAGGAGATAAAGATGAGCAAAAAAGGATTAACCACCGGCTCCGGCGCGCCGGTTGTCGATAATAACAATGTCATCACCGCAGGTCCTCGCGGCCCGATGCTGCTGCAGGATATCTGGATTCTGGAAAAACTGGCCCACTTCGACCGGGAGGTTATCCCGGAACGCCGAATGCACGCAAAAGGCTCCGGCGCTTACGGTAAATTAACGGTCACTCACGATATCAGCCGCTACACGCGCGCAAAAATGTTCGCCGAGGTCGGTAAAACCACCGATCTGTTCCTGCGCTTTTCCACCGTTGCCGGAGAACGCGGCGCCGCAGACGCCGAGCGCGACATCCGCGGCTTCGCTATCAAGTTTTATACCGAAGAGGGCAACTGGGATCTGGTAGGCAATAATACCCCTGTTTTTTATCTTCGCGACCCGCTGAAATTCCCGGACCTGAACCACGTAGTGAAGCGCGATCCGCGCACCAACCTGCGCAACCCTACCTGGAAGTGGGATTTTTTCTCCCTGCTGCCCGAAACGCTGCATCAGTTGACTATCGACTTCAGCGACCGCGGCATCCCGCGCTCTTATCGCCATATGCACGGCTTCGGCAGCCACGCGTTCAGCTTTATAAATGCCGACAATCAACGTTTTTGGGTGAAATTCCACTTTAAATCCCAGCAGGGGATCGCCAACCTGATGGATGATGAAGCAAAACGTCTGGTGGCCGAGGACCGCGAGAGTTCGCAGCGCGATCTCTATGAGTCGATTGAAAGAGGCGATTTTCCGCGCTGGACCTTTTACGTGCAGATCATGCCGGAAGCAGAAGCCAGCCGGGTCCCTTACCATCCTTTCGATCTGACCAAAGTATGGCCGCATAGTGATTATCCGCTGATAGAAGTGGGGGTACTTGAGCTCAACCGCAACCCGGACAACTATTTCGCCGAGGTTGAGCAGGTTGCGATGAATCCGGCTAACGTGGTGCCTGGCGTCAGCTTCTCTCCGGATCGCATGCTGCAGGGTCGTTTATTCTCCTACGGCGACACCCAGCGCTACCGCCTGGGCGTTAACCATCATCAGATTCCGGTCAATGCGCCGCGCTGCCCGTTCCATAACTACCATCGCGATGGCGCGATGCGCGTCGACGGCAATAGCGGCAACGGCGTCACCTATGAGCCAAACAGCTTCGGCCTCTATCAGGAGCAGCCGGACTTTAGCGAACCGCCTTTAAATCTTGAAGGCGCGGCGGCTCACTGGAATCATCGGGAAGATAACGACTATTTTAGCCAACCGCGCGCGCTGTTCGGGCTATTAAGCGAAGACGAGCATCAGCGTATGTTCCATCGAATCGCCAGCGATATGCGGGATATCCCTGAATTTATCCAGCAGCGACAAATTGGCCTGTTTAGTCAAGTCCATCCCGACTACGGCGCGGGCGTGGCCGCGGCGCTGAAAGTCTTACAGAAAACCCTGTAAACACAAACGGCAGCCCAAGTGCGGCTGCCGTTTGACGAAAACGTTTTAGGGGTTAGTGCTGAAGCTTAGCGAGCTGCCGCAGCGACAGTCCGGTTAGCTTTGCGACCTGGTCAGGCTCAAGCCCCTCTTCCAGCATCGCCCGGGCGATGCGTTTTGTCGCCGCTAGTTGCCCTTCATTTCTGCCTTCATTACGACCTTCCTGTCGGCCCTTGCGCAAACCTTTTTCTATCCCCGCCTTCATTCCCTGAAGCATCCCCTCTTTGCGACCTCGCTCTTCGAGAAAATGAGCAATATTCTTCATCGTCTCCTTATGCGGCTTGAGTGACGTCTTTTGCGCTAGCTTGCGTAAAAAAGCCACCGGATCGGCGGCGTTGCCCGCCTGAAGCATATAATTCAGCAACGTTTTAAACTGCCGACGGGTAGTGTATCCCGGGGGGATATTCTGACCAGTTGCTCTGAGATGCCCATTATATCCCGCTGCCGAATATGCTTTTGCAACAGTTCCAGCATAGCGACCCGCCGGTGCTGTATCAGCTGGTCATCTGGGATCTCAGTCACGTCTATTAGCGGAAAGTTCTGGCTATAGAGCCGCTCGGCCACCTCTGGTAGAGAAAAACCGTCCAGCCAGCGCGTTGAGTGCGGGTAGGGACTGATTCTGCCGTGATAAAACAGCAGAGGAATAACCAGCGGCAGCTGATGATGGCCCCAACCCATTAACCTGCGCTCACCCTACCACCGCTCGCGCTCAACGCGTATTTTCGCTTGCGGTTTGCCGAGGCAGCTCGCAAACTGGACCATCCCATGATATATCCCTGCCACCATTAAGGAGAAGTTATGCGTCAAAGGACTATTGTCTGCCCGCTCATTCAACATGAGGGTCACTATCTGTTGTGCAAAATGGCCGACGATCGCGGGGTATTTCCCGGGCAGTGGGCGCTCTCCGGCGGCGGCGTCGAGCCCGGCGAACGCATCGAAGCGGCGCTGCGGCGGGAAATTCGCGAAGAGCTGGGCGAAAAACTGCAGCTAACCCACATCACACCATGGACCTTTAGCGATGACGTACGGGTTAAAACCTACGCCGATGGCCGTCAGGAAGAAATATATATGATTTATCTTATCTTCGACTGCGTCAGCGCCAATCGCGAAGTAACCATCAACGAGGAGTTTCAGGATTACGCCTGGGTAAAAGCGGAAGATCTTCCCCACTATGATTTGAACGAGGCGACCCGGAAGACGCTCACCCTGAAAGGCCTACTCTGAACCCACAGTCAAAAAGCGCAGCCTGACCTTCAGCCCGCCCAGCGTTTCGCTACGCAGCAGCTGCGGATGGCTGCGATGCAGGCGTGCAATATCGCTGACCAGCGCCAGTCCGAGCCCGGCGCCGGGATTATCACCAACGTTTTCCAGACGGTGGAACGGCATGAGCGCCTGCTGGATCTGCGCATCATCGATTCCCGGCCCGCTGTCTTCAACATCCAGCAGCACCGCCTCCCCTTCACGATGCAGGCTGACCGTGACGATACCGCCCTGCGGCGTATAGCGGATCGCGTTATCCAACAGATTTGCGCACAGCTCGCTCAACAGCACGCCATCGCCAGCGATAGTCACCGTTGAGGGTTCCCCCTCATAGCCGAGATCGATAGCTTTGCTCCGCGCCTGCTGAAGACGGGAAAAGCAGCTGTTGTGGACGATCTCATACAGATCCACCGGCGGAAACGCGTGTTCTCCCTGCTCTTTACGTTTGATGGTAGCCAGCTGTAGCAGGCGTTCGGTAAGCAGAATCGTAATGTCCAGCGTGCCGCTCATCGCCTCCAGACTCTCTCGCCACAGCCGGGGATCGCCGCTCGCCAGCGCCACCGAAGCCTGGGTTTTCAGCACCGCCAGCGGCGTTTTTAACTGGTGAGAAGCATCGGCGCTAAACCGCTCCTGCCGGGAGATCATCGCCCGCAGCCGGTCGATATAGCGGTTAAAAGCAACAATCAATAAACGGGTTTCCGACCACGGCAGCAGTTCCGGCAGCGGCGTCAACAGGCCGGGTTCGCGCCGCACCATGAGCGCCGAAAGCCGACGCATCGGCCGCAGCACCCGACGTAGCAGCCAGCCGGTGAGCACCAGCGTCAACAGCACCAATAGCCCCTGCGAGATCCACGATGAAAACAGCAGCTGTCCCGCCAGCCAGCGCCGCGACTGCAGCGTTTCGGCGATATAGATTTCCGCCATTCCCACAACGCCGCCTTCGTTAACCGGCTGCAGCAGCCGCGCCACGCGGATGGCCTGACCGCGATATTCGGTATGATAAAACCACGCCAGCGCCGGATAGAGCTCGGTACGAGAGGTTGAGGGCGGCATCGATGGCAGATCGTCAAAACCGGAAATCACCCGCTTACCGGGATCGAGTACCTTATAGTACAGGCGATCGTTCATATTCAGCTCGAAGCTATCGAGCACCACCCAGGGGACATTCACCTCCAGTCTGCCGCCGCGTACCACCAGGCGTTCCGCCACCGTGCGGGCGGAGGAGAGCAGCGTACGATCGTAAGCCTGGGTCGCCGCCTGCAGAGCGCTGACGTAGCTATTGAATGCCGACAGCCCCCACAGTAACACCAGCGGCAGGCCAAGAAACAGCAACAGCTGAGCGAATAACGACTGCGGCTTACCCCACCTCATCGGCGAGCTCCAGCACGTAACCCAGGCCGCGCAGGGTCACAATTCGCACGTTGCTCTCCTGAAGTTTCTTCCGCAGACGATGGATATATAGCTCGATGCTTTCCGGGCTGACGTCATCGTTAAGGCTGAAGACCTGTTCAAACAGCTGCTAGCGCGACACCGGACGCGTGCGGCGAAACATCAGCACCGTCAGCAGCGCCTGCTCGCGCGGGGTCAACGATAGCGTCTGTCCGCGCAGTAAAAAATAGCCTTCATCGCGATATTCCAGAGAGCCGATCTGCTGAATCTCATGCACCTGGCCTTCGCTACGCCGCAGCAGTGCGCGCAGCCTGGCGTCCAGCTCTTCAAGTTCAAACGGTTTTGGTAAATAGTCATCGGCGCCGACGTTGAGCCCTTTTACCCGATCCGCCACCGCGCTGCGTGCGGTCAGCAGCAAAACGGGAAGGGTTTGTCCGCGCTTTCGCAGACGCTGCACGACTTCCAGGCCATCGAAGCCCGGCATGCCGATATCCAGTACCGCCAGCGCGTATTTTTCGCTTTGCAACAGATGATCGGCCGCCCGGCCATCAAATACGCAGTCCACGGCAAACCCGCCCTGTACCAGCGCTTTCTCCAGCCAGTGAGCCAGCTCACGGTTATCTTCTGCCAGTAAGAGACGCATATCACATCCTGTAAAGTTGCTGCCGCATTGAAAGGGAAATGAAAGGTAATTGTTTTAACAATCACGCAACCGAATAGCCACAAGCCGGTTCACATAATCAAAAAAACGTCCCCTGTATCTGACTGAGGAAGCCTATGAATATCCCGTTCCTTCGCCCTCTTAGCGCTATCGCGTTATGCCTTTTTACCGCCTCTGCCTGGGCCGCCGAAGCGCCTTCCCGTACCGAATGTATCGCGCCTGCCAAGCCCGGCGGCGGCTTCGATCTCACCTGTAAGCTGATTCAGGTGAGCCTGATGGAAACCGGCGCCATCCAAAAACCGATGCGCGTCACCTATATGCCCGGCGGCGTAGGCGCAGTGGCCTATAACGCTATCGTCGCCCAGCGCCCTGGAGAACCCGGCACCGTTGTCGCCTTCTCCGGCGGCTCGCTGCTCAACCTGGCGCAGGGCAAGTTTGGCCGCTACGGCGTGGATGATGTCCGCTGGCTGGCCAGCGTCGGCACCGATTACGGCATGATTGCCGTCCGCGCCGACTCGCCGTGGAAAGATCTGCCGTCGTTTATGGCGGCAATGGAAAAAAATCCCGCCAGTATCGTCATCGGCGCCGGCGCCTCAATCGGCAGCCAGGACTGGATGAAAGCGGCGCTGCTGGCGCAGAAAGCAAACGTCGATCCGCACAAAATGCGCTACGTGGCGTTTGAGGGCGGCGGCGAACCGGTCACCGCGCTGCTGGGTAATCACGTGCAGGCAGTATCCGGCGATCTCAGCGAAATGGTGCCTTATCTCCAGGGCAATAAAATCCGCGTGCTGGCGGTCTTCGCTAACGAAAGGCTGCCCGGCGCGCTCGCCGATGTCCCTACCGCCAAAGAGCAGGGCTATGACCTGGTGTGGCCGATTATTCGCGGTTTCTTCGTCGGCCCGAAAGTCAGCGATGCCGATTATCAGTGGTGGGTGGCGGAGTTTACTCGACTGCAGCAGACCGACGCGTTTAAAAAACAGCGCGAGCTGCGCGGCCTGTTTGAATTCAATTTGAACGGGAAAGAGCTGGACGCCTACGTCAAAGAGCAGGTGGAAGAGTATCGCCTGCAGGCGAAATCTTTTGGCCTTGCCAAATAACCCACGGAGGCTGCGATGAGCGATCGTATTTTTGCCGGAATATGGCTGCTGCTCTGCGTAGGGGGGATGTTTATCGCCTGGCAAATCCACAGCGAATACGCCTATGAACCCGTCGGCCCACGCCCCTTTCCGGTCGGCATTATCGGCCTGATGCTGCTGTGCTCCGTTTTGCTGCTACTGCGGCGGCCCGACGCAATCTCCTGGCCCGGGCGTCTGGTTTTACAACGGCTGTTGACGATGGTCGTGGCGTTGGCGGTTTATGCGTGGGGTTTTGAATGGCTGGGGTTTCCTCTGGCCACCGCGCTGCTGACCGCTGTTTTTGGCCTGCTGTTTGGCGCCACCCTGCCCGCTGCTGGGGTAGCTGGCGTCGCGATGGGCATCGCGCTGTGGTACGTCTTTGACGCCCTGCTTGATGTCACCCTGCCGCTCGGCGTCTGGTTAAGTTAACGGAGAAGGTTATGGATATCTGGATTTATCTGTCGCAGGGCTTCGCCGTCGCCATGACGCCGGGCAACCTGACGATCGCGCTGATTGGCTGCTTCGTCGGCACCATCGTCGGACTCCTGCCGGGTCTCGGCCCGATTAACGGCGTGGCGATCCTGTTGCCGCTGGCCTTTGCCCTGCACCTGCCCGCAGAATCAGCGTTAATTCTGCTGGCTACGGTCTATATTGGATGTGAATACGGCGGGCGTATTTCGTCGATCCTGCTCAACGTGCCCGGCGATGCCGCCGCCATTATGACCGCCATCGACGGTTACCCGATGGCGCAGCAGGGACGCGGCGGAGTGGCGCTGTCGATCTCTGCCGTGAGCTCCTTTGTGGGTTCAACGATCGCTATCGGCGGGATCATCCTGTTCGCGCCGGTGCTGGCGCAGTGGTCGCTGGCGTTCGGTCCGGCGGAATATTTCGCCCTGATGATTTTTGCCATCGCCTGCCTCGGCAGCATGATGGCGCAAAATCCGCTGAAATCGTTTCTCGCCGCGTTAATCGGGTTGGGGCTGGCGACGGTGGGCGTTGATGCCAATACCGGGGTGTACCGTTTCACTTTCGATAGCGTTCATCTTTCCGACGGCGTGCAGTTTATCGTGGTGGTGATTGGGCTCTTTTCGGTTTCGGAGATTTTGCTGATGCTGGAGAGCACCAGCAGCGGACAGAGGCTGGTACGGAAAACCGGGCGCATGCTGTTTAACGCCAAAGAGGCGGGCCAGTGCGTGGGCGCGACGCTGCGTTCATCGGTGGTGGGCTTTTTTGTCGGTATTCTGCCGGGCGCGGGGGCGACCATTGCCAGCGCCATCACCTATATGACCGAGAAAAAGCTCAGCGGTAACAGCGATACCTTCGGTAAGGGCGATATTCGCGGCGTGGCGGCGCCGGAGGCGGCAAATAACGCCTCCGCCTGCGGATCGTTCATTCCGATGCTTACCCTCGGTGTCCCCGGCTCCGGAACTACCGCGGTGATGATGGGCGCCCTGACCCTCTACAATATCACTCCGGGTCCGGCGATGTTTACCGAGCAGCCGGATATCGTCTGGGGATTAATTGCCGCGCTGCTGATCGCCAACGTGATGCTGCTGATTATGAACATTCCGCTGATCGGTCTGTTCACCCGCATGCTGACGATCCCGCTGTGGTTTCTGGCCCCGGCCATCGCCGCTGTGTCCGCGGTCGGCGTCTACGCGGTACACAGCACCACCTTCGACCTGCTGTTGATGGTTGGGCTGGGCGTGCTGGGCTACATTATGCGTAAGATGCACTTCCCGATGTCGCCGTTGATCTTAGGGTTTGTGCTGGGCGAGATGCTGGAGCAGAACCTGCGCCGCGCGCTGTCCATCAGTAACGGCAACGTGGGGATTTTGTGGCAAAGCGGCGTAACTAAAACGCTCCTGGTGTTAGCCATCGCGGTGCTTGTTGTCCCTCCGCTGCTGCGTTACTGGCGCAAACGTCAGCTTAACACGCAGGGCGACCTGCCCTCTTCCTGATGCGCAACGAAACTGGCGGTCGCTCAGCGCCGCCAGTCTCGGTATACGTTGAATTTTCACCGCACCTGCCTGATAGTTATGGTTTTAACTTTCTGGTGATCCGTTATGACCGTCGCAGCATCCCGCTCGGGGTTAACATTCGCAGCGCTGGCGCTGGCCCTGATTCTTATTTATACCGGTATCAGCGCAGGGGAAAAGCTTACCTGGCTGATGGAAGTGACGCCGGTGATTATCATCGTTCCGCTTTTGCTGGCCACGCGCGCTCGCTATCCGCTGACGATGCTGCTCTATGTGCTGATTTTCTTCCATGCCATCATTTTGATGGTCGGCGGTATGTACACCTACGCGAAAGTGCCCATCGGCTTTGATGTCCAGGCGTGGCTGGGTTTGAGTCGTAATCCCTACGACAAGCTGGGGCACTTTTTCCAGGGGCTGGTGCCAGCCCTGGCGGCGCGGGAGATTCTGCTGCGCGGCGGCTACGTTCGCGGGCGTAAAATGCTCGCTTTCGTGGTCTGCTGCATTGCGCTGGCGATTAGCGCCGTCTACGAGCTGATCGAATGGTGGGCGGCGCTGGCGCTGGGACAGGGGGCGGATGATTTTCTCGGCACCCAGGGCGATCCCTGGGATACTCAGTCCGATATGTTCTGCGCCCTGCTCGGCGCGCTGACCACCGTTTTTGCGCTGGGCCGCTGGCATACGAAGCAGCTACTGCACGTCCAGCGCATCTGAGGCGGAGCTCTGCTGCTGGTTGACCCAGTCACGTAACGCCCGGCGGGAAATTTTAATTCCGCCGGTTTTCAGCGATTCAGGCAGCCGTAACCAGCGCACAGGCTGCTGAAAGCGCGCCAGCTTATCGGCGCACCAGTCAGCCAGCACGGATGGGTCGCCATGATCGCGACACTCTACTACCGCCACCGGCCGCTGGCCAAACTCCGCATCATCCTGCGGCACGATAAAAACTTGCTCAATCAACGGGTGTGCGCCGATAACCCGCTCGACTTCCTCCGGCTGAATGCCTTCTCCGCCGCTAAAAAAAAGATTATCCATTCTTCCAAGGATGGTCAGCCTGCCGTTGTCAAGCCTGCCCCGATCGCGGGTGGCGAACCAGCCATCGGCGTTGGTGAGCGGTATCGTTTGGCCGCCTCGCCAGTAGCCTGCGGCCATGCTGTCCGATCGAAGCCACACTTCGCCATCCACGATGCGCAATTCGCGCCCCGGCAGCGGCAGCCCGACATCCGCCAGGCCATCCGCTTCCTTGGCGCATACCGTGGAGGCAAACTCGGTCAGTCCGTAGCCACACCAGCAGCGGATACCGCGCCTGCGCGCCTGTTCGGTTAGCGCCACCGGGATGGCCGCGCCGCCGAGCAAAACCGCTTTTAACGACACCTCGTCATCGCCGCTCAGCAGCCGCCAGAGCTGGGTTGGCACCAGGGAGGCGTGAGTACAGCCGCGTAGCGCCAGCGCCAGCGGCTGTTTGTCGCGCACCGTCAGGCCTGCGCCGGCAACCAGCCAGCGCCAGAGAATCCCCTGGCCGGAGACGTGAAACAGCGGCAGCGACAGCAGCCAGTCGTCCTGCGGCGCAAAGGGTATCAACGCCAGTACCCCTTCAGCGCTGGCAATATGGGCGCGAAAAGCGTGTACCGCCGCTTTCGGTAGCCCCGTCGACCCCGAAGTCAGCGTCATGGAAGCCATACGATCCTCTCGCCAGTCAGCCGCGCGCTCGCCATTGACGGGGTACAGAGTCAGTGGATTAAGCGTTACAGGAAGATCGCCGCCGTTCAGCACCAGCGCGTGGCGCAGGTCCAGGGTCGGCAGCAGTTCAGCCAGCAGTGGCCCGGGCAGCTGCGGATTCAGCGGCAACACGCGCGCACCGCACTGCAGGAGCGACAGCCATGCCAGCAAAACATCGGGCTGGTTGTCAGCCCGCAGCAGTACGCCATCACCATCGCGAACGCCCTGGGCGTGCAGTCCTGCCGCCAGCGCATCGATTTGCGCGCACAGTTCCCGCCAGCTTAGCCGCCGCTCGTTCAGGCGCAGCGCATGCGCCTCCCCTCGCTGCTGGCGCCAGTGGCGCCAGGGCCAGTCGCTAAAGGTCACAGCAGCGGCTCCAGTTCATCGACGGTCAGACACGGCAGCTCGCTTTCCGGCCAGCAGCGAACCAGCTGGCCGCGCATGAGGCTCAGGGTATCCAGACCGGGAATGGTATTCGGCGTCAGCCAGGCGGCAATTCGCGCCAGCTGCGTCAGGCCAAGGCTGGACTCAATGGCTGAACTGATAACCGCCGTCAGCCCCAGCGCATGAGCCTGCGCGACCTGCTGCTGGACCTTTTGCAGACTGCCGGTCAACGTCGGTTTAATCACCACCGCGCGCAGACCCGGCTCGGCAGCAAACGTAAAGTCCGCTTCGCGCAGGCTCTCATCCCAGGCGATAGCGATGCCCGTTTGTTGGGCAAACGCGCGCGAATCATCGCGGTTTTTGCAGGGTTCTTCGAGAAAGGCGATACGGGTGCGATAGTGCGGGCTCACGTATTTAGCGAACTGCTGCGCCTTCAGCGGCGTCCAGGCGCGGTTAGCGTCGAGACGCAGCGTCAGATCGGGAATCGCTTCCAGCAGCAGATTGACCACCATGCCATCGCGCACCGCCTCATACAGGCCGACCTTGACCTTGGCGACCTTCTCGCCGGGCATCTGCGAAAGCCTGGCGAACAGTTCGTCCGGATCGCCGGAACAGAGCGGCGCGGCGCGATAATCCGCCGCCAGCGGCAGCTCACCGCCCAGCTCCGCCAGTGCGCAGCTTATCCCGAAGGCGGCTGAAGGCGGCGTCGGCAACGCGCCATCCTGGCCTTCGCGCCAGGCGTTCGCCCATGCCAGCAGCGCTGCCTGCGCCTCATCCAGCGTTTCCAGACTGAATCCAGGCAGGGGAGAAATCTCCCCCCAACCTTCGCGCTCGCCATCGCGCAGCTGCAGAAGCAAGCCATCGCGGGTTTTTAACCGCCGTTCACGCAGCACCACTCCCGCGTCCATCGGTAGCTGCCAGCGGTAGACCTGCGCCTGCCGCATTACGGATTCCGTTTAAATTTGCTGAAGTCTGGCTGGCGCTTCTGGTTGAAAGCGTTGCGTCCCTCCTGACCCTCTTCGGTCATGTAAAACAGCATGGTGGCATTGCCCGCCAGCTCCTGCAGTCCCGCCTGACCATCGCAGTCGGCGTTCAGCGCGGCCTTCAGGCAGCGCAGCGCCATCGGACTGTTCTGCAGCATTTCACGGCACCAGCGCACGGTCTCTTTTTCCAGATCCGCCAGCGGCACGACGGTATTGACCAGCCCCATATCCAGCGCCTGCTGCGCGTCGTACTGGCGGCACAGGAACCAGATCTCACGGGCTTTTTTCTGCCCGACAATGCGCGCCATATAGGAGGCGCCCCAGCCGCCGTCAAAAGAACCAACTTTCGGGCCGGTCTGACCGAAGATTGCGTTTTCCGCGGCGATGGTCAGATCGCACATCATATGCAGAACGTGGCCGCCGCCGATGGAGTACCCCGCCACCATCGCCACTACCGGTTTCGGACAGGTGCGGATCTGGCGCTGAAAATCGAGTACGTTGAGATGATGAACGCCGGAGTCATCCTGATAGCCGCCGTAGTCGCCGCGGACTTTCTGATCGCCGCCGGCGCAAAAAGCTTTATCGCCTTCACCGGTCAGGACGATCACGCCGATATTGTCGTCATAGCGGGCATCCGAGAGCGCCTGAATCATCTCTTTGACGGTCAGCGGACGAAAAGCGTTACGTACCTGCGGGCGGTTGATGGTTATTTTGGCAATCCCGTCCGCCGATTTGTGGTAGCGAATATCGCTGTAGCCTTCGGAGCAGTCCTGCCATTCAATCGGAGCGTAAAGCATTGCTTCATCAAGAGAGATCATAAAGTGTCCTTCGGTTAACTCGCTAAAAACTGCGCCAGACAAGCCACGACTGCATCGGGGTTTTCCCGATGCGCGTTGTGTCCGGCATGATTAATCACGTGCGTGATGGCGGATAGCTCATCGGCGATGGCGCGAAACTTGCCGTCGCGTTCGCCGCAAAGGTAATGGAATGGGAAATCGCGCGCCCGTAATGCCTCGCGCAGATCGGGCTGTTCAGCCAGTGAGCAGGCCTGCAGCATCGCGGCTAACGCCCTGCCGTTGTTGCAGCTGCGTAGCGCAACCAGCGCCGCACGTTGCGCTGCGTCCAGGGAGGCGAAGACCGGCTGCTGATACCAGTCGGCAAAGACCTGCGTAAGCGGCTCTCGGCGAAAGCGTTCAGCCCAGGCGGCATCGCTGCGCCGGCGCTGCGCACGCTGATTATCGTCCGCCAGACCCGGATGCCCTCCCTCGACGACCAGCCCGCAGAGCCCCTCATGCGACTGGCTGGCATAATACATCGCCACCCGTCCGCCGAGGGAGTACCCCACCAGCCAGTACTTATGCATGTTGTAACTAATTAGCGTATTCTTAATCAGCTCGCTGACATCCGTAAAACGGTTAACTGCCCTATCCGCCGAGCCGCCGTGGCCCGGCAGGTCAATATAGAGACGCGGATACGCACCGAACGCCTGCCCCACCGCCCGCCATTCGAGGCTATCGCCGGCAAAACCGTGCAAGAAGACCAGCCAGGGATAGCCCGGCAGCCCGCGTTCCGCATGCGCGTGCAGAATCATAGCTGACTCACCTGCGCAAGCAGCTGCTGGAGGGTTTGCGTACCGTCGGTTTCATTAACTACCAGCTCGATCAGCGTTGCGCCGGGCGCTCGCCAGGCAACGTCCAGCGCGCGCTCCAGCTCACTCCAGTCCGCGGGGCAATGATAAGTCAGGTCGAACATCGCCGCCGCGTGCGCAAAATGGATATTCTGCGGCATCAGATAGAACTGGCTGCGCTGCTCCTGCGGCGTTGGCAGCAGTGAGAAAATCTGCCCGCCGTTATTGTTGACGACAATCAGCACCAGCGGCGCGGAGGCCTGACGCAGCAGCGCCAGCGAATTGAGGTCGTAAAGCGCCGAGAGATCGCCGACGATGGCCAGGGTCGGACGCACGCTGGCACGCTGCACGCCGGCCGTCGTCGCCAGCAGACCATCTATTCCGCTGGCCCCGCGATTGCTGTAGACCGGGTAGCCTGCGGGAAGCTGCGACAGGGCGTCAATTAAGCGCACCACCAGACTGTTGCCGACAAACAGCTGGCCCTGATCCGGCAGGTAGCGACGGATTCGCTGCGCCAGCTGGGCCTCGCCGAAATCCTCGCTGCTGGCGACAGCCGCCTGCCATGCCTGGCGTGAAAGCGCAGGAATGACGGTAGCCCACGGCTGCCGCTTTTCCGCCGGATGCTGTTCAAGCCAGCGGTCGATGGCGCACACCAGTCGGCGACCACGATGTTGGGCGGGATCCAGACGACCCGGCAGGTTGTCGATCAGCCAGTACTCTTCAGGTTCGCAGGTGGCCTGCCACTGCAAAACGCGTTTGCTGGTCAGGCTGCTACCCAGCTGAACGATAATTTGCGCCTGCGCCAGTTCGCTAACCGCTTGACCGTTACCGAGCCACAGATCGGCGCAGGGGAGCGGCTGCCCGGTTTGCGAAAGGACATCGCCAATCAGCGGCCAGCCGAGCGTTTTCGCCCATTCGGCAACCTTCAGGCCCTCTTCCGCGCTCATTCGTCCGGCAACCACGACGCCGCGTTTTTGCCGCCAGAAAAACCAGTCGCGCTGCTTTTCGCTTTCCAGATGCAGATTGTGACTCAGCCAGGGCTTGTCGCTCTGCCACCAGTCGCCGAGCTGCTGCTGCCACGCGACCCCGGTGTCGTCCATATCGCCGTACAGCGGTTCGGCAAAAGGACAGTTAATATGAATGCCGCCGCAGTGCAGCGCGCCGAGCGCCTGGTCGAGGGTCGAGACCAGCCAGCGGGCGGAGATATCCTGCGACGGGCGCGGCAGGGCCAGGGTCTGCGACGGATGCGAAGCAAACATGCCCGGTTGACGAATGGCCTGGTTCGCACCGCAGTCGATGAGCTCCGGCGGCCGGTCGGCGGTCAGTAAAATGAGTTTTTCGCCGGTCAGACCCGCTTCTATCAGCGCAGGATAGAGGTTGGCCGTGGCGGTGCCGGAAGTGACAATCACCGCCACCGGCTGGCCGCTGGCTTTTGCCAGCCCTAACGCCAGATGGCCAAGGCCGCGTTCATCAAAGTGGGTATGGTAAATAAACGCACGGTTTTCCGCCGCCGCCAGGGTCAAAGGGGTCGAGCGCGATCCGGGCGCAATGCAGATATGCTGCACGCCGTGGCGCGTTAAAGCTTCGAGGATCACCGCCGCCCAGCGTCGGTTAAATGCGCTTACTGACATGAATTTGTCCGATATCAAATATTGACGCTAAGTATAGATAAAGCCCGTTATTGCCGTTTTGATATGCATCGTTTTATCTCTGCTTCTGTGAGCAGTAACGAACGCAATCCTGCAGCTTTATTTTCAATTTCCTGCCACTCTTGCTCCGGGTCAGAGCCGCTGACGATGCCCGCTCCGGCGTAGAGCCTGAGCGTATGCTGCCGTACCTTCGCCGAGCGTAGCGAAACGCAAAATTCGCTTTGCGCCAGCGACAGATAACCGGCGGAGCCCGCATACCAGTCGCGGGTAAAAAGCTCGTTCCGGGTGATAAAATCCAGCGCCACCTGACGCGGCAGCCCGGCGACCGCCGCCGTGGGCTGGAGCTGGCGCAGACAGCGGGCATCATCGGGGACGTCCAGCTCGGCCCATATACAGCGCCGCAGATGCTGCACTTTACGCAAACGGACGATCTGCGGCGGCAGCACCTCCAGCGCGCGCGTCTCCGCCTGCATACGCTGACAGATATCCTCAACCACCAGCATATTTTCCCGCTGGTTCTTGTCATCGCCCATCAGCCAGTCGCCCAGGCGCTGCGCCTGGCGATCGTCCTCATGGCTGGCCGCTGTTCCCGCCAGCGCCTCGGTACGCATCAGCGCGCCGCGCCGTCGCCATAGCCGTTCCGGCGTTGAGCCGAAGAAGGCTTCTTGCGGATTAAAGGCCATCAGATAATGAAAACAGTGCAGATTGCTGCGGCGGCTGGCGGCCATTATCGCCCCGGCGTTCAGCGGGGCGGCAAACTGCAAATCGGTGGCGCGCGCCAGCACGACTTTATCCATCTCCCCTGCCGCTATCGCCTGTGTCGCCTGTGCAACCAGATCTCGCCACTGCGGATAAGCCGGGAAATGCTGCTCACTGAGCAGAGAAGGAAGCGTGCCAGGCTGCGCTTGCCGGGTCGTCAGCGAGCGGAGAAACTCGCGCGCCGCGCAGGCATCGTCACGCAGTGAGGTATCGCTATACAGCGTCAGGCGTAGCGTGGCGTGACCGCCAAGCCGACGCCACTCCAGCCTCGGCAACAGCAGCATGCCGCGCTGCGGATCAAACGCATTAAGGCCGCAAATCCGCAGATCGTCACGCGCTTGTTGCTGAAGAAAAGCGTGCGCCTGCGGCAGAGAGGAAAAGATTTTTACCGCCCCCAGAGCGGCCAGCTCTTCATCGCCGCTGCGCTGCTGCCAGTAGAACTGCGGCCACTGCTGCTGATGGGTACACCACAGAAGCGGATCAAAAGCGTCATTCAGCGCGAAGGGGATATCGAAGATGCGCCAGCCGGGCGATGGCGGAAACGCTTCATCCAGGCAGCGGTACAGGCTTTCCAGCGCAGTGGACACAGACAGCACGCAAACCTCCACGGAGTAAAAACCCCACATTATACGGGGTACTGCTGCGGAATAGCAGTACCCACGATGAGGGAGCGGCTTTTAATCAGCCCGGCGGCTAGTGGGTGGCGATTTCGTATGCCATGCCAATATGGTCGATGCCGTCCTCGTCGTAGACATCGGTCACCGGCACAAAGCCGAAGCTGGCGTAGAATTTTTGCAGATGCGCCTGGGCGCCAAGATAGATGGCCTTCTGCGGCCAGTGTTGACGGCAGCTGGCCAGCGCCTGCTCCATCAGCTGATAGCCCAGCTTTTCGCCGCGCACCGCCGGGCTGACGATCACCCGGCCAATCACGACCGGCTCATATTCATCATCGCTCTTGAGAATGCGCGCATAGGCCACCAGTTCATCGCCGCGCCAGCCGAGAAGATGGCGGTTCTCCCCTACCAGATCGTCGCCGTCGATATCCTGATAGGCGCAGGTTTGTTCGACAACGAACACCGCACAGCGTAATTTCAGCACAGCATAGAGCTGGGGGACGGTCAGTTCAGCGTGGTGAAGATCCTGCCATGTCATCATCTGCGGTTCCTTAGTTGGTATACTTTGTTTTTTGACCCACGCCCTGAGGACACTGGACGATGGAATTACTCTTTTTGGGGACATCCGCTGGCGTGCCAACCCGTACGCGTAATATGACGTCGATGGTGCTGAATTTGCAACAGCCAACTATGGCGGAGATGTGGCTGTTCGACTGCGGGGAGGGAACGCAGCATCAGTTTCTCCACACCCCTTATCATCCCGGCAAGCTGAATAAGATCTTTATTACCCATTTACATGGCGATCATCTTTTCGGTCTTCCCGGCCTGCTGTGCAGCCGCTCAATGCAGGGTAATTCTCTGCCATTAACGCTGTACGGGCCAAAGGGGCTTAAGGAGTTTGTGGAAACCGCACTGCGTCTTAGCGGTTCCTGGACCGATTATCCACTGGCTATCGTCGAAGTCGAACCGGGTCTGGTATTTGATGAAGCCGGTTTCCGGGTCACCGCCTGGCCGTTAAACCATCCGGTTGAGTGCTACGGCTATCGGATCGAACAGCATGATAAGCCGGGTACCCTTGATGCCGCACAGCTTATCGCCGAGGGCGTACCTCCCGGTCCGTTGTTCCACCGCTTAAAACTGGGGCTGACGGTTGAACTGGAAGATGGTCGGTTGATTGACGGCAGTCGCTACCTTGGGCCGGCAACGCCGGGTAAGAAGCTGGCGATTTTCGGCGATACCGCCCCCTGCCCGGAGGCGCTGGAGCTGGCGCGCGGCGTGGACGTTATGGTTCATGAGGTTACGCTCGAACAGGCGATGGCGGAAAAAGCCAACGGTCGCGGGCATTCATCCAGCCAGCAAACGGCGGCGTTAGCGAGGGAAGCAGGCGTCGGGACGCTTATCGCCACTCATTTTAGCTCGCGCTATGATGCCGAAGGTTGTCAGCGGCTGTTGGCTGAGTGTCGGGAGGTCTTTCCCCCTACCGTGCTGGCGGAAGATTTTATGGTTTATAACATCGAATAAAAAAAACAGGCGTAACGCGGGAGATGAATGTTACCCGCGATTACGCCAAAAATTACTCTTCAACATAACCGTTATAACGCAGAATAGATTTTAAATTGCGATAGCCCAGATAATCCTGGATAGAGTCATCATCTATGCCTTTTTTGCCCAATTCATATCCGCAAGCATGGCGCAGCATCCGCGGGTGAATATTTTGCTTCAGTTTCGCCAGCTCACAGCATTCACGAATGATTTGATAAAAACGCTGGCGAGTCATCTGATTTCCCCGCGAAGAGATAAAGAGTAAATCATTATGGGCTGGATAACACTCTCTGGCCAACAGCCAGCGCTGTAATGAGATAATCTCTTTGGGTTGTAATGGATGATACCCCGAGATACCGTGACGCGCCCGGCGAATATAAATTCGTTTTCCCGGCAGGTCGACATCCCGCAAAGTTAATGCGGTAATTTCATTAATCCGACAACCGTGCAAAAAGCACATTTGGATCATGCAGCTATTTCTCTCGGGGTGCGCACAATAATGTGCGGCAAGCACCAGGCGCTCAACGTCTTTAACGCTCAGATATTCCGTCTCATCCTGCATATGACATTCCTTTTCATCCATTTAATACATACAATTACTGATAGGTAAAAGTCAGCTGCACCACCGACTCGAATTTTCCCACTTTTGCTCCGCCCTGCGTTGAATATAAGCGCGCGGCCAGCGGGAATTCGCCTTTGCCGGTGCTACCGTTAATAGCAATAGTCATCCGATCCTGGTTTTTATAGGTTGTGGAATGATCGGTATTGGTTATCTGCAGCGCGATATTTTGCGCCGCATCGCTGGCGGCCATATTGGCGAAATGCGTGGCATCATCGCCGTCGGTCACGCCATCAAATTTCACCGTCGCTTTCGTCGTACCCGCCGGGCAATTTTCAACGTTCAGGCTAAAGGTTTTCCACTCAGAAGCGGTGCCGGCAGTTTGAAAATCGATATTCAGCAGCGTGCCGAAATTCACCTCCTGATACTTCGTGTCGGTGCTGACGTCGCAGGGGAGATAATAAATATTACCCTTCACGTTCAGAGGGATGCCGCCCCAGGATGAAAAAACAGGCAGCAGCAATGCCAGCCATAGCGCCTTTTTCATTATTCACTCCTGCTATTCGATTTCTGCTTGAATGGTTGCCGTCGCCGTAAATCCGCCGCCATCGGGTACATTCCCGGTGGTATTAATCGGATAGATTTTCATGGTCGTGTCCCCTTTCTGGGTCGCGTAATTCAGATTGACCGGCAGCATTCCGGATATAACAGGGATTTTGACACCAGTAATATTTTCTATACGAACCGCAATATCACTATTTGTGGTCGCCAGCGCGGTACTGTCATTCGTATCCGCCGTTCCCTGGAAGGAAAGCGCAATTTTTACCCCTGAGGAAATATTAGTACAGGCTACCGTCATATTGACAACATGCGGCGTAAAGCCCGTCGGCATCTGACCTGAAGTTTTAAAGTTATTCGCGGCAATATCGCCGAAGTCGATATTAATCGGCTGACCGGTATTAATCTCGCAGGACTGCGGTACTGTTACCGAGCCGCTCATTGAGATCTGCGTGAGAGGAATACTGCTATAGCTCCCCGTTTTCCGCGACCCGTAAACGTTCAGGATCACCGTTGGCGGGATCGTCACCTGACCGACGAACGGCCGGGTAAAGTAGAGCGAGATATATCCCACTGAACCGGTATTAAACAGCGTACCGCCCGGGTTACAGGCATAACCCTGATTATTTAGATTGCTTTTATCCTGAATGGGCGTCGGTAAATACTGATTCACCCCGCCGGCAATAAATAGCTCGCTGGCGATTTCCAGGTATTTATTCAGCTGATAATAATTCAAGCCGCTTCGGGTTTGCGTCGCGACTAATCCCGGAACAGTGGCTCGAAAATACGTAGTACCAGTAACATCGCTACCGCAATCACATTTCGCCTGATAGGTTCCCCCGGTAGTCCAATGGTACAGACGAGGGAACGCCATTCCGGCCTGGTTTTGCGAAGGGTTAGTAAAAGTTTCAATAAATGAAAAGCTGTCCTGGAAAGGAGCTCCGCCATTACCCGTATTCTGACACCAGCCCGTTTCCGCCATAGTCTGCGGCGATATCGCCAGCGCCGCCAGACCGGTCAGTAATCCCCATGAAAATAGTTTCATTGTCTCTGCATCCTTTCGATTAACGGCATAGCCCCTGGGCTACGATAATGCCGGTGAGGCTTTTCCCTGACGGCAGCGCATACTGGACCCGGCAGCGATCTTGCGCGCTGGCCCCCCATTTCACGTTAAGTACGCCGCTAGATTCCAGCCCGGTCAGATAGACCTGGCCGCTATCGCCAACGATAAAAGCTTGCTCAGATGACGCGGCTCCAGGAATGCTGACCATGGCGCCAAAAGGCACCGGCCGCCCGTTATCCTGACGCACCGTCATCAGCACCCGGCTACCGACGCTGGTAGCGTAATTAGCGCGCACTACCGCCCCGCGGGTTGGCACCACCGTTTGCGTCGTTAGCTCAAGGTCGACATCATCCGGCATCGTGCTGGTATCAAGCGTTAAGGTGTTTTTACGATACGGCGAGGTGTAAGGCACCAGGGCATAGCCCCGCCAGTCAGTTCTGACGCCGGTCTGGTTGTTGATGCCAACGCCAGCGGCGCCTGGTGCTTTAACTAAAGCGAGGGTTTCACCAAATGGCTGCCCGAGCGTCAGCCCATTCTCATGCGCCAGAACTCCGCCGCGCAGGGCGTAGTTAAGGCGGTGGCTATATTTATCATGACTGTAGCCGCCGGTCAGTTCCGCGTAGGTCGCACGCCAGTCGGCGTTAACGCTGCCGCTCTCCCCTCTTCCCTGGCTGGTGTAACCTTCCTGTACGCTCCAGCTCAGGTTGTTACGCTCCAGCAAGGTACCGGAGAGGCCAAGGTTGTTGGTAGTGGAGCCATTTTTGCTGCTGTTAAGGGAGTAGTTGGCATAGACCGGATTAGGTAGCCATTCGCCCAGCGGTATGCTGATGCTTAAGGCGAACAGATGGTCTTCATCATTACGTTTACCGGTGTTCTGATCGGTGGTATTGCGATTGTAGCTATAGTTCATGCTATAGCTGATGCCGCGCCAGCTATTGTTGTAACCGACGCCCACGGACTCCATGGTACGACCAGTGTTCCAGTAGTCCTCGCGAATATAGCTTAGCGATAGCGACCCCATCTCATCGCCAAGACTCTGGCTGATCGTCACCTCCCCCCGGTTGCGCCGCCGTTCCACTGAAGGCGTATAGGCGTCATCGCGATAGGTATCCAGCACCTCCTGCATATCCCAGTAACCGCTGGTGGCATAGCGATATCCTGCCAGGCTGACGTTGGTCCCTAATCCCGGAAGATCTTTGCTGTAACGAAGACGAACCGACTGACCGCTCTCTTTATCTTTATCCTGGCGATTCGACCAGGCCTGGGTAACGTCGGTCGACACGGCTCCCAGTTCGCCGAGGTTTTTGCCCATACCCAACGCCAGCGACTGATATTTGCTACTAAACTGACCGCCGCCGTACAACGTCCATCCCCATGGCAGACCGTAGATGGCCGTTGCCTGAGAGAGAGGCGTCTCGTCAATACTATTGTCGTAGGCGCGATACACCCCAGTAGTTACGCTATATTTCAGACGCCCTTCACGCTGCAGAACGGGGAGTGAAGCATAGGGCACGATCAGGTTCTGCTCGCTGCCATCGGCCTCTTTGATAGTCACCAACAGATCGCCAGAACCCCCGGTCGGATACATATCGGTGATTTCAAATGCCCCGGGGGAGACATAGGTCTGATAAATCTCATAGCCGTTCTGGCGAATAATGACCTGGGCGTTAGTCCGCGCGATCCCGCGCACAACCGGCGCATAGCCGCGCAGGCTTTCCGGCAGCATATCGTCATCGGAAGCCAGCATAGCTCCGCGAAAGGGAATACCTTCAAAAACGTCGGCGTCGGTGCTACTGTCGCCCAGCGTCATCACCCCTTGCAGAGCATTAATATTGCGCTGCGCATAGGTGTAGACCGTATCCCAGCTGTTACTCGACTCGCCGCCGCCGCTGCTGCGGGTCCAGGTCGTGTAGTTACGCAAACGCCACGGTCCGATGTTAATACCGGGACGGAGGTTAACGTATTGATTATCGCTATCCGGCGTGTCGTTCTTGCGCGACCAGTTGTTGGCTCCGCTAAAAGCGTAATTCAGCAGCAGCGCCGTCACCCCGTCATCCCACTGTTTAGGATCGACCCAGCCCCGGGCTGCGCTGGACACTGCCGCCTGAGGGAAGCTTAATAACAGCCGCTGTTGGCTGAAACGAAACTCGGCTTTCGCCTGCGGTATGACGCTCATATCCGCGCAGTTTGCTGACTTACGCCCTAAATCTGGAAATCGGGAGACGCGCACGCCCCATTCCGCAAGCTCTTCGACCTTCAGGCACGGCTGCAGTTCCGTTTTCCCGGCGCCTTCCCCCTGCTGAAAAGTCACATCGCGGGTATCCATAAAAACGTTATTAAGGTAAATATCCACCCGATAGCTGCCCGGCTGCTGGCCTCCGACCTGCTCATAGGCTGATAAATCCCTGATGCCCGTCTGAGGTCCATCCATTTCCAACAGGGCCGGGTTGAAAACATCCCGCGCCAGGACCTCGTCACACAGCGGTAACAGCGCAACGGCCAGAGCTCCGGCTATCCGGTTAAGCCGCCATTTTTTATGATTATTTTTCATTTTCTCTGGAACTCCCTGGCCAGACAGCCTCTACAAATTAGCGCGGTGCTGCGCGCCGATTCCGCCGTAATCGTTAATCAGCTTCCACTGCAAAGCGCCGGCGCTGCCGCGCGGTAGTTCAAAGCGCGCCGTTTCCCCTGGCCCCACCCAGTTGGCGTCCTTGACTTCGGCCCCGCCTATTTTGACCTCGGCGAAATTCATATAGAACGCGGTCGGATTGGTTACCTGGAGCGTGTTACCGCTACGCGCCCAGCGAAGCTGTTCCGTTACCATCTCCGGCGAACCCACGACGGATTTAGGTCGATAGATGAGTTTGATGCGCGTTTTGATCGCGATCTGCAGGGTGTTGGCCCCGGCTTTCGCTTGCGAAGAAGGAATCGCTTTGATGTTCATCCAGAACATGCTCTCTTTGTTTTCCGGCAGGCCGCCGCTATAAATCACCCGCAGACGGGTTTGCTGCTCGCCATCCAGGCGAAATAAAGGCGGAGTCAACAGAAAAGGGGCGGCCCCCTGCGCAGCTTCTACCCAGCTTTGAATGAGATAAGGCGTAGCATCGGTATTGGTAACGCTCAGAGAGGACTCTTTTTTGCCCCCGGGATATATCAGGCGAGTGCCCCCGGTGACGACGCCCGCATGTGCCGCAGCGCCCACTAACAGCCATCCAGCCATTAGCACTTTCAGGTATCGTTTCATCTCCAGCTCCCTGGAAAAGCGAGCCACGCAGGGCTCGCTAACACTGTCATACAAACGGAGAATCAGTTGTAGCTGATAGTGAAGTTCGCGCTACCGTCTGCCTTACCGGCAACCACTGTGGTATCAGTCTGGATATAACGAACGCGGAACGGCAGATCGATTTTGCCGGTAGCCGGAATATTCAGGCTGGTGGAACGGGTGAACAGCGGCAGGGTATTGTTGTTGCTGCCATCAACCAGCTGCAGGGCCACGCCTTCGGCAACGTCAGGATCGGTACCGGCGCCGGTCAGCTCCAGTTTTTCATTATCACCGTTGACGTTAGGGCCGGAGAACAGTACCGATGCTTTGGCGACGGTCGTCGGGCAGTTTTCCAGTTTGATCGAGAAATCCTGTTCAGCCGCAGTAGAACCGGTACCGCTAAACGCGGTCTTGGCAATCTGCCCCATATGAACTTCCAGCGGGTTGGTCATGTCGTTAACCACGTCACAGCCAGCATCGATGATTTCGCCGAGAAACTTCACCTGACCGTCATCCGCCAGCGCAGCACCAGAGAACGCCGCGCAACCGGCAACTACAGCAGCAAGTAATGTTTTTTTCATGATTTATCCTTTTCAATGCAGTCAATGCATTAATTTAAAAGCGCAATACTGAGCGCATCCTTTTATTTACGCTTGATATTAATAACGCTTCAAAACATTGACCCATGAATGGATATAATATTTTGAAGTGGTCATTTTGTATCAATTTGACCACTTCAATTAATTGAAATATAAATTGCCAGGGAAGGCATATTTGATTTTATATTTGCCAGGTGAAACCTTAATAAACACGATAAAACACTAAGGGTCGAAAGGAGAGACAACTCATGCATTAAACTAATTTAAATAACCCCAAGAATAAATGACACCAATATATAATTTAAGCATATGAAAAACATAACAAAAAATATTGTTAATCATAAATTGACATTGTTACCACCTGTGGATAGCATAGGAGACAGTTTGATACAAAATGACTATTTCATTTACCAAACCTCTCTAAATCTTGCATCATTACTTGCTGTATAAATGACCGTATGCTGAATATTCCTGTGGCCGAGAAAATCCTGGATTAATCGCGTATCGACACCGTTGTTAGCCAGCGCAAAACCGCAGGCGTGGCGCAGCATATGGGGATGAGCGCTGATCTCCAGCTGGGCGACAAGACTCAGGTTCTTCATCATCTGATATATTCGCTGCCGGGATAAAGGTTGACCATTGCGCGATAAAAAGAGCCAGCCGGAATGATTACCGGGATAATCCTTACGCACGCGCAGCCATTCATTAAGAACTTTCACCTCTTGTTTATATATGGGATGGGTCGTTGAAAAGCCATTTTTTAACCGTCGAATATAAATAACCCCGCTTTGAATATCGATATCCGAGAGCTTCCAGTGACGAATTTCACTCACCCTGCATCCATGATTAAAACACATCCACAATAAACAGACATCGCGTTCCGGGTTAGCCCCCCGCCTGGCTGCATCAACCAAACGCTGAACTTCACCGACAGTCAAATGCTTACGCCTTGTTTTCATTCACTTTCTCCATCTACAGAACACAACAGTGTGCGTATCAATAATAGTACGGAAAATAAGAGGATGAGTGGAAACGTAAAGTGTGATTAATATGATAAAAAGCATGAATAATACGAAAAATAGGCAATATTAAAGAAAATTCCCATCGCTTGCTGGTAGAGATAAAAAAGGACCGCCGAAGCGGTCCTTGTTCGTTCCCAACCTGCGTGCAGCATTACATCAGCGGCGTCGCCAGCTGTACGATGTTGATGAGCGGTTGCGGCCACACGCCGAGCACCAGCACCAGCAGCGCGGAGATCAGCACGACGATGCCGCCGGCGCTGTACTGCCAGTTAGATGGCGCATCGCGATTCAGTTTCTCCGGCGCGCTGAGGTAGAGGCTCACCGCCACGCGCAGATAGTAGTAGAGGCCAATCGCCGAACCCACGACCACCGCCCCGACCAGCCACCACAGGTGCGCATGCACACCCACCGCCAGCACGTAGAACTTACCGATAAAGCCCAGCGTCATCGGGATACCGGCAAGAGACAGCATCATCACCGTCATCACCGCCGACAGAATAGGTCGGTGCCAGAACAGGCCGCGATAGGAGTAGAGCGAATCCGCATCCGGTCCACGATACGGGCTGGACATCAGGCTCACCACGCCGAAAGCGCCGAGGCTGCTGAACAGATATCCGGCCAGATAGACGCCCACCGCTTCCATCGACATCTCACCGCTCTGCAGGGCAATCAGCGCCACCAGCAGATAGCCAAGATGGGAAATGGAAGAGTAGCCGAGCAGACGTTTGATGTTGGTCTGGCTCAGGGCCATCAGGTTACCAAAGATAATCGATGCAAAGGCGATCAGACCCAGTACCACCCGCACTGCCTCGCTGTCACCCACCGGCATGTAAAGGAACAGACGCATGACCACGCCGAAGATAGCAATCTTGCTGGCAGTGGCCAGAAAGGTCGATACTGGGGCAGGCGCGCCCTGGTAGACGTCCGGCGTCCACAGATGGAACGGCACCAGCGACAGCTTAAAACCAAGACCGACAATCATCAGGCCGAGACCGGCCAGCAGCAGCGGCTCATGCAGCATGCCATCCGTCAGGCTCTTACCGAGCGCCAGGAAGGAGAGGTTACCGGAATTGGCATACACCAGCGCCATACCGAACAGCAGGAACGAAGAGGCAACGGCGGACAGGATCGTATATTTGATACTGGCCTCCAGCGAACGTTTCTGGCGGAAAGCGTAGCCGACCAGGCCAAACAGCGGCAGCGAAATCAGCTCAATGCCGAGGAACAGCGCTGCCAGATGGTTCGCGCCCGCCAGCAGAATGCCGCCCAGCGCGGCAATCAGCACCAGCAGATAGAACTCTTCTTTATTGTCCTTGTAACCCTCAAGCCACGGGTAGGCAAAGGTGCAGGTTGCCAGGCTGGCCAGCAGCACCAGGCCGGTATAGAGCATGGCGTAGCCGTCAACGCGGATCAGCGGCGTGACGTCCATCGCCCCGTTCTGGCCTACGAACCAGAGTGAGATCAGCGCGGCGTTAAGGCCGAGAACCGACAGCGTGGCATTAAGGAAATGATTGCGTCGCCACGCAATGGAGAGCATCACAACCACCACCGTCAAGCCGACGATCAGCAACGGTAGCAGTGCGATCAGTTGTTGTGGAGTTATTGTCATGGCGAATTACGGCCTTGTAGTAGAAACAGAATTAACAAACCACTGCTGAATGTTGCTCATCGCAGAGTGCGAGGTGTCCAGAATCGGCTGCGGGAAGAAGCCCAGCAGCACCAGCAGAACAACCAGCAGCAGGATGATCGACAGTTCACGCAGGGACATTCCCGGCAGCGCTTTGGCGGCGATTTCGCTTTTTGCTTTACCGAAGTACGCGCGATGCAGCATAGACAGCGAGTACACGGAAGCGAATACCAGACCAAAGGTAGAAATAACGGTAATCACCGGCACGGTCTTATAGCTACCGAACAGAATCATAAATTCGCCGACGAAGTTACCGGTGCCCGGCATCCCGAGGGTCGCTACCGCAAAGAACATCGACAGCGCCGGCAGCCACTTAATTTTGCTCCACAGACCGCCCATCTGGCGCATATCGCGCGTATGCAGACGCTCGTAAAGCTGACCGCAAAGGATAAACAGACCGGCTGCTGACAGACCATGAGCGATCATCTGAATCACCGCCCCCTGGTAAGCCAGCTGGCTGCCGGTGTAGATAGCAATCAGCACGAAGCCCATATGGGAGACGGAGGTGTAAGCGATCAGACGCTTAATATCGTACTGGCTGAAGGCCATCCACGCGCCGTAGAAAATACCGATCACGCCAAGCCACATCGCGATCGGCGCAAATTCGGCGGAAGCGTTCGGGAACAGCGGCAGCGCAAAGCGCAGCAGGCCGTAGGCCGCGGTTTTCAACAGGATCCCCGCGAGGTCAACGGAACCCGCGGTCGGCGCCTGAGAGTGCGCATCCGGCAGCCAGCCGTGCAGCGGAACCACCGGCATTTTTACCGCGAAAGCGATAAAGAAGCCCAGCATCAGCAGGTATTCCACGCCGTGGGACATCGGCGTCTTCAGCAGCTCTTCATAGTTGAAGGTCCATACGCCGGTAGCGTTGAAGTGCACAAACGCCAGCGCCAGGATGGATATCAGCATCACCAGACCGCTCGCCTGGGTATAAATGAAGAACTTGGTTGCCGCCGTGATACGCGTTTTACCGTCGGAAGCCTTATGGCCCCACAGCGCGATCAGGAAGTACATCGGCACCAGCATCATTTCCCAGAAGAAGAAGAACAGGAACAGGTCGATAGCCAGGAATACGCCGATCACGCCGCCGAGGATCCACATCAGGTTAAGATGGAAAAACCCCTGATATTTCTCGATTTCGCGCCACGAACAGAGCACCGCCAGCACGCCGAGCAGCCCGGTCAGTACGACCATCAGCAGCGACAGACCATCGATGGCCAGATGGATGCTAATACCGAAGCGTGGGATCCACGGCATGACGAATTCCGACTGCCACTGCGGAATGCCGGTTGATTGCGTGAGAGAATAGCCGCCCTGCATCCACAACTGCAGGCCAAGCAGAAACGTCAATCCCATAGTGATCAGCGCGATCCAGCGCGGCACCTTTACGCCAAAGCGTTCAGTCTGCCAGCACAGGAAGCCGCCGATGAAGGGAATTAATATTAGCCAGGGTAATAACATGGCGATCTTTATTCCTTGTTAAAGTCCCGTTCAGGACCGATTTTCAACGAATTCTCACAGAAAATTCACTTCGGATTGCGGGTGTTATTGCCCGGCAGCGCTATGCTTGCCGGGCCTACTGCTTGTAAGTCGGGTTAACCGACAACGCCCACAATCCTCAAACTCAGCGCAATACCATCAGTAACGCCAGCACCACGACAGCGCCAATGCCCATTGAAGCCACATACCAGCGCAGATAGCCGTTCTCGCTTACCACCAGGCCTTTACCTGCGAAGCGGGAAAGGATCGCCGGAATGTTCATCAGCGCATTCAGCGGATCGCTCTTCAGCAGCCACGCCACGCCGAGGAACGGCTTGACGAACACTTTGTCGTACAGCCAGTCAAAGCCCCAGGCGTTGTACCACCAAGTCCCGAGCAGACGACCCGGCGCGCTGTTGGCAATCGATGTGACCAACGTGCGTTTACCCAGCCACAGCCAGGCGGCAATCAGAATACCGGCGATGGCAATCACTCCGGAGGCAATCTCCAGGGTCATGACGCGTCCATGCTCAAGCTCGGTGGTCTGCGGCAGTACGCCATCCAGCGGCGGCACAATCAGCGCGCCAACGAAGGTTGAGAGCACCAGCAACACAATCAGCGGCAGATGATGGGTAATCCCCTTCCCTGCGTGAGCATGAATTTGTTCTTTGCCGTGGAACACGATGAAAATCATACGGAAGGTGTACAGGGAGGTCATAAATGCCCCGACCAGACCGGCCACCATCAGATTCAGATGACCGTTCGCCATCGCGCCCGCCAGGATCTCATCCTTACTGAAGAAGCCTGCCGTCACCAGCGGCAGTGCGGACAGCGCCGCGCCACCCACCAGGAAGCAGACGTACACCAGCGGAATAGACTTACGCAGGCCGCCCATCTTGAAGATATTCTGTTCGTGGTGGCAGGCGAGGATCACCGAGCCGGACGACAGGAACAGCAGCGCTTTGAAGAACGCATGGGTCATCAGGTGGAAAATCGCCGCATCCCACGCCTGCACGCCGAGCGCAAGGAACATGTAGCCAATCTGGCTCATGGTGGAATACGCGAGTACGCGTTTGATATCGGTCTGCACCAGCGCGGCGAAACCTGCCAGCACCAGCGTTACCGCCCCAACGATCCCGACGAGATGCAGAATTTCCGGGGTCATCAGGAACAGGCCATGCGTGCGCGCAATCAGGTAGACGCCGGCGGTCACCATGGTGGCGGCGTGGATCAGCGCGGAGACCGGAGTTGGACCAGCCATCGCGTCCGCAAGCCAGGTCTGCAACGGCAGCTGCGCAGATTTACCCACCGCGCCGCCCAGCAGCATCAGGGTTGCCCACATCAGCATGTTATTACCGGCGGCAAAGTGCGCAGGCGCCAGCTCAACCATTTCGCGGAAGTTCAGGGTGCCCAGCTCGTTGTAGAGAATGAACAGCGCGAACGCCAGGAACACGTCGCCGACGCGGGTCACTACGAACGCTTTCATTGCCGCCGCGCCGTTCTTCGGATCGGTGTAGTAGAAACCGATCAGCAGATAGGAGCAGAGGCCCACGCCTTCCCAGCCGAGGTACATCAGCAGTAGGTTATCAGCGAGCACCAGAACCACCATGCTGGCGATAAACAGGTTGGTATAAGCGAAGAAGCGGGAGTAGCCCTCTTCACCGCGCATATACCAGGAGGCGAACATATGGATCAGGAAACCGACGCCGGTGACCACGGACAGCATGGTCAGAGAGAGACCGTCCAGCACCAGGTTGAAGCCAACATTGAAGTCGCCCACCGACATCCAGGCCCACAGCGGAACGCTGACCGCCTGTTTGCCGTTGGCAAAGAAGTCGACGCCAACAAACGCCGTCGCCAGCGCCGCCAGACCGACCGAACCCACCCCCACGGTGGCGGATAAATTCTCCGACCAGCGTCCGCGAGAGAAGGCCAGCAAAACAAAGCCAATCAATGGCAAAAGAATGGTTAGGGTAAGCATGTTCATCCGCGCAACTCACTTACTGAATCGATGTTCAGGTTCTGGCGACGACGATGGAGCTGCAGCAGCAGCGCCAGGCCGATACTCGCTTCCGCGGCGGCGAGGGTGATGGCGAGGATATACATTATCTGGCCATCGGTCTGGCCCCAGTAGCTTCCTGCAACCACGAAAGCCAGCGCCGCGGCATTGATCATGATCTCCAGGCTAATCAGCATAAACAGCAGATTGCGGCGGATAACCAGCCCCGTCAGGCCGAGGACAAACAGGACAGAGGCGAGGATCAGTCCATGTGTTAAGGGGATCATGCGTGTTCCTCCGTTTTTCTTTTATCGCTGTCGTTCGGGCGGTTGCTCAGCACTTCCCCGGCGCGCTCTTCGCGGCCGATATGGAAGGCAACAACCAGGCCCGCGAGCAGCAGCATGGAGGCCAGCTCCACCGCCAGAACGTACGGACCAAACAGCGCAATACCGACCTCTTTGGCGTTAATCGCCGCACCGTCAATTCCCTGATCGTTAATACCGAGGATGGCGTAAACGATAACCACCAGCAGTACCGCAGAGAGGATGGCGGGGCCAATCCAGATCCCGGGTTTCAGCCACTGGCGCTCCTGCTCAATTTCGCTGCCGCCCAGATTGAGCATCATCACCACGAACACGAACAGCACCATAATGGCCCCGGCGTAGACGATAATTTCCAGCGCACCGGCAAAGTAAGCCCCTAGCGAGAAGAACACCCCGGCGATCGCCAACAGCGAAATGATCAGGTACAGCAGCGCGTGCACCGGATTGGTGTGGGTGATCACCCGCAGGGTTGCGAGGATGGCTATCAGGCCACAGATATAAAAAGCGAATTCCATTGCCCTCTCCTTACGGTAACAGGCTCTTGACGTCGATAGGCTTAGCTTCGTTCTCTGCTTCGCCCTTATCTTTGCCGTCGATTGCCATACCCGCCATCCGGTAGAAGTTATATTCCGGGTATTTACCCGGACCGGAAATCAGCAGATCCTCTTTTTCGTACACCAGATCCTGACGTTTGTATTCGCCCAGCTCAAAGTCCGGGGTCAACTGAATCGCCGTCGTCGGGCATGCTTCTTCGCACAGACCGCAGAAAATGCAGCGTGAGAAGTTGATGCGGAAAAACTCCGGATACCAGCGGCCGTCTTTAGTTTCGGCTTTTTGCAGAGAGATACAGCCTACCGGACAAGCTACCGCACACAGGTTACAGGCAACGCAGCGCTCCTCGCCGTCCGGATCGCGCGTCAGCACGATGCGGCCACGGTAGCGCGGCGGCAGATATACCGGCTCTTCCGGGTACATCCGAGTTTCACGTTTGGCAAAGGCGTGCATCCCGATCATGCAGATACTGCGGACCTGGGTGCCAAACCCTACCAATAATTCTTTTAAGGTCATGGTCAATTCACCCCTTATTGCGCCTGCCAGAGAATGACAGCCGCCGTTACCAACAAGTTGATCAGCGTTAACGGCAGGCATACCTTCCAGCCAAAGGACATTACCTGGTCATAGCGCGGACGCGGTAATGATGCGCGGATCAAAATGAACATCATCATAAAGAACGCGGTTTTCAGCGCGAACCAGATGAAAGGAGGTAACCATGGGCCATTCCAGCCGCCGAAGAACAGCGTCACGATCAGCGCCGATACGGTAACAATCCCGATATATTCACCGACGAAGAACAGACCGAACTTCATGCCGGAGTATTCGATGTGGTAACCGTCAGCCAGCTCCTGTTCCGCTTCCGGTTGGTCAAACGGGTGACGGTGACATACCGCCACGCCCGCAATCGCAAAGGTCACGAAACCAAAGAACTGCGGGATGACGTTCCACAGATGCGCCTGGTTATTGACGATATCGGTCATGTTGAATGAACCGGCCTGCGCCACTACGCCCATCAGGGAAAGGCCGAGGAACACTTCGTAGCTCAGGGTCTGGGCAGAAGCACGCATCGCGCCAAGCAGCGAGTATTTGTTGTTGCTCGACCAGCCGGCGAACAGCACCGCATAGACCGCCAGGCCCGCCATCATCAGGAAGAACAGGATACCGATGTTCAGATCGGCCACCACCCACGTCGGGCTGACCGGCACGATGGCGAAGGCCAGCAGCAGCGAAGTAAAGGCGATCACCGGCGCCAGAGTAAAGATCACGCGATCCGAGAAGCGCGGAACCCAGTCCTCTTTAAAGAACATTTTGATCATGTCGGCGACAAGCTGCAGCGAACCGCCCCAGCCCACGCGGTTAGGTCCGTAACGGTTCTGGAACAGGCCCAGCAGACGACGTTCGCCAAAGCTCATAAACGCGCCGCAGGTGACCACCACCAGTAGAATCACTACCGCCTTAAGGATGCCTAACAGAATGTCGATGAGATCGGGAGTTAACCAACTCATGCTTTCGCCTCCTGCAGAGTATCAATACGCGCTCCGGTCAGCACCGGCGCAATCCCTGGCAAGCCCATCGGTAAGCCAACCTGCCCTGCCGTCAGCCCCGCCGAGATTACCAGCGGCAGGCTAAGCGCCTGGCCATCAACGCTGAAGGAAACCATCGCCCCTTCGTTCACGCCAAGCTTCGCGGCATCTGCCGAGTTGAGCTTAACGTACGGCTGCGGCATGCGGCTCTGGAATACCGGAGCACGCTGCGACAGCTCGTCGCTGCCGAACAGATGATAGTAAGGCGCGATACGCCATTTCCCTTCTTCAGCCTGGAAGCTTGCCGGTACCGCGGTAAAGTACTCAAGACCGCTGGCGGAGGCTTCAATCAGACGCACGCCCGGATCGCCGTGGCGCAGTTTACCGCCCACTTCATCCTGGAACTTGTTCCACGCCTGAGGGGAGTTCCAGCCCGGAGCCCAGGCAAACGGAATTTGCGAACGCGGCGCGGACGGCTGGTTGTTCCCTTCCATAGAGAAGGCGAACATGGTGTCTTTATCCTGCGGCTGACGCGGTTCATGCACGCTGATGTTGGCGCGCATCGCCGTACGTCCGCTGTAGCGGTGCGGTTCACGAGCCAGCTTCTGACCGCGAATGCGGAAGGTCGCATCCGGCGCGGCGTCTTTGATCCCGGCCAGCTGCGGCAGGGCGGCAATGGCGGCGTCAATCACGTGGTCCAGCTGCGTCCAGTCAACCTGACGATTGTTCACTGTGCTGTGCAACGAGTGCAGCCAGCGCCAGCTTTCCAGCATCACGGTTTTCGCATCGTAATAGGCCGGGTCGTAAACCTGGAAGAAGCGCTGGGCGCGACCTTCGTTGTTGACCACGGTGCCATCGCTTTCCGCAAAGCTTGCCGCGGAGAGCACCAGATGCGCTTTTTCCATAATCGCCGTACGCTGATGGTCAACCACCAGCACCAGCGGCGCTTTCGCCAGCGCCGCATCTACGCGGGCGGCTGAAGCGTGGCGGTGCAGATCGTTTTCCAGCACGATAACCGCATCGGCTGCGCCGGTTTCCAGTTCACTCAGCGCCTCTTCAAGCGAGCCGCCGCCGATCATCCCGAGACCAACGCTATTCACTGCCCGGGCGACCATGGTCACGCCAACATCGGCGCCGCGGCCTTTCAGGGCTTTCGCCACGTTCGCTGCAGCCTGAATCACCTCGATGCTGCCGGCGTTAGTTCCGGAAACAATCAGCGGTTTTTTCGCTCCGGCTAACGCCTGAACGATCACCTCGATTTTGCCTTTCAGTTCGCTGCTCAGACCTTCGACCGCCGGCGCGCTATCGTCCAGCGCGTGGGCAATGGCGAAGCCAAGACGCGCCTGATCTTCCACCGGCGCGCGATAGGTCCATGCCGCAATGTCATCAAGACGGGTGTCGTCGATGTTGGTCACGAACAGCGGATGCTTTGCACGCTGGCCGATGTTAAGGATCGCGGCGATCTGCCAGTCGGCGACCTTCTGCGCCGCCGCCATTTCGCGCGCTTTGCCTTTCACCGCCTGACGCACCGCCAGCGCGATACGCGCGCCGGTCTGGGTAATATCTTCACCTAGGATCAGCACCGCATCGTAAGATTCGATCTCGCGCAGCGCCGGGGTATGAATACCGCCTTCGCGCAGCACTTTCAGCATCATCTGCAGGCGTTCCTGTTCGCCCTTCGCGATGCCGGTATAGAAGTTGTCGGCGCCGACCAGCTCACGCAGCGCAAAGTTGCTTTCAATGCTGGCGCGCGGGGAGCCGATACCAATCACTTTCTTCGACTGGCGCAGAATATCTGCCGCCCCCTGCATCGCCTGCTCGGCGTTAAGGGTAATCAGATCGTCGCCGCGACGCTGAACCGGCTGACGCGGGCGATCTTTCAGATTCACATAGCCGTAGCCAAAACGTCCGCGGTCGCAGAGGAAGTAACGGTTAACGGTACCGTTATAGCGGTTTTCGATACGACGCAGTTCGCCGTAGCGCTCGCCGGGGCTGATGTTACAGCCGATGGAACACTGCTGGCAGATGCTTGGTGCAAACTGCATATCCCATTTACGGTTATAGCGCTCGGAGTGTGTTTTATCGGTAAAGACGCCGGTCGGACAGACTTCAACCAGGTTGCCGGAGAATTCGCTCTCCAGCACGCCGTCTTCCGGGCGACCGAAGTAGACGTTATCGTGAGCGCCATAGACGCCCAGGTCGGTACCGTCGGCATAGTCTTTATAGTAGCGGACGCAGCGGTAGCAGGCGATGCAGCGGTTCATTTCGTGGGAGATGAACGGCCCCAGATCCTGGTTACGGTGGGTACGCTTGGTAAAGCGGTAGCGACGGAAGCTATGACCGGTCATCACGGTCATATCCTGTAAGTGACAGTTGCCGCCCTCTTCGCACACCGGACAGTCGTGCGGGTGGTTGGTCATCAGCCACTCAACTACGCTTTCGCGAAACTGCTTCGCTTCTGCGTCGTCGATAGAAATAAAAGTGCCGTCGGATGCCGGAGTCATACAGGACATCACCAGGCGGCCACGCGTGTCTTCCGCGTTCTGATATTGCTTCACCGCACACTGGCGGCAAGCACCAACGCTTCCCAGCGCCGGATGCCAGCAAAAGTAAGGAATATCAAGACCCAGAGAGAGACAAGCTTCTAACAGGTTGTCCGCTCCGTTGACCTCGTACTCTTTGCCGTCTACATGAATCGTAGCCATTAGCGTGCTTCCAAAGTAAAAAAATCTTTTCCACTTCTTCATTCAGGCGGCCTCTGCGTTGGCTGCCTTCGTTCACCCCGGTCACTTACTGTAGTAAGTCCTGGGGGTTCACTCAGTTGCCGCCTTGATGCAACCTGAATGATCTTGTGGATACATTACCAGCGCGTCTTAAGCAGGTTCGGCTGAATCCCGTTGATTGCATGGGTATTGCTGAACTGCTGTTTAATGCCAGCTTCGAATTCTTCGCGGAAATATTTAATCGCGCTCTGTAGCGGCTCAACCGCACCCGGCGCGTGCGCGCAGAAGGTTTTACCCGGTCCGAGGAATCGACACAGTTGCTCAAGCGTCTCGATATCCCCCGGCTGCCCTTCGCCGCGCTCGAGAGCGCGCAGAATTTTCACGCTCCACGGCAGACCGTCGCGGCAAGGCGTGCACCAGCCGCAGGACTCGCGGGCGAAAAACTCTTCGAGGTTGCGCACCAGCGATACCATGTTGATCTCGTGGTCAACGGCCATCGCCAGCGACGTCCCCAGGCGGCTTCCCGCTTTACCGATGCTTTCGAACTCCATCGGCAGGTCAAGATGCGCTTCAGTCAGGAAGTCGGTACCCGCGCCGCCCGGCTGCCAGGCCTTGAACTTCAGGCCATCGCGCATGCCGCCGGCGTAATCTTCGAGGATCTCGCGCGCGGTGGTGCCGAACGGCAGCTCCCAGACGCCCGGATTTTTCACCCGCCCGGAGAAGCCCATCAGCTTGGTGCCGGCATCTTTACTGGTGGAAATGTTCTGATACCACTCAACGCCGTTAGCCAGAATCGCCGGCACGTTGCACAGGGTTTCAACGTTGTTAACGCAGGTCGGTTTGCCCCATACGCCGGAGCTGGCCGGGAACGGCGGCTTCGAGCGCGGGTTCGCGCGGCGGCCTTCGAGAGAGTTAATCAACGCGGTTTCTTCGCCGCAAATATAGCGCCCTGCCCCGGTATGGACGAACAGCTCGAAGTCAAAACCGGTGCCGAGTATGTTTTTACCGAGCAGGCCCGCTTCGGTCGCTTCGGCAATCGCCCGGCGCAGATGCTGAGCCGCTTCAACATATTCTCCGCGCAGGAAGATGTAGCCGCGGTAAGCTTTCAGCGCAAAAGCGGAGATCAGCATACCCTCCACCAGCAGGTGCGGCAGCTGCTCCATCAGTAGGCGGTCTTTATAGGTACCCGGCTCCATTTCATCGGCGTTACACAGCAGATAACGGATGTTCATGGATTCGTCTTTCGGCATCAGGCTCCACTTCAAACCGGTGGAAAAGCCCGCGCCGCCGCGCCCTTTCAGGCCAGCGTCTTTTACCGCCGTGACGATTTCATCCGGCGCCATCCCGGAGAGCGCTTTACGCGCCCCGGCGTAGCCATTTTTGCTCTGGTATTCATCCAGCCATACCGGCTGCTTGTCGTCGCGCAGCCGCCAGGTCAGCGGATGGGTTTCGGCAGTACGAATAATGGTTTTCATTTATACCGCTCCAGGAGGTCAGGAATCGCTTCCGGCGTCAGATAACTGTGAGTGTCCTCATCAATCATCATCGTCGGCCCCTTGTCGCAGTTGCCCAGACAGCAGGTCGGCAGCAGAGTGAAGCGGCCATCAAAGGTCGTTTGACCCGGTTTGATATCCAGCTTCTTCTCGATCGCCGACTGAATGCCCTGGAACCCGGTAATATGGCACACCACGCTATCGCAGTAGCGAATGACGTGACGCCCTACCGGCTGGCGGAAAATCTGGCTATAAAACGTCGCCACGCCTTCTACGTCGCTGGCCGGGATCCCCAGCACATCGGCGATAGCGTAGATTGCGCCGTCCGGCACCCAGCCGCGCTGCTTCTGAACGATCTTCAGCGCTTCAATGGACGCCGCACGCGGGTCTTCGTAGTGGTGCTTCTCGTGCTCAATCGCCTCACGCTCTGCCGCACTCAGCTCAAAAGCCTCGGTTTGTGGTTGTTGATTCTCGTGCATAATTAGCGGTCCACGTCTGACATAACAAAATCGATACTACCCAGATAGACAATCAGGTCAGAGACCAGACTGCCGCGAATGGCGGCCGGGATCTGCTGCAGGTGCGCGAAGCTCGGCGTACGCACGCGGGTACGGTAGCTCATGGTGCTACCGTCGCTGGTCAGGTAGTAACTGTTAATCCCCTTCGTCGCTTCAATCATCTGGAAGGATTCCTGCGCCGGCATCACCGGCCCCCAGGAAACCTGCAGGAAGTGCGTAATCAGGGTTTCGATATGCTGCAGCGTGCGCTCTTTCGGCGGCGGCGTCGTGAGCGGGTGATCCGCCTTGAACGGGCCTTCCGGCATGTTATCGAGGCACTGCTGAAGAATGCGCAGGCTCTGGCGCAGCTCTTCCACTTTCAGCATCACGCGGGTGTAGCAGTCGGAGACGCCACCGCCGGTCGGGATCTCAAAGTCGAAGTTTTCATAGCCAGAATAGGGACGCCATTTACGTACGTCGAAGCCGATGCCGGTGGCGCGCAGGCCCGCGCCGGTGGTGCCCCACTCCAGCGCTTCTTTCGCATTATAGGCGGCAACCCCTTTCGAACGACCGATCAGGATAGTGTTGCGTAGCGCGGCTTTCTCATAGGAATCCAGACGCTTCGGCATCCACTCGAGGAATTCGCGCAGCAGGCGATCCCAGCCGCGAGGCAGGTCGTGCGCGACGCCGCCGATGCGGAACCAGGCCGGGTGCATACGGAAACCAGTAATCGCCTCCACCAGATCGTAGATCTTCTGGCGGTCGGTAAAGGCAAAGAATACCGGCGTCATCGCCCCGACGTCCTGGATAAAGGTGGAGATGTACAGCAGATGGCTGTTGATGCGGAACAGCTCGGAGAGCATCACGCGGATCACGTTGACGCGGTCCGGCACGGTAATACCCGCCAGTTTCTCTACCGCCAGTACGTACGGCATTTCGTTAACGCAGCCGCCAAGATATTCAATACGGTCGGTATAAGGAATGTAGCTATGCCAGGACTGGCGTTCGCCCATCTTCTCCGCGCCGCGGTGGTGGTAACCGATATCGGGCACGCAGTCGATAATCTCTTCGCCATCGAGCTGCAGAATAATACGGAACGCACCGTGCGCTGAAGGGTGGTTCGGGCCGAGGTTAAGGAACATGAAGTCCTCGTTTTCGGTCCCGCGCTTCATGCCCCACTCTTCCGGTTTGAAGGTCAGCGCTTCCATTTCCAGATCCTGTTTGGCTTTGGTCAGCTCAAACGGGTCAAATTCGGTGGCGCGCGCCGGATAGTCTTTACGCAGCGGATGGCCTTCCCATGTCGGCGGCATCATGATGCGCCTGAGGTTCGGGTGGCCGTCGAAGGTCACGCCAAACATCTCCCAGGTTTCACGCTCATACCAGTTAGCGTTAGGGAACAGTTTGGTGAAGGTCGGCAGATGCAGATCGTTTTCAGACAAGGCAACCTTGAGCATGATGTCGCGGTTGCGGTCTATTGAAATCAGGTGATAGAAAACGGAAAAATCCGCGGCGGGTAAACCGTCGCGGTGCGTGCGCAGACGTTCGTCCATGCCGTGCAGGTCGAACAGCATCACGTAAGGCTTCGGCAATTTCTTCAGGAAATCACCCACCTCAAGCAGCTGTTCGCGCTTAACCCAAACCACCGGAACGCCGGTGCGGGTAGGCTGAACGGTAAAGGCATCCGGCCCAAAACGGTTGCGCAGTTCGCCGATCACCGGGTCATCAAGGTGATCGCGGGTTTGCCAGGCTGGTGCGGCGTCATGCGCGGTTAAATCGGTCATATTGTTCACCATTGCAAAAGGTCCGTGGTGACTGCTGGCGAGGCTTCGCGCTGTAGTAGATTGATTTGCGAAGTTTTCATCCCGCCCGCAGGCGCAAGTTAAATCTCGTCCGGAGTCCGCAGATTGGTCACTGCAATACGCTCGCCGCGTTTACGCTCGCGTTCCGACTGCATATTGGCGCGGTACACGCCCTGATCGCCTACCACCCACGAGAGCGGACGGCGTTCTTTACCAATGGATTCCTGCAGCAGCATCAGCGCCTGCATGTAAGCTTCCGGACGCGGTGGACAGCCCGGGATGTAAACATCGACCGGAATAAACTTATCCACGCCCTGGACGACGGAGTAAATATCGTACATTCCGCCGGAGTTGGCGCATGCGCCCATCGAGATAACCCACTTCGGCTCCAGCATCTGGTCATAAAGACGCTGAATGACCGGCGCCATTTTGGTGAAGCAGGTACCCGCAACCACCATCAGGTCAGCCTGACGCGGGGAGGCACGTAATACTTCTGCACCAAAGCGCGCAACGTCATGCACCGCGGTGAATGACGTCACCATTTCCACGTAGCAGCAAGAAAGGCCGAAGTTATAAGGCCAGATTGAGTTCTTACGGCCCCAGTTCACCATGTCATGCAAGGCGTGTTCGAGTTTCCCCATATACACGCTTTTATTGACTTCTTGCTCCAGGGGGTCGGTTACGATCTCCTGTTTTTGCAGGGGGTAACGGTCGTTCTCACCGTTAGGATCGATGCGGGTGAGCGTATAATCCATCTTATTGCCTCGCTTTTACTGCGTATGACGGTTAGTGGGACTGTCTGTTTCCGGGTTAACCAGCGTGCGACGGGAGCGCGCAGGCGTCCAGTCCAGTGCGCCGATACGAACGAGGTAAACCAGACCAGCCAGTAGCACTAAAATGAAAATTGCGGCTTCCACAAAGCCGACCCAGCCGCTTTCACGGATAGAGGCCGACCATGCGTAGAGATACAGGGCTTCCACGTCGAAAATCACGAAGAACATGGCTACCAGATAAAACTTCGCAGAAAGACGTAAGCGAGCCGAACCGACGGAGTCGATCCCGGATTCAAACGGCGTATTCTTGCTACGCGCGCGCGCGCGTCCGCCAAGATACCAGCCGCCGACGAGCATCAGGCAGCACAGGCCGATAGCGATGATGAGAAATATAGCGAATGCCCAATGATGAGCGATGACTTCAGTGGATGTTGACATACGCATTGCTTAACCAAAAAAGTGTAGCGCTAAAACCCTCTGCTCTTACTGGCAGATGAACGCCACAGCGTTTCACGGGGAGGAATAAAAAAAATGCCGTGCAAAAAAGCGTCCCTGGGTGATGTGGAAGGCCAGTTGCGGTGGCTTTTTACTCCTTTCATTAACCTTTTGTCAACTTTAACAAAAGTTTTCACAACATTAATTTACATTGGATTTTTTTCATTAACATTAAATGCCCTTTCATGCGGAATAACCTTGCATACTGTTCGGCTTTAGTGTTGTTGAATCGTGTCCGTTTCCGCCGTAAATCAAAATTACCCGTCTATTTTGACAGGATTCAGACACGATTCCTCCCCCTAAGGAGGGGTATTTTCTTGATCTGCGACACGCTTTTGTTAATTCAACCAAGAAAACAGCAACAAACCAGATGGTTTTTTAACATTAGCAGGAAGTATTGAAAGTGCAGAGAAAAGTGGAGAAATGAGAGGAAGAGCAGAACTAAGCCACTGATTTAGATGCAAAGAAACCAACAAAACATTTAATTCATCAATAAAATTTGAAAAAAACGAACCACAGTGGCGATTTTGCAGGTCTGTGGTTCGTTTTTGCACTTACATTTTGTTACCAGTTTTTGTGATGTTTGTTAGCTTTTTCCCTTCAGGAAACAAGGGAATTATCTCCCCCTTCAGGGGTATAAATGCGCTGGCTAGACCATGGCTGGTACTCCGTGCTCAACGACTGGAAAATCGCCTGAGTGAGCTCGCTTGCCTTCTGAGGGTTACAGTTCAACATGTAGTGGGTATCCGGCAGCACCGGTAACCCGTCGCTTCTGCCCGGCACGCGAAACTCCGGGCTCATCATCTCTACCGGCTGCGCGGTTACGCCAAGTCCGGCTTTCACCGCCGCTTTGACCCCAGCCATTGATGACGCCGTATGGGACAGATGCCAGGGAACCCGGGCAACATCGAGTACCGTAGTGATATCTTCGCGAAACGGATCTGCGGCATCCAGCAATACAAGCGGGACCGACTCGCCCTGCGGGAGAACGTAATCCGCCGCGCAGTACCACAGGGTTGGCGAAGTGCGCAGCGTCAGCATTTCCGAACCCTTCGTTGGTCGGGTAGTTAGCGCGAGATCGATCGCCCCATTGTTCAGCATATCTACTATATCGGGATGATTGAGGACTTTAATTTCAAGGGTCAGCTTGGGATAAAAACTGCCGATCCGATTTAATAAGAACGGTAAAATGGTATCCGCTGTCTCATCAGAAGCACCCACTGTCAGCGTCCCCTGGAGGCTGCCGAACATGAGCGACATACAGGCTTCATCGTTAAAACGCAGAATCTTCCGCGCATAGCCTAACAGCTGAATACCCTGTTCTGTCAGGAGTTTATTGCGCCCGTGGCGAGCAAAAAGTTCTTTGCCGACCAACTGCTCCAGCCGCTGCATCTGCTGGCTTACCGCTGACTGAGTCCGGCACACCGCAACGGCGGCAGCGGCAAATGTACTGAGATCGGCGACGGCAACAAAGGTTCTCAAGAGGTCGAGGTCTAAATTTAGTATCGAACGATTTTCATTTATCATATTTGCTTCACTTTCAGGCGGCTAATGCTTACCTGCCTTGTTGATGCTGTGCTCCAGGCTTCCGGCTAATCCTTCAGCTTCGCGTTATCCGCCAGGAGAGAGGCGAATGAACAACTGGACGAACGTTATTGCATTAGAAAGCACTCATCCGCAGCAAATGTGCGGAATTTCTGAGTAATATTTTGTTCGTAGGCCTAAGCGCTTTTAATTACGACGCGCTGGCTTTTTGTGATGTGACGCAAAAAAACAGCCAGCGATGGCCATCTTCGGCATCCTCACGGGCGACAAACTTGCCATAGCCCTCAGGAAGATAACAAAAACCTGCAATAACAATGTATTAATAAAAAGACTAGCTACCGGGTATAGCTCTACGTCCGTATTAACGGCGATATTCTAACCGAAAACCACAATATTTATAAGAGTTAATCAGTATTAACTCAGCTAATTTTAAACGCTTTTCAGAACCTTAATTAAATTAACAAATCTAAGAATATTCCTTATGTAAAATAAAGCTCATTTATCGATTAAATACTTTCATTAAAAATAGCGCGTCAAGTTGTTACAACCTGCTGTGTATTGTGAAATAAACGTTCTCATTTAAGAGACGCTTTATTGCGCAAAAAATAATCCGCTCATCCTCCAGGCAGAAAAAACCATATAAACGTTCGCAAAAACACGACATCACACAATATAAGACCAATTATAAAACCAGAGAAGGCATAATGTATAAACAAAATCGCCTGACGCCAGGGAAATTGATTAAACCAAAAAAACATGAATAGCAAAATCTTCTCCTGTTAACCCTTCAAAACAGCGGGGATGCGGAGTACATTGTTCCGTGCTGACTTCCACGGCAGGGAGTGGCGATAACAGCTAAAAGGTCAAGGTTCATGTCCCCCATCGAAAAATCCAGCAAGTTAGATAACGTCTGTTACGACATCCGCGGCCCGGTTCTGAAAGAGGCGAAACGCCTTGAAGAAGAAGGCAATAAAGTCCTGAAGCTGAACATCGGCAACCCAGCGCCGTTCGGCTTTGACGCACCTGACGAAATCCTCGTTGACGTCATCCGCAATCTCCCCACATCCCAGGGCTATAGCGATTCAAAAGGTCTTTATTCCGCGCGTAAGGCCATCATGCAGCACTATCAGGCCCGCGGTATGCGCGATGTGACGGTCGAAGACATCTATATCGGTAACGGCGTTTCCGAGCTTATCGTCCAGGCCATGCAGGCCCTGCTGAACAGCGGTGATGAAATGCTGGTTCCGGCGCCGGATTATCCGCTCTGGACCGCCGCGGTCGCGCTTTCCAGCGGTAAAGCGGTGCATTATCTTTGCGATGAATCGTCCGACTGGTTCCCGGATCTCGACGATATTCGCGCCAAAATCACCCCGCGCACCCGCGGCATTGTGATTATCAACCCGAATAACCCAACCGGGGCGGTATACTCAAAAGAGCTGCTGATGGAGATCGTTGAGATCGCCCGGCAGAATAACCTGATTATTTTCGCCGACGAGATCTACGATAAGATCCTCTACGATGATGCGCAGCACCATTCGATAGCCCCGCTGGCCCCGGATCTGCTCACTGTAACCTTTAACGGTCTGTCAAAAACCTACCGCGTCGCCGGCTTCCGCCAGGGCTGGATGGTGCTTAACGGCCCGAAGAAACACGCTAAAGGCTACATCGAAGGCCTGGAGATGCTGGCTTCCATGCGCCTGTGCGCCAACGTTCCGGCCCAGCATGCAATTCAAACGGCCCTCGGCGGTTATCAGAGCATCAGCGAGTTTATCGTTCCCGGCGGCCGTTTATATGAACAGCGTAATCGCGCCTGGGAGCTGATTAACGAAATCCCCGGCGTCTCGTGCACTAAGCCGAAAGGCGCGCTGTATATGTTCCCGAAAATCGATGCTAAACGCTTTAATATTCACGATGACCAAAAAATGGTGCTCGATTTTCTGCTGCAGGAGAAAGTCCTGCTGGTTCAGGGAACCGCCTTTAACTGGCCGTGGCCGGATCACGTACGTATTGTGACCCTCCCGCGCGAAGACGATCTTGAAATGGCGATTACCCGCTTCGGACGCTTCCTTTCCGGCTACCACCAGCTCTGATTAAGCCTGTCCAGCCGCCGGTATTTGCATCCGGCGGCGATCCCTGCGCACAATGGCACCCGACGTCGTAACTGATTAAGGGTTCCTATGAGTCAGAGTCATTTCTTTGCCCACCTCTCCCGCCTGAAACTGATCAACCGCTGGCCGCTGATGCGCAATGTCCGCACAGAAAACGTCTCCGAACACAGCTTACAGGTCGCCATGGTTGCCCATGCGCTGGCGGCGATTAAAAATCGCAAATTTGGCGGCCAGGTTAACGCTGAGCGAATCGCGCTGCTGGCGATGTATCATGATGCTTCGGAAGTGCTGACCGGCGATCTGCCGACGCCGGTGAAGTATTTCAATTCGCAAATTGCGCAAGAGTACAAAGCCATCGAGAAAATCGCCCAGCAGAAGCTGGTCGATATGGTTCCTGACGAGCTGCGCGACATTTTTGCGCCACTCATTGACGAACATCACTATAGCGAAGAGGAAAAATCCATTGTCAAACAGGCCGATGCGCTTTGCGCCTACCTGAAGTGTCTGGAAGAGCTATCGGCGGGTAACAATGAATTTCTGCTGGCCAAGGGCCGCCTGGAGAAAACGCTGGAATCGCGCCGCAGTCCAGAGATGGACTACTTTATGCGGGTATTTGTACCGAGCTTCCATCTTTCCCTTGATGAAATTAGCCAGGATTCGCCTTTATAAATCACTTCCCGGCCGGCGCGCGCCTGACCGGGAATTTTTACAGCGCTATCAAAACGGGAACAGTACCGGGATTAGCAGTACGCACACCACCATCACCATGATGGTAAACGGTACGCCAATTTTGACGAAATCGCTAAATGAGTACTTACCCGGCCCCAGCACCAGCGTGTTCACCGGTGACGATACCGGCGTCATAAACGCCGCAGAAGCCGCCATAGCCACGACCATCGCAAAGGGATATGGCGATACGCCCATCGACTTCGCCGCAGCCAGCGCAATCGGCGCCATCAGCACCGCGGTAGCGGTATTGGAAATAAACAGGCCGATAGCCGCGCACATCACGAACAGGCAGCCCAGCATCAGATAGGGCCCTTTACTCCCCGCCACGTCCATCAGGCCTTTCACAACCAGATCCACCCCGCCGGTTTTCTGCAGCGCCAGGGCAAAAGGCATCATTCCGACGATCAAAATAATGCTCGGCCAGTGGATGGCTTTATAGGCGCTTTCCGCGTTGATGCAGCGGAATTTACCCATCAGCAGGCAGGCAATGATGGCCGCTATAGGGTTAGGTATTTCGTCAGTCAGCATAAGCGCCACCATCAGCACCAGACAGAAAATGGCGTGCGGCGCCTGGCTGTGCGCCGGCGAGGCGTCATTGACCTCAATGGGCATATTCAGCACCACGAAGTCCCGCCCCCGCTTGGCCAGCAGGGCTATCTGCCGCCAGTTGCCAACCACCAGCATGATATCGCCAAGCTGCAGGGGTTCATCGGTGACTGCGCCGTCAATGGCTTTGCCATCGCGCTTCAGGCCCACGATGTTCAAATCAAAACGGGTACGAAAAGCGATTTCGCGCACCGACTTGCCAATCAGTTCTGAATCCGGGATCAGAGAGACTTCCGCCATCCCTACGTCCAGCGCCTGATCGGAAAAATATTCACCGCGCAGCACCATCGGCTCAAGCATCTGCTCGCCGCAAAACTGGCGTAAATCAACGTCCGAAGCCGACATATCGATCAGCAAAACGTCACGGGCGCGGAATTCTGATACCCCATTAACGTTCACGATAACCCGCCGAAAGCGCCGCCAGCGCTCAACGCCGATAACGTTCGCCCCATAGCGCTCGCGTAGTTTCAGGTCGTCCAGGCGCTGGCCAATCATCGGCGAGCCGGGGCGAATAGCCAGGCGACGCGCCCTGCCGGTCAGATGATAATCTTTGATGAGATCGCGAAAGGTGCTGCGTTTACGCCCATCTCTGACCTGTTCGCTTTCATCTCCCTTAAGCATAAAGCGCATCACCAGCATATAGAAAACGCCCAGAACCAGCACCACCAGGCCTATCGGCGTGACGCTAAAAAAGCTGAATCCTTGCAGCCCTTCGCGTAATAGTTCGCTGTTGACGACCAGGTTGGGCGGCGTGGCGACAAGCGTCATCATCCCGCTGATAAGCCCGGCAAAACTGAGCGGCATCATTAACCGCGAAGGCGAGGTGTTCATGCGCATTGATACGCTGAGCACCACCGGAATAAAAATGGCCACCACGCCCGTCGAGCTCATAAAAGCGCCCAGCCCGGCAACGGTCAGCATCAAAAAAACCAGCATTTTGGTTTCGCTGTTACCGGCAACCTTCACCAGCCAGGAACCCATTTTAGTGGCAACCCCGGTACGCACCAGCCCATCGCCAATAATGAAAAGCGCGGCAATAAGGATAACGTTGGGATCGCTAAAACCGGAGAAGGCCTCGCTGAGCGTCAAGGTATCGCTGAGGACAAACGCGACAATCACCAGCAAAGCGATAGCGTCCATGCGCACTTTTCCGGTGGCAAAGAGCACGACGGCTACGGCAAGAAGAGATAACACCCAAATCAATTCACCGTTCACAACTTATCCTTGTCAGAAGATGGAGTTGGAAGTTTGGCATAAAAAAGCCCCGCCAACGCGGGGCTAAATCATGAGATTAGTTTTTAAGGCTAACATTCACCTTGCCGTCAGGCAGACGCTCAACCTGCAGGCTTTCCAGCGTCGTTAATACTAAATCCGCTTCATCAAGACGCGGTGCATCGGCGGGCACGTTGACCGCGATGGTCCGACAGCCGGCATTCAGGCCGGAAAGCAGACCGGCAGGGGCATCCTCCACGACGGCGCAATCCGCCGGGGCCAGGCCCAACAGTTCGGCCCCCAGCAGATAGGCATCCGGAGCGGGTTTCCCGTGCTTTACGCGCTCGGCAGTGACGAACACCTCAGCTTCAGGCAGACCTGCGGCACGGTGACGAGCGTGGGCCACGGGTATCGAACCCGACGTCACAATCGCCCAGGGGATCCCGGCTTCATCCAGGGTTTTGAGCAACGCAACCGCACCCGGCAGCGCCGTAACGCCATCGGTATCCGTCGCTTCTACCGTTTCCAGCAGGGTGAATTCAGCCTGAATCTCTTCTTCGCTGCGGCCGGGGAGAAAGTGACGCAACGAGGTGATTGCCTGCTTGCCATGAATGAAGTTCAGCACTTCATCATGAGGGATACTGAATCGATCCGCCCATTTGCACCACGAACGCTCCACCACCGGCAACGAATCGACTAATGTCCCGTCAAGATCAAACAGGAAACCTTTACACTGCACGGGAACCTCCATCAGGCGTTGATAATTTGATTAATTTCGTTACTGCTCAGATGATACTGACGCGGGCAGGCGTGCCAGGTGCTCAGCATACGCTGGTATTTTTCCCACATCGGGGTCTGGGAGTTAAAGCCGTGAGTCCCGGCGTCAAAGTGGCTGTAGCGTCCCTCAACGTTGACCATAAAGCGAACGTAGCCGAGATAGCGAGCTTCAGTGGCAACGTCAAAACCGAGGAATGTGACCCGACGCTCGTCGATTCCGCTGGCGTCCTTCAGGTTGGTCCAGGAGACATGCAGCGCATGATACATCTCCATGATATCAATGATGGTACGACACGTTTCCTCGGTAAGCTGGCCAAACTCGCGGTCCAGCTCGCGCATCTGCAGCCCGTATCCACGCTCAATGATGGTCTGTAGACGGCGATAGCGTTCGGCGTTGTCCGGGTCGAGCATCGTCATCATCTTGTACTGATTCGACAGAATCAGACGTTGCGCATTGGTCATTTCCATTTTTGACTCCTGTTGCACTTTTTACGGCGTGAAAAAAGAAGGCGCATGAATTATGCGCCTTCTTTTATATGCGTTTTCCTGATGCAATTACAAATCATCCAGGAAAGTTTTATCCAGTTGTTTGAAGGCGCGCTTAAGCGTGTCAGCTAAAGCCTGATAATCAGGCTTACCGTCGACCGGCGTTAATGCTTGTCCGGCCTCCTGCAATTTACCGCGCACTTCATAAAACCAGTTTAAAATCGACGGCGGCAGCGGCGTCACCGAGCGCTTGCCCAACCACCATAATCCCTGCATCGGCAGGCTCAGCGCAAACAGCGCGGTAGCCACGGCCGGGCCAAGCTGGCCGCCAAGGGCGATTTGCCAGCACAGCGTGAAAATCGCTACGGGCGGCATGATACGAATCGCATAGCGCGTGGCGCGAATAATACGGTTTTCGATAAACACCGGGGCAAGGCGCTTATCCAGAGGCCAGGTCTTTGCATAATGCTGCCCGTGGCGAAACAAGCCGAAAAAACTTACAGGGCGATTTTCTGGACCAGACATGGCTTACCTCAACTTTACATATAAAACTTAAAAAATTTGTGCAAAACACCAACTGTGTATGACAACGTTCAAAAGATTTTGGCAATGGCGGCCTCAATCAGGTATTCTGTGCGCACCTGAGGGGCGGTTAGACCCTTTTACCAGGTTAGTCAAATTATCGCATATTCTGCCACTGGCTGAAAATTATGCAAAATGACATAAAATCAAATGTACTTCTCCCATCGTGCCGAAAACAGTGCAAGGCATGATGTTAATCATAAATGTCGATGTCATCCTGCGCTACGCTTTGTGACACACTGACGTTTTTTTAGCCACGTATCATAAAAGGTACTTCCATGTCGAGTAAGTTAGTACTGGTTCTGAACTGCGGTAGCTCCTCTCTGAAATTCGCTATCCTTGATGCCGTCAACGGTGACGAATACCTGTCCGGTTTAGCAGAATGTTTTCATCTTCCAGAAGCCCGTATCAAATGGAAAATGGATGGCAGCAAACAAGAAGCCGAGCTAGGCGCTGGCGCTGCTCACAGTGAAGCGCTGAACTTTATCGTTAACACTATTCTGGCACAAAAACCAGAACTGTCTGCTCAGCTGACCGCAATCGGCCATCGTATCGTTCACGGCGGTGAGAAATACACCAGCTCCGTTGTTATCGATGACTCCGTCATTCAGGGCATTAAAGATTCCGCATCTTTCGCTCCGCTGCACAACCCTGCGCACCTGATCGGTATCGCTGAAGCGCTGAAATCCTTCCCGCATCTGAAAGATAAGAACGTTGCCGTGTTCGACACCGCGTTCCACCAGACCATGCCGGAAGAATCTTACCTCTATGCCCTGCCGTACAGCCTGTACAAAGAACACGGCGTACGTCGCTACGGCGCGCACGGTACCAGCCACTTCTATGTGACTCAGGAAGCTGCGAAAGTTCTGAACAAACCGGTTGAAGAGCTGAACATCATCACCTGCCATCTGGGCAACGGTGGTTCCGTTTCCGCTATCCGTAACGGTAAATGCGTTGACACCTCTATGGGTCTGACTCCGCTGGAAGGCCTGGTTATGGGTACGCGTTCTGGCGATATCGACCCGGCAATCATTTTCCATCTGCACGATGCCCTGGGCATGAGCGTAGACGCCATCAACAAAATGCTGACCAAAGAGTCCGGTCTGCTCGGCCTGACCGAAGTGACCAGCGACTGCCGCTATGTTGAAGACAACTACCAGGACAAAGCGGATGCTAAACGCGCTATGGACGTTTACTGCCACCGCCTGGCAAAATACATCGGTTCCTACACCGCGCTGATGGATGGCCGTCTGGACGCGGTTATTTTCACCGGCGGTATCGGTGAGAACGCGGCGATGGTTCGCGAACTGTCTCTGGGCAAACTGGGCGTACTGGGCTTTGAAGTTGATCACGAGCGCAACCTGGCTGCCCGTTTCGGCAAGTCTGGCTTCATCAACAAAGAAGGCACTCGCCCGGCTATCGTCATTCCGACCAACGAAGAGCTGGTCATCGCGCAAGACGCCAACCGTCTGACCGCCTGATTCCACACCGCCAGCCATAAACCTAAATAATTCGAGTTGCAGGAAGGCGGCGACGCAGCGAATCCCCAGGAGCGTATGAGGAGTACGTGACTGGGGTGAGCAAGTAAAGCCAACGCACATGCAACTTGAAGTATGACGGGAAGCTGGTGGTGCAGTTTTGTATCCCGCCCGATACTGGCGGTAACGAAAGAGGATATATCGTGTCCCGTACAATTATGCTGATCCCTACCGGAACCAGCGTAGGCCTGACCAGCGTCAGCCTCGGTGTTGTCCGTGCTATGGAACGTAAAGGCGTGCGCCTGAGCGTCTTTAAACCAATCGCTCAACCACGCGCCGGTGGCGATGCGCCAGACCAGACGACGACCATCATTCGCGCGAACTCCGACCTTCCGGCCGCAGAACCGCTGAAGATGAGCCACGTTGAGTCGCTGCTCTCCAGCAACCAGAAAGACGTGCTGATGGAAGAGATCATCGCCAACTACCACGCCAACGCTCAGGATGCTGAAGTGGTGCTGGTTGAAGGTCTGGTCCCGACCCGCAAACATCAGTTTGCCCAGTCGCTGAACTACGAAATCGCCAAAACGCTGAACGCTGAAATCGTCTTCGTCATGTCCCAGGGTACCGATACTCCGGAACAGCTGAAAGAACGCGTTGAGCTGACTCGCAGCAGCTTCGGCGGCGCGAAAAACACCAGCATTACCGGCGTAATCGTCAACAAGCTGAATGCGCCAGTTGACGAACAGGGCCGTACTCGCCCTGACCTGTCAGAAATCTTCGACGACTCTTCCAAAGCGAAAGTCGTGAAGATCGATCCGGCTCAGCTGCAGAACGGTAGCCCATTACCGGTTCTGGGCGCGGTGCCGTGGAGCTTCGATCTGATCGCCACCCGCGCGATCGATATGGCGCGTCACCTGAACGCCACCATCATCAACGAAGGCGACATTAATACCCGCCGCGTGAAGTCCGTGACCTTCTGCGCACGCAGCATTCCACACATGCTGGAGCACTTCCGCGCAGGATCGCTGCTGGTCACTTCCGCAGACCGTCCCGACGTTCTGGTCGCCGCCTGCCTGGCCGCGATGAACGGCGTGGAAATCGGCGCCATCCTGCTGACCGGCGGCTACGAAATGGACGAGCGCATCAGCAAGCTGTGCGAACGCGCATTCGCGACCGGCCTGCCGGTATTTATGGTCAACACCAATACCTGGCAGACCTCCCTGAGCCTGCAGAGCTTCAACCTGGAAGTTCCGGTTGACGATCACGAGCGCATCGAGAAAGTTCAGGAATACGTGGCTAACTACATTAACGCTGACTGGATCGAGTCGCTCACCGCGACTTCCGAGCGTAGCCGTCGCCTCTCTCCGCCAGCCTTCCGCTATCAGCTCACCGAGCTGGCGCGTAAAGCAGGCAAGCGCGTTGTTCTGCCGGAAGGTAACGAACCGCGTACCGTTAAAGCCGCCGCTATCTGCGCCGAGCGCGGTATCGCCACCTGCGTCCTGCTGGGCAACCCCGAAGAAATCACCCGCGTTGCCGCGTCTCAGGGCGTAGAGCTGGGCGCCGGGATTGAAATCGTCGATCCGGAAGTGGTTCGCGAAAGCTACGTAGCTCGCCTGGTCGAGCTGCGTAAGAGCAAAGGTATGACCGAAGCGGTTGCTCGCGAGCAGCTGGAAGACAACGTGGTTCTTGGCACCCTGATGCTGGAGCAAGACGAAGTTGACGGTCTGGTCTCCGGCGCGGTTCACACCACCGCCAACACCATCCGTCCGCCACTGCAGCTGATCAAAACGGCCCCTGGCAGCTCTCTGGTCTCCTCCGTATTCTTCATGCTGCTGCCGGAACAGGTTTACGTTTACGGCGACTGCGCGATCAACCCGGATCCGACCGCTGAGCAGCTGGCTGAAATCGCCATTCAGTCTGCTGAATCCGCAATTGCCTTTGGCATCGAGCCGCGCGTGGCAATGCTCTCCTACTCCACCGGCACTTCAGGCGCAGGCAGCGATGTAGAGAAAGTTCGCGAAGCAACTCGTCTGGCGCAGGAAAAACGTCCTGACCTGATGATCGACGGCCCGCTGCAGTATGATGCTGCGGTAATGGCTGACGTTGCGAAATCCAAAGCGCCGAACTCCCCGGTTGCCGGACGCGCTACCGTGTTCATCTTCCCGGATCTGAACACCGGTAATACCACTTACAAAGCCGTACAGCGTTCCGCCGACCTGATCTCCATCGGGCCGATGCTGCAAGGCATGCGTAAGCCGGTGAACGACCTGTCCCGCGGCGCGCTGGTTGACGATATCGTCTATACCATCGCCCTGACCGCGATTCAGTCGTCCCAGCAGCAAGCATAATCTGCCCGCTGCATGAAAAAAGGCGACCGGGTGGTCGCCTTTTTTATTTACAGCAGCTCGCGCGCCGCTGAGACAATATCATGCGCCGTCAGGCCATACTCCTTCTGCAAGAACTCCTGCGTTCCCACCTGACCGTAGCGCTCTTTCACTCCTACGCGCCGCATCGGTACCGGACAGGTTTCCACCAGCACCTCCGCCACCGCCGATCCCAGTCCATTGTGAATACTGTGGTTTTCGCAGGTCACGATGCGCCCGGTTTTTTCGGCGTAATTTTTCACCAGCATGCGGTCAATGGGCTTCAGGGTAAACATATCAATCACCGCCGCGCTAACGCCTTCCTGCTCAAGCTGGCGCGCCGCCTCCAGCGCTTCCGCCACCATAATCCCATTGGCAATCAGCGTGATATCTTCACCTTCGCGCAGTACATTCCCTTTACCAATGGTGAACGTTGAACCCGGCGCGTACACGCTCGGCGCCTGTTTGCGAATGGTGCGAACCCAGTAGAAGCCGTCGAGATCGATAAGCTGACGCAGAATCTCATCGAACATCACCGCATCGGTCACTTCCAGTACGACCGAATGCGCCAGGCCGCGCACAATCCCCATATCTTCAAACGACATATGGGTTCCGCCGTTATGGCAGGCGGTCACCCCCGCATCGGAAGCAATCACTTTGACGTTATTCCGCTGATAATCGAGCGACATAAACAGCTGGTCGAAACAGCGGCGGCTGGCAAAAGCGGTAAAGGTGTGCACAAACGGCTTGCGTCCGGTCAACGATAGCCCGGCGGCAGTGCCTATCACGTTGGCTTCCATGATGCCGCAGTTGATGACGTGCTGCGGATGCTCCCGCGCGACGCCGTCCATCGCCATGGAACTCATCAAATCCGCTTCCAGCGCGATAATTGGGCTCTTGTCTGCAATCTGCTCTGCGACGAACCCGGCATAAACCTTACGCATCTCTACGGCATCTTTTTGCCCTGCTGGTGCAAGCTTAATCATGTTCGGCCTCCAGTTGGCGAATCGCCTCGTTTAGCGTCTCTTTCATTTCGCCCGTCAGGCGCAAATGGTGGTTGTTGCTGAGATTTTCGAGATACGGCACGCCCTGGCCTTTCACGCTATCGAGAATGACTACCCGCGGTCGCGCATCGACGGGCGGAACGGGCTGTACCGCAGCCAGCAGTCCGGGAACGTCATCGCCTTTAACGGTCACGACATCAAAACCAAAGGCGCGGAATTTATCTTCCAGATTAAAAGCGCGAATGATCTCATCCAGCCTGCCGTCAAGCTGTAGCTTGTTCCAGTCAACAAACACAGTCAGATTATTCAGGCGATGATGGGCGATAAACTGGAATGCTTCCCAGCACTGGCCTTCATTCAGTTCACCGTCGCCAACGATACAGAACACACGATTCGTCCGTCCCGCCAGCTTATGCGACAGCGCCATCCCGCCAGCGATGGAAATCCCCTGCCCCAGCGACCCCGTTGTAGCGTCTACGCCGCGCGTTTTTAGCCGATCCGGATGGCTTGGCAGCCGCGTACCGTTCTGGTTCAGCGTGCTTAGTTCCTCCATCGGGAAATATCCCTTTATCGCCAGCGTACTGTACAGCGCCGGGCCGGCATGGCCTTTCGATAACACAAAGTAGTCGCGCTCGGGCCAGTCCGGATCGGCGGGATCAATTTTCATCACCGCGCCGTACAGTACCGCCAGCGTTTCCACGACCGACATACTGCCGCCGTAGTGGCCGAAACCGAGATCCGTCAGCGATTTAAGGGTTGCGACGCGAATGTCTCGCGCCAGTTTAGTCACTTCTTGCACATTCATGATTTCGCTCCGCTGTTCTCCTGCGCGCCGCGGCCCACAGATTTCTTTTTCGCAAAAACGTTGTACGCCACCAGCAGTACGAACAACGCCACAACCAGGCCAGTTATCGCAAACGGCGACAGATAGCGGGCCAGGTTACCCAGCACGATGCCGACGACGCCGAAATCAGCATCCGAGAAAGTGGTATTGGCAAAACCAATCGCCCCCAGTACAGGCAGGAGCAGCACCGGCAGGAAGGTGATCAGCAGACCGTTGGCAAACGCGCCGATCATTGCCCCGCGCCGCCCGCCGGTCGCGTTGCCAAACACGCCAGCGGTCGCGCCGGTAAAGAAATGCGGCACCACGCCGGGCAGAATCAACACCCACTTAAATTGCCCGCAGAGGAACAGCCCGACCAGCCCGCCGAGGAAGCTAAACAGGAAGCCAATCAGTACCGCATTGGGCGCATAGGGATAAACAACCGGACAGTCCAGCGCCGGACGGGCATTCGGCACCAGCTTTTCCGAAAACCCGGTAAAAGCCGGTACGATTTCCGCCAGAATCAGGCGTACCCCTTGCAGGATGATGAACACCCCGGCAGCGAAGGTGATCGCCATAATGATGGCGTAGACCAGGTAGTTCTGGCCGCCGCTGAAGGTGCTTTCAACGTATTCACGCCCTGCGCTCACCGCCATAATCAGATAGATGATCATCATGGTCAGCGAAATAGAGATGGAGCTGTCGCGCAGGAAGCTCAGGTTTTTCGGCAGGTTCATCTCTTCTGTTGAACGCGAGCCTTTACCGCAAACGCTACCGATCCACCCCGACAGTACGTAGCCCAGAGTGCCGAAGTGGCCGAAAGCAATGTCATCGGTTCCGGTAATACGCTTCATATAGCGCTGGGCCAACGCCGGGAAGAATGCCATGACCAGACCAAGGATCAGCGAACCGGTAAATACCAGCCCGACCCCCTCAAAACCCGCCACGGTGAGAATCACGCCAATCATGCAGGCCATATAGAAGGTGTGGTGCCCGGTGAGAAAAATGTACTTCAGGCGCGTAAACCGGGCGACCACAATATTTGCCACCATCCCAAACGCCATAATCAGCGCGGTTGAAGCACCATATTTTTCCAGCGCAATAGAAACTATCGCCTCATTATTAGGGATAATTCCCTGAATATTAAATGCGTGTTCAAACATCCCCCCCAATGGATTCAGCGAGCCGACTAATACCGTCGCGCCACCGCCGAGAACGATAAAGCCCAGAATAGTTTTAATTGTTCCCTTCACGACGTCGGAGAAAGATTTTTTTTGCGCCACCAGACCAATTAACGCAATTAAACCGACCAGTACTGAAGGGACTTTAAGAATATCAACAACAAAATTCAGCGTTTCAAGGATATACATATCCACCTCGCTATAAATAGTTATTGTCTGGCGAACCACGCGCGCAGCTGCGCTTCGAGTTCATTAATATCGATGATGTTAGTAATCACCACCAGCTGGCTTTCCGGTACGCTGGCGCTGGCAGCAATATCTTTAGCCATCACAAACAGATCCGCCGCGCCAGGAGTTGCCGACGACAGATCGGAGTGCTCTACCTCGGCCTCGATTTCGAGCTTTTTAAGCACTTTTTTAATATTCATTTCAACCATAAAACTGCTGCCCAGGCCAGAACCGCAAATTGCCATAATTTTCATTGTTATCACCTTTTTTGGGTAGAGTAGGTCCGCATCACGCAGGCGCGTAATGTCCGATAAGTCGGATGTTTAAATTAACTCAGAAGCGTGCGATGATTTTTTTAATCTCCTCAAGGCCGGTTGCCTGATGTAATTGATGCATATCTTCATCGCTGGAAAATAATTCCGCCAGAGCCGCGATCATTTCGAGATGGCTATGTTTATCCGGTGCCGCAAGCATAATGATAATATCAACCAGGTCGAACTCCTCTGAGCCAAACGATACGCCCTGTTCCAGTTTCAACAGCGATAGTCCTAAGCCCTTTGCCCCCTCCTCTGGCCGCGCATGCGGCATCGCCAGTCCCGGCGCCAGCACGTAATACGGCCCCAGCCTGCGATGCTGCTCCACGATCGCCTTCACGTAAGCAGGTTCGATAACGCCGGCCTCGAGCAGCGGCCGGGCGCAGATATCCAGCGCCTGGGGCCAGCTGTCTACGTTCTGCCGCAGCGCAATGGTGGCATCAGAGAGCCATGTGTTGAGCATTTTATCCCCCGTCTTTTAGCAAAAGATGGGCAAACTTTATGCAAGCAGGGAAGAGTTATCTGCGAGAACGATCACAAAGATAGCGCTACCAAAAAGGAACATTCAGATTTGTGATAGCGCTATCAATTCACAATCATCCTGTGAAAACGCAGCAAAAAGCCCCGGTTAAGGCGTATACTCCCTGACACGTGAAGTAATGGATGAAAATAAAAAACGTCTGTTTAGCAGGAATATGTATGTCTCTAACCCGAAAACGGCGTAGTACCGGTAAAGTGACGATCGCCGATGTTGCTCAGCTGGCAGGTGTGGGAACCATGACCGTATCCCGCGCGCTTCGCACGCCGGAACAAGTTTCCGATAAACTCCGTGAAAAAATCGAAGCGGCGGTGCAAGAACTCGGGTATATGCCTAACCTCGCCGCCAGCGCCCTGGCATCAGCCTCTTCAAGAACTATCGCGATGGTGGTCCCCAATCTGGCGGAGGCGGGCTGCTCAGCGATGTTTGCCGGGCTTCAGCAGGTACTACAGCCGGCGGGTTATCAAATCATGCTCGCGGAATCGCAGCACCGTCTTGAGCAGGAAGAAAAGTTGCTGGAAACGCTGCTGGCTTCGAATATCGCCGCCGCCATTCTGCTTAGCGTTGAACATAGCGATACCGTACGCCACTGGCTGCAAAACGCCTCGATTCCGGTGGTGGAAATGGGGGCGATGCGCGCCGATCCTATCGACATGAATATCGGCATTGATAACGTAGCGGCGATGTTCGAGCTGACGGAGATGCTCATTCACCGCGGCTATCAGAATATCGGTCTGCTGTGCGCCAATCAGGAACAGTGGATTTTTCAGCAGCATTTGCAGGGGTGGTACAAGGCCATGCTGCGCCATCATATGTCGCCTAACCGGGTGATTAACGCTGCGCTACCGGCCAACTTTTCCACCGGCGCTTCGCAGCTGCCGGAGTTTTTGCTGGCATGGCCAGAACTCGATGCGCTAGTCTGCGTTTCCGATGAGCTGGCATGCGGGGCGCTGTATGAGTGCCAGCGTCGGCGCATCAAGGTGCCTGATGATTTAGCCGTCGTCGGCTTTGGCGACAGTGACGTGAGTCGGGTGTGCCAGCCGCCGTTAACGACCATGGCTGTGCCGCACCACAAGATTGGTATAGAAGCCGGGCGAGCCCTTCTGGAGCGTTTTAATGAGGGAAACTGGAGCGACAGGAAACCCATCGCGTCCAGTTTATGCATGCGGGATAGCTGCTAAAGGCTATTCCGCCTCTTCCTGTTTTTCGGCTTTTGTTGGCTCATTGTTGGCATTGCGGGTCATCCACAGCGCCAGCGCTTTTAATGAATCCGGAGTGAACTCATCGCAGCGGGCGGTGATCTCTTCCGGCGTCAGCCAGCACACTTCGCTCACTTCTTCTTCTTGCAGCGCGAACGGTCCGTGCGATACGCAGCTAAACAGACCGCCCCAGACGCGGCAGTGCTTATCTTCGTAGTAGAACTGCCCGTGGTCAGCGAAGGGCACGCCGGCAATGCCGAGCTCTTCTTCCGCCTCGCGGCGCGCGGACTCCAGCATTTGCTCATCAGCCTGCACTACGCCACCGGCGGTGGCGTCCAGCATGCCCGGCTGGAAATCTTTCGTTTCGGTACGACGCTGCACCAGGATTTTGCCCATCCCATCATGAACAACAATGTAGGTCGCGCGATGACGCAGACACTCCGCGCGCATTTGTTCGCGGCTGGATTGTGCTATCACCTCGTTGTTTTCATTAACAATATCGACCCATTCTGTGCTTGCCAAATGATTCTGTTCCGCCATCAGGAAACCTTACTTTTTAAAGCGCTCTCGCGGCGCGTCTATACGATTGAGGGGTAAATTACGGGTAAATTGCGACCTCTGCAATAACCTGATGATCATCGAGTGCTAAAACCTGCAATCGCCCCTCGTTCAGAAGACCGTAGCTGGCGGTAAATCCCCCTTTAGGGATGCTGACCGAGCCGGGATTGAAGAGAAAAATCTCGCCGCGTTTCTCGGCTACCGGAATATGAGTATGGCCGTAAGCCAGCACATCGCCAGCGGCGAGTGGAGGCAAATTATCGGGGCTGTACAGATGTCCGTGAGTGAGAAACAGGCGGGTTCGCTCGCTCAAAACCTGCTGCCAGGGGGCGGTTATGGGGAAATGGAGCAGCATCTGATCGACTTCGCTGTCGCAGTTGCCGCGAACGGCAATCACCCGCTCCGCTACGCGGTTTAACGCCTCTGCGACCTGGGCCGGGGCATAACCTTCAGGAAGCGCGTTACGCGGTCCGTGATTCAGCACATCACCGAGAATAACCAGCCACTGCGCCCCGCTTCGCGCGAACAGCTCAAGCACGCGTTCGGCTGCAGGTAGAGAGCCATGGATATCCGAGGCAAACATCAGCTTCATACAATTCATCTCCACGCATTACGATGCCGCTATGATAACGGAACCGCTGACGCTTATCAGCCCGCTCGTTTGGCTGAGAGTGCGACGTAGCGCTGGACTGACGCTCGCTGCCACTGGAAGGTGGCATAATCAGCCAGCGCGGTCGGAACCTCATCGCCGTTCAGAACCAGACGATTGAGCATCAGCGCAAGATCGGTATCGGCTATAGACCATTCGCCAAATAAATTCTGCCCGCCATGGGATAGCAGAACGCCAGCCGTTTCAAACAGCTTGCCGGCGCTTTTTTTCCCGGCTTCGCTGAGCGGCGGTTTCTTTTCTCCGGCAAAAACCACGGCCGTCGAGCGTTCTTCACGAATCGGCATTAAATCGCTACGCAGCCAGGCCTGCACCTGACGCGCCCGCGCGCGCTTTTGCAGGTCATGCGGATACAGTCTCTCCCACTCCGGAGGCGCGAAGCGTTCATCGAGATATTCGGTAATCGCGGAGGATTCGCTCAGGAAGAACTCACCGACCTCCAGCAGCGGTACGCGCCGCGTCACGCTGTAGCCTTTCCAGCCGCTTTGCAGATGCTCGCCGCTGTCGAGATCGACGGTTTTTAGAGTAAAAGGCAGGCTCTTTTCCTGCAGGGCAACGTACACGGACATCACATAGGGCGAGAAAAAATCGGCGTCGGACCACAGGGTAATCGCGGACTGGCTCATAGCATCCTCAATGGCTAATGTAATGGGGCGATAAGCCAACATAGCCTGTCTTTCAGAAGATGTCACTGACCGTCGCCTTGAGGATCTTACATACTTAATTGCGGTGAACTTGCCTGGCAAAAATCATCCCGGATTCGGTTAGCCTGCCGAATAACGTCAGTTCACCTATACTCGAAAAGTTTGCGACCCGTAACGGCGAGGGATTTTCATGATCGATCTTTACTACGCACCCACTCCCAATGGCCACAAAATCACGCTCTTCCTCGAAGAAGCTCAGTTGGCCTATCGTCTCATCCGGGTGGATATCGGCAAAGGGGAGCAGTTCCAACCCTCCTACCTTGCGATTTCGCCAAATAACAAGATCCCGGCGATCGTTGACCATGAACCCGCCGACGGCGGTGGCCCGTTAAACCTGTTTGAGTCCGGAGCAATCCTGCTCTACCTTGCAGAAAAAAGCGGCAAGTTACTGAGCGGTGAGCTCCGCGAGCGCCACGCTACGCTCCAGTGGTTATTCTGGCAGGTCGGCGGTTTAGGGCCGATGCTCGGGCAAAACCACCACTTTAACCACTGCGCCCCGCAGGCGGTACCCTATGCCATCGAGCGCTATCAGGTTGAAACTCAGCGGCTGTACGGCGTGCTCAACCGGCGCCTTGGCGAGAGCCCCTGGCTGGGCGGCAACCACTACAGTATCGCCGATATCGCCTGCTGGCCGTGGGTGAATGCCCATCAGCGCCAGCGCATCGACCTCGCCAGTTTTCCGGCGGTTCACAACTGGTTTGAACGCATTCGTCATCGCCCGGCGACCGTTGAGGCGCTTCTGAAAACAGAAGCCTGGTAACCCCCTGCTCGGCCGGGAAGCTTTGATGTATGATGGCGGAAATTACTACCCGGAGGAAGCCTGCAATGTCTCAACCAGACGCCATTATTCGAATTAAGAACCTGCGCCTGCGTACTTTTATCGGAATTAAAGAGGAAGAGATCGCCAACCGCCAGGATGTGGTGGTCAACGTCGCTATCCACTATCCGGCGGAGAAATCACGCAACAGCGAAGATATTAACGATGCGCTGAACTACCGCACCATTACTAAGCGCATTATTAGTCATATCGAAAATAACCGCTTTTCTCTACTGGAAAAATTAACTCAGGATGTGCTCGACATCGCACGCGAACATCACTGGGTCACATATGCTGAAGTAGAGATCGACAAACTGCATGCACTGCGCTACGCCGATTCCGTCTCCATGACGATGAGCTGGCGGCGCTAGATGCATCTTCGGGAGGCGCTATGAACGTTCTGCTTACTGGCGGTACCGGCCTGATTGGCCGGCATCTGATACCCCGGCTGCTGGAGCTGGGGCATCGCGTAACGGTTTCAACCCGCAGCCCTGAAAAGGCGAAAAACCGCCTCGATTCTCGCGTCACTCTGTGGCGCGATTTTGAGCATCAGGTGAATCTTAACGGTTTTGATGCCGTCATCAATCTGGCAGGCGAACCTATCGCCGATAAACGCTGGACGGCGGAGCAGAAGCAGCGCCTCTGCCACAGCCGTTGGGATATCACCCAAAAGCTGGTCACCCTAATCAACGCCAGCGACGCGCCGCCCGCGGTGCTGATTAGCGGTTCAGCCGCCGGCTATTATGGCGATCTCGGCGAAGTTGTCGTCACCGAAGAAGAGCCGCCGCATAATGAGTTTACCCACAAGCTTTGCGCCCGCTGGGAGCAGATTGCCTGCGAAGCGCAGAGCGATCGCACCCGCGTATGCCTGCTGCGTACCGGGGTGGTGCTGGCGCCGCGAGGCGGCATTCTGGCCAAAATGGCGCCCGCCTTTAAGCTTGGCCTCGGCGGCCCTATCGGCAGCGGCAGACAGTATCTGGCCTGGATCCACATCGACGATATGGTCAACGGTATACTGTGGCTGCTTGATAACGACCTGCGCGGGCCGTTTAATATGGTTTCCCCTTACCCGGTTCGTAACGAGCAGTTCGCTCATGCGCTGGGCCATGCGCTAAACCGTCCGGCGATTTTCCGCGTCCCGGCGGCGGCTATTCGTCTGCTGATGGGAGAATCTTCCGTTCTGGTACTCGGCGGCCAGCGCGCGTTGCCTAAACGCCTGGAAGCGGCCGGATTTGGCTTTCGTTGGTACGATCTGGAAGAGGCGCTGGCCGACGTGCTGCGGTAGTTCAGTTTACTCAGGGAGAGCGCTACGTTCTCCCTGAGCGATTAATTTGTGGAACCCACCTCGCAGCGCGCAAAAATCACCATTCCTGTGTCGCCTTAACTGTGAATCTTATTCCAGTGATATGTCTTTCACTCTGCCATAACCCCTGTGTGTAATTTAACACCACCACACCGTTGACATTCGTCAACAACTTATTCAATATTACCAGGATGAATTGATGAAGGAACATCCGGATAAACATATCAGAGCAGCTATTGACTACGCGCTGGCACGGGGCTGGATTTTTATCACTGGCGGCAAAAGCGCTCACTGTTTTGGCAGGTTGATGTGTGGGACGGTCCGGCACCGGGAACATATGATGAGCATCTGGTCAACGCCTGCGGTACCCATTAACCACGCCAGGCAAATTATCAGAATGGTCGACCGCTGCCAGCCGCCTGCCTCGGGTCAGATTAACCACAAGAAGGATTAAACAATGGCGCTGTATAATTTTACGCTCACCCTCTCCGGCGTAACTTCTCGTACCGTGGGTCTGGAAGATGCACTGCATGCCGCAGGCTGCGCTGACGCCCTGGTCTGTTTTTACGGAACGGCGGTCTATCTGGAGTTCGATCGCGAAAGAGACTCTCTTGAGCAGGCTATTCTGTCAGCCATTGCTGATATCGAATCCGCTCCGGCTCTGAATGCGCGAGTCGAATCCGTTGATTCCGCGCTGGTAGGATTAAGCGATATTGCCGAACTCACCGGCCTGACGCGACAGGCCGTCGCCTTATTGAAAGATGGCGCACGAGGCTCGGGCCAGTTTCCGGGACCGGTGCAGCGCGTTAAAGGCAATTCGCCGCTATGGCGCTGGAAAACCATCGTTGGCTGGCTGGTAACGGAGGGACGACTTGCTGAAGACTCAGCGCTGGTCGCCCACGCCGAGGTGCTGGACGATCTCAATCTGGCGCTGCAGCTGAGGGCTACGCGGGAGAGCAAAACCGTGTTGCACTATCTTAGCGGGCTGGAAAGTCAGCGCCAGGCTTCACCGACGGTTGCTTAAAGGTATAAACATTCCGCGGCTTTATGGTGTTAAGGTGGCGGAATAATCCACTTGTATGGACTGCTTTATGATAACACTCACCACTCCGCGCCTGCGTCTCTCTGGGTTTAACGCATCCGACTGGCCTTTTTTTCTGCGCTTACGGCGAGATCCCGAAGTGATGCGCTATATGGGAGAGCTTCTTGAGGAGCCGGCGCTGCGGACGCTGTTTGAGTCCCGCTGCGCAGACCCTGGCGTATTCGTTTTACGTGATGCCAGCGGCGCGGCAATGGGCGATATCGGGCTGCGCATCAGCAGTAAAAACCCGCACGAAGCGGATGTCGGATACGCACTCCTGCCCGAAGCTCAGGGGAAAGGGTACGCCAGCGAAGCGCTAAAAGCGATTTGCGACTACGGTTTTCAGCAGCTCGGCGTTCACGCCATCAATGCCTGGGTGCTGGGCAGTAACGCTGGTTCCTCTCGTCTGCTGGAAAAACACGGTTTTATCCGCATTCAGGTGCTCGAAAAAGCCTATCGCCTGAACGGAATTGATTACGACGACTGGGTATATCGGCTGGAGCGTTAGCCGCCCCGACGGAGAGTATTCCGCCGGGGGCAGGACAGGGATTACTTTAAAGAGCCTTTCAGGAACTGCTGCAAGCGCTGGCTTTTCGGATTACCGAAGACTTCGTCAGGGTGCCCCTCTTCTTCTATCTTGCCCTGATGCAGGAAGATTACGTGAGAGGAGACGTGGCGCGCAAAACCCATCTCATGGGTGACCACGACCATGGTTTTCCCCTCTTCCGCCAGCTGCTGCATAATGCGCAACACTTCGCCCACCAGTTCAGGATCAAGCGCCGACGTCGGTTCATCAAACAGCAGCACATCGGGTTCCATCGCCAGCGCGCGGGCGATGGACACGCGCTGCTGCTGGCCCCCGGAGAGATGCACCGGATATTTAATCTGCTGGCGTTCGTCAATCCCCACCTTCGCCAGATATTTCACCGCCCGCTCGCGCGCTTCCTGTTTGCTCAGGCCCAGAACCTGAATCGGCGCTTCCATCACGTTTTCCAGCACCGTCATATGGCTCCAGAGATTGAAATGCTGGAACACCATCGTCAGGCGAGTCCGCAGCAGACGCAGTTGGTTCTTATCCGACACCTTGAGCTGACCGTCTTTATCACGAACCAGACCAATGTTCTGCCCGTTAACCACAATCGTCCCTTCGCTGGGCTTTTCAAGAAAGTTAATGCAGCGCAGAAAGGTGCTTTTACCGGAACCGGATGAGCCAATAATACTGATCACGTCCCCGGCTTTCGCCCGCAGCGAAACGCCTTTCAGCACCTCGTGTTCGCCGTAACGTTTATGCAGATCGATTACATTTAATTTATTGTCGGACATGGCGTTCTCAATGCGTCGAAGAAGGTTTGATATGCTGCAGCCAGCGCTTTTCCGCCCTGCGGAATAAGCTAATCAGCACATAGGAGATAATTAAATACAGAACTGCGGCAATGCCAAAAGCGGTAAACGGCTGGTAGGTTGCCGAGTTGATATCACGGGCAATTTTCAGCAGATCCGGCACCGTGGCGGTAAAGGCCAGCGCGGTGGAATGCAGCATCAGGATCACTTCGTTGCTGTAGGCAGGCAGAGCAATACGCAGCGCGGAAGGCAAAATAATGCAGCGATACATTTTGACCGCAGAAAAACCGTACGCGCGGGCGGCTTCGATCTCTCCCGCCGGCACTGAACGAATCGCTCCGGCAAAAATCTCCGTGGTATAAGCGCAGGTATTCAGCGTCAACGCCAGCACCGTACAGTTCAGACCGCTACGAAAGAAGGCGTTCAGCAGTTCTGTACCTTTGACGATCTCCAGCGTGTACATACCGGAATAGAACACCAGCAGCTGCACATACAGCGGGGTACCGCGAAAGATATAGGTGAAAAGCCAGATTGGGAACTGGATAAATTTGTTGCTCGATACCCGGCCTATGGCAAGAAAAACCGCGAGTATGCCGCCCATCACGACTGAAGAGATCAGCAGCCAGAGCGTAATCGCTACGCCGGTGAAGCGATAGCCGTCGGTCCACAGCAGAGATTTCCAGTACTCCTGAATAATATCAATCACAGGTCAGCCCTCTTCACGCCAACAGAATAACGGCGTTCGAGCATCAGCAGCACACCATTGGAAACCGTGGTAAACACCAGATAAATCAGGCCGCAGACGATAGCGAAGTAGAAAGGCTCCCAGGTGCTTTTACCCGCCAGCTGAGTTGCCTTAACCACATCTTCCAGCCCCAGCAATGAGACCAGTGCAGTCGCTTTGAGGATCACCTGCCAGTTATTGCCAATTCCGGGCAGCGCATAGCGCATCATTGCCGGAAACAGAATGCGGCGAAAGGTCTGCCCGCCGCTGAAGCCGAAGGCCGTTGCCGCTTCAATATGTCCCTTCGGTACCGCCAGGAAGGCGCCGCGAAAGGTTTCGGTGAAGTAAGCGCCGTAAATAAAGCCCAGAGTGATAATCCCCGCGACCATGGGGTCGATATCAAACTGCGCGAGGCCAAGCGCATCGGTCAGCGCGTTGAGCGCGATCTGCAACCCGTAGAAAATCAGCAGCATCAGCACCAGATCGGGTACGCCGCGAATTAAGGTGGTATAGCCTTCAAAAATCAGCGCCAGCGGACGATTACTGGAAAGCTTCGCCCCCGCGCCTGCCAGGCCGATAAGCACTGCCAGAACGACCGAGCTTAACGCCAGCTCAAGGGTGACCAGCGCGCCCTGAAAAATAACCTGAGAAAAACCGTACAGCATGCTGTCTGCCCTGTCTGTCATCAACCATCGCGCGCTAAGTCACGCGCGATGGGGTACGCGGGATGGTTAGTCGCCGTACACGTTAAAATCGAAATATTTCTTCGCCAGCTTGTCGTAGGTGCCGTCCTGGCGCATCTCGGCAAAGGCTTTATTTAATGCTTCACGCAGCTCATTATCCTCTTTGCGCAGCCCCATTCCGGTGCCGACGCCAAACAGCTTCTCGTCTTTAATCGACGGGCCGCCGAACTGATAATCTTTGCCGATAGGCTGTTTGAGGAAGCCTTCGCTGGCGGCAACTTCATCCTGGAACGCCGCGTCAATACGTCCAGCGGTCAAATCAGAATAGATATTGTCCTGGCCCTGATAGGAAACGATTTCAATACCTTTCGGCGCCCAGTGTTCATTGCCATAGGTTTCTTGTGTGGTGCCCTGCAGAACGCCAATGCGCTTACCTTTCAGCTTCGCAAGGTCTGGCGTGATATCGCTGCCTTTTTTGACGACCAGGCGAGAATCAGCCGCGTAAAGTTTGTCGGTGAAAGCAATTTCCTGCTGGCGTTTTTCGGTGATCGAAAGCGAAGACATAATGGCGTCGATCTTCTTCGCTTTTAAAGAAGGGATCAGCGCGTCCAGCGGGTTCTCAATGAAGGTACATTGCGTATTGATGCGCTTACACAGCTCTTTTGCCAGATCGATGTCAAAACCAACCAAGTCACCCTGTGCATTCTTTGATTCGAACGGGGCATAAGTAGGATCGGTGCCAATGCGGACTTTTTGCGGAATTGCTGCGAATACGGTGGAAACGCTGGAAAGGGCCAGCGCTAAGGAGAGAGACAACGCCAGTTTTTTCATAACTATCCTCAACAGACTGTCATTCTAATGGATTTATTAGAAGTACTTACGGCAGTTATCGTGCCATTATTCGCCCCGGTAAGGCAAAGCATTCTGCGCCGGAAAGCAAATTTTTTCGCATCGGAAACGCTTAACTATGCACTTTTTAACATAGAGTGCGCAATTTCCTGCACCAAATTGATCCGCTTAAAGCGCCGTTGCACCAATATCAGACAGAAATAGATACTCGTGGCCCGGAATCCGGGCCAGCGGGCGACTTAATCACCGTAAACGTTGAAGTCGAAGTATTTCTTCGCCATTTTGTCGTAGGTGCCGTCTTTGCGAAGCTCAGCCAGGGCTTTATCAAAAGCGGCCTTCAGTTCGCTATCGTCCTTACGCAGGCCAATACCGGTGCCATCTCCGAAGAATTTTTTGTCTTTAACAGAAGGTCCGGCAAAGGCAAAATCTTTACCGGCTGGTTGCTTGAGGAAGCCTTCGCTGGCGGCGACCTCATCCTGCAAGGCGGCATCCAGGCGGCCCGCAGCGAGGTCTGAGTAGATTAAGTCCTGATTCTGATAAGCCACGACGTCTACCCCGTGGCTGCGCCAGCGTTCATTGCCGTAGGCCTCCTGGGTGGAGCCCTGCAGAACGCCGACGTGCTTGCCTTTCAGAGATTCCAGCGTCGGTTGAATCGGTGAGCCTTTGGCGGCAATCAGGCGAGAGTCCGCCGCGTAGAGCTTGTCAGAGAACGCGATTTCCTGCTGGCGTTTTTCGGTGATCGATAACGAAGAGATGATGGCGTCGATTTTCTTCGCCTTCAGCGATGGGATCAGGGAGTCGAAATCGCTGCCAACCCAGGTACATTTTACTTTGATGCGCGAACAGAGCTCATTACCCAAATCAATGTCAAAACCCACGAAATCCCCTTTCGCATCCTTAGAAGAAAAAGGCGCGTAGGTGGCATCGGTGCCAATGCGAATACTCTGCGGCAGCGCGGCGAAGGCGCTGGAAGCGCTGCAAATGCCCATCATTAAAGAGAAAGCCAGGACCGTCTTCTTCATAGGTTACCCTTAAGTGTCGTGATGTTGTTATGTCATGCGTTGTCTTGTTATTGGTGCTGCCGACAAATCTTGCACGTTTTATGCCATTCTCTCAGTGCGTGCTGGAAACGGCGTTAAATTTGTTAAATAAAGGTTGCAAGTTTGTCTTGAAAGGGAAGATACCAGCAATAATGGATAAACCGCAGCGCCGTAGCGCAAAAAAACAAATTAAATGTTGAGGATTTGATCGAGGCGACAAAATTGCACTGCAGGAGCGCAGAGGTGAAGAAAGCGCACTATGTTAGTGCGCCCTACGCGCCCTGCCAGCGGGTAAAGAGGTCTGCAGGAAGAGAGATATCAAACTGATCGATAACGCGATTGACCGTTTGATTGATCACATCGTCAAGGCTTTCAGGACGATGATAGAACGCCGGAACCGGCGGCATAATCACTGCGCCCATTTCCGCCGCCTGGACCAGCAGACGCAGATGACCGAGGTGGAACGGCGTTTCCCGAACGCACAGCACCAGCGGGCGACGCTCTTTAAGCACCACGTCCGCCGCTCTGGTCAGCAGCCCATCGGTATAGCTATGAACAATGCCGGAAAGCGTTTTCATTGAACATGGCAAAATCACCATCCCGGCGGTTTTAAAAGAGCCGGAAGAGATACTGGCGGCGATATCACGGGCATCGTGCACTACGTCGGCCAACGCCTGCACCTCGCGCAGGGAGAAGTCCGTCTCCAGCGCCAGCGTCTGACGGGCGGCCTGGCTTAAAATAAGATGGGTTTCGACATCAGATACCTCGCGCAAAACCTGGAGCAGGCGTACGCCGTAAATTGCGCCGCTGGCGCCAGAGATACCGATAATGAGTCGCTTCACGATGATTGCCCCTTTCACACGATGGCGCAGACTTTGCCGGATTATGGCTGCGGACGCAACCGCAATGAACTCTCACGAACCACTAACCGCACCGGCAACAACAGGTTTCTGTCACCCTCATCGCTGAGTAAAAGACGGAACGCATCGCGGCCAAGCTCACGCTTATCAATGGCCACCGTGGTTAACGGCGGCCAGGCCCATGCAGCAGCTTCAATATCATCGAAACCGACGATCGCAATCTCATCCGGCACCTTGATGCCCTTCCGCGCGCAAACTCTCATCGCCACCAGCGCCGCCATATCGTTATAAGCAAAGATAGCATCCGGCGGCTGCGGTAGCGCCAGCAGTTTCTCCATGCCTTCTACCAGCGGTTTTTCTATCTCCTTGACCGGGGGGACTTCGACTCGATACTCCTCGGCCAGAGAAATTCCGGCATCAAACAGCGCCTGCAGATAGCCTTCAGTACGCTGACGGATGCTGTAATGGTGCTGCGAATGGCCGAGTAAGGCAATACGCTTTCTTCCCTGTTCAAGCAGGTGGCGGGTGGCGATAAATCCGCCGTGATAGTTGTCAGGATTGGCACAGGGAAAATCCGCCGCCCACAAATCAACCAGGGCAATGGGGAGCGCCGTTTTTTTCAATTCCGCCAGTATCTCTGCTTCCAGATAACCCGCGCAGATCAGCGCGTCAGGCTGATGGAGATTAATCAACTCGCCAACTGAATCTCCCGGACCAATGGGCTGGAAGCTCATGGCAATTTCATTTTCTCTACAAGCGTCAGCAACGCCAAGCATGACGGTCGAATAGAACGGCAGAGCGCTGGCAATATTGTGTTCCCTGTGCATTAAAAACAGCAGCCGCTTGATGCGACCGTTGCGCAAGCGGCTAAAATCATAGCCTTCGGCTTCCGCTATCGACAGGATCCGCTGACGAGTCTCCTCGCTAAGCCCCGGCTGCCCTTTTAGCGCTCTTGATACTGCGGCAATCGACACGCCGCAGGCCGCCGCAATATCTTTAATTCTGGTCTTTTTTACCATTCCGTTCGTTTTCACCTGTTTTACGGGGTTTACGCTGATTATCCCTGCAGCGCCTGCTCTCCAGCCCATGCTGCGCCGCGTACGCCGCTGCTGTCGCCATGCTTTGCCGGCAGAACCGGCGTCACGCAGCGTCCACCGAATATGTACTTTGCCATTTCAGCCGATAAATCGCTATACAGCTCATCGACGCCCGACAGTCCCCCACCTATCACTATCACATCCGGATCGAGCGTATTCACGACGTTTGCGAAGGCGCGCGCCAGCTGATTACGGAATTGCCGCCACAGCGCCAGCGCTTGAGGGTGTCCTTCACGCATCTTCAACACCAGTTCTTCAGCGGTTCCGCGTCCTTCATTATGTAAGCGAAACTGTCGGGCCAGCCCGCTGCCAGAGATAAACGATTCTACGCAGTTATGCTGACCGCAATAGCACAAGTGCGAAGGCCCATCGTGTTCCGGGGAATAGTGCGGCAAAGGATTATGCCCCCATTCACCGCTGCAGGCATTCGGCCCGGTCAGCAAACGCTGATGCACCACCACACCGCCGCCGCATCCGGTACCAAGTATCGCCCCAAACACCACTTCATGACCGGCGCCGCAGCCATCTATCGCTTCCGACAGCGCGAAACAGTTAGCATCGTTTGCGACAGCCACCGGCTGGGAAAAATAGTCGCTAAGGATATCATGCAGCGGATGCCCATTGACCACCTGAATATTTGAATTTTTTACTAAACAAGTAGCGGTGTCAATCGCGCCGGGCAAACCGAATCCCAGGCTTAGCTTTTCGCCTGCCCAATCCTGCGCGGCATGGACTTCTCCAATGATACCCTGTAAGAACTGCTCAATACTGGCTTTCGGTGTCGCAATGCGCTGCTGCCAGACCAGTTTTCCCTTGTCATCCAGCACGACAGTCTCAACTTTGGTCCCACCGATATCCATTCCTAAATGCATTTAATTCGACCTTTTCTCGTAAAAATGATGCTCAGCTTAGCTAATAACGCAAAAAATCCCGGCATCCTTCACGGATAAATGTGATCAAGATCGGCATTAAAAATAATTTATAGTAAAAATCAAGATCAAAATCACAAGCAAAAAAGTCAAAAATGTACGAAAAGAGAAGATTGGATCTATGCTCGGCAGCGTATGAAGTTTACTAAAAACATAAAAACAGATCGTAATGACCTGTGTACCCTCACACTCTGCTTAGCAAATAAGGATTGGTTATGGCTACAGTCGATAATCTGGACACGAATGTGCAGATGGTTGATGCGGGCGAAACGCTCTCCACCCGCGAAAAAATAGGCTATGGGCTGGGAGATGCCGGTGGACACTGCATCTCTGACTTAATCAGCGGCTTCCTGCTTTTTTTCTACACCGATGTGTTCGGCCTCAGCCCGGCCATCGTCGGGGCAATGTTCTTTACCCTGAGAATTTTTGATGCGATATCAGACCCGGTTATGGGCGTTATTGCTGACAGAACCCGCAGCCGCTGGGGCCGCTTTCGCCCGTGGCAGCTCTGGACTGCCGTGCCGCTTGCGGTTATCGGCATCCTGACGTTTACCGTGCCAGACATGAGCCCAAACATGAAAATTGCCTGGGCGTTCGGGACCTATTTTTTGCTCTCTATTGGCTATACCGCCAATAACGTCCCCTACTGCGCCCTGATAAACGCCATGACCAACCGTCACGATCAGGTAATGTCCTGCCAGTCCTGGCGCTTTGTCTTAAGCGGTATCGCCGGCTTCCTGGTCTCCGTCGGGCTGCCATGGATGGTCGAGCTTTTTGGCCAGGGCAATCTGGCTAAAGGCTACCAGTACGGCGTGGCCGTGCTGTGCGCCGTTGGTATGATCATGTTTTTACTTTGCTTTTTCTGGGTCAAAGAGCGGGTTCCGCTGTCGCTGGCCGGAAAATTCACGCTGCGCCAGCATCTGCAAGGGCTGCGTAAGAACGACCAATTACTGCTGATGCTGGTGATGTCCTTCCTGCTGGTGAATATTCTGTGCATTCGCGGCGGCGGCTACATGTACTTTATCTCCTACGCGCTGCAGGGCAGCGCCGGCTTTATGTCGCTGTTTTTTGCTATCGTCACCGTGGCTGCGATTATTGGCGCGGTGATCGTCAACCCGCTTTCACGCCGCGTCGACATGGTTACGCTGTACTTCCGCACTAACCTGGTGCTGGTTATTTTCGGCGTGGCGATGTGGTTCCTGCCCACCGGCCCGCAGCATCAGACACTATGGCTGGTCTGTATCCTGATCAACAACGTTGTGCTTGGTTTCACCCTGCCGCTGCACTTCTCGATTATGGCCTTCGCCGATGATTACGGTGAATGGAAGAATGGCGTGCGTTCCTCCGGTATGAACTTCGCCTTTAACCTCTTTTTTATCAAGCTCTCCTGGGCCTCATCCGGCGGCATTATCAGCCTGTTGCTGATTCTGGTCGCGTACCGTCCAGGCCTGGAAAATCAAACTGCCGCGTCTATTCAGGGCATCACCCTGCTGCAAACCGTAATACCGGCAATTTTCCATCTGGTGCTGGCCCTGTGTCTGCTCAAGTGCCGACTGGACGGCCCAATGATGAAACGTATCTCCACCGATCTTAACCAAAGACATAGCCAAATTTCCTGAGGTAAACATGATGCAGTCCGATGTAATTGAAGCCGACCTGAACCGAATTACCGTTACCGATCCTTTCCTGGGAGAGTATCAGCGTTTGATTCGTGATGTCGTCATTCCTTATCAGTGGGAAGCGCTGAACGACAATATTCCCGATGCGGAGCCCAGCCACGCGCTGGCCAACTACCGCATTGCCGCGGGACAAGAGGATGGCCAATTTTACGGAATGGTTTTTCAGGATAGCGACGTCACCAAATGGCTTGAGGCGGTCGCCTGGTCGTTAAGCCAAAAACCTGACGCGACGCTCGAACAAACCGCTGACGAAGCGATCGAACTGCTGGCGCAAGCGCAGTGTGAAGACGGCTATCTCAATACCTGGTATACCGTAAAAGAACCGGGTCAGCGCTGGACTAACCTGGCAGAGTGTCATGAACTGTACTGTGCCGGGCATCTTTTTGAAGCAGCTGTCGCTTTTTATCGCGCCACCGGTAAACGTCGTCTGTTGGAAATTTCCTGCCGCTTTGCCGACCACATTGATACCGTCTTCGGGCCTAACCCCGGACAGCTTCGCGGCTATCCGGGACATCCGGAAATCGAACTGGCGCTGATGCGCCTGTATGAAGTCACCCGGGAACCTCGCTATCAGGCGTTGGCCTGCTTCTTCGTCGAAGAACGTGGGAAGCAGCCCTACTATTACGATATCGAGTTCGAAAAACGCGGCGGTACCCGGCACTGGATCGGTTGGGGCGACGCCTGGCCAGGAATGATCAAAGACAAAACTTACACCCATGCGCACAAACCGCTCGCTGAACAGAACGAAGCGGTCGGCCACGCCGTACGTTCGGTCTATCTGATGACCGGCCTGGCGCATATCGCCCGTATGACAAATGACGAAGAGAAACGTCAGACCTGCCTGCGGATCTGGAACAACATGGTGCAGCGTCGGATGTATATCACCGGAGGAATCGGCTCTCAGGGGATCGGCGAAGCTTTTACCAGCGACTACGATCTGCCCAACGATACCGCCTACGGTGAAAGCTGCGCTTCAATTGGCCTGATGATGTTCGCCCGTCGGATGCTGGAAATGGAAGGCGATGCGCACTATGCCGACGTGATGGAACGCGCTTTTTACAATACGGTACTCGGCGGGATGGCGCTGGACGGTAAACACTTCTTTTATGTTAACCCGCTGGAAACCTATCCGAAAAGCATTCCGCATAACCATATTTACGACCATATCAAACCGGTTCGCCAGCGCTGGTTTGGCTGCGCCTGCTGCCCGCCAAATATCGCCCGCACGTTGGTGGCTATCGGGCACTACCTGTTCACGCCGCGCCGGGATGCGCTGTTTATCAATTTCTACGCCGGAAGCGAAGCGCAGTTCACCATTAATGACCAGCCGCTGGCGCTAAAAATCAGCGGTAACTATCCATGGGATGAGGAGGTCAACATCACTTTCAGCCACCCGCAGGCCGTTCAGCATACGCTGGCGCTGCGCCTGCCGGAATGGTGTGAAGCGCCGCAGGTGCTCATCAACGGCGAAGCCGCGCAGGGCGAACAACTGAAAGGCTATATGCATATTACGCGCCAATGGCAGCAGGGGGATATCATTACGCTGCGCCTGCCGATGACCCTCCGCCGGGTCTACGCCAACCCGCTGGTTCGCCATAACGCCGGTAAAGTCGCCATTCAGCGCGGACCGCTGGTTTACTGCCTGGAAGAGGTTGATAACGGCGCCGAACTGCACAACCTGTCGCTACCCAAAGCGAGTCAGATACGCGAGATTCCAGGGACCGGGGTGCTAGAAGGAAAAATCGTGCTGCAGGCGGAGGGGCTTCGGGTACTGACCGCCCAGGAGGATAAACCGCTCTACAGCTTCGACCATCGCCAGACGGCGGTAGAGAAACAGACCTTAACCTTTATTCCATGGTTTAGCTGGGCCAATCGTGGCGAAGGCGAAATGCGAATTTGGATCAACGAGGCCTGACCTCTAAAAACAAAAAGCCCGCAGTCTCCGGACCGCGGGCTTCCAGTGAATCAAGGCATTACCCTTCGTTGTGCATCTCCAGGTTTTCCACTTCGTTCTGCAGCTGAACCGCTTTTGCGTCGTCGTTGCGCAGAGAGTCAAGGAAATCCAGATAGGTCTGATCAACATCTTTAGTGACGTAGATACCGTTGAAGACCGAACATTCAAACTGCTGGATATCTGGATTCTCAGCACGCACCGCGTCAATCAGATCGTCCAGATCCTGGAAAATCAGGCCATCCGCACCGATGATCTGGCGAATCTCATCCACTTCACGCCCGTGAGCAATCAGCTCATTGGCGGTCGGCATATCGATGCCATACACGTTCGGGAAACGAATTTCCGGCGCAGCGGAAGCCAGGTAGACTTTCTTCGCCCCGGCTTCGCGCGCCATCTCAATAATTTGCTCAGAGGTGGTGCCGCGCACGATGGAATCATCCACCAACAGCACGTTCTTATCGCGGAACTCGGCGCGGTTGGCGTTAAGCTTACGCCGCACCGATTTCCGGCGCAGCTGCTGGCCCGGCATGATGAAGGTTCGGCCTACGTAGCGGTTTTTAACAAACCCCTGACGGTACGGCTTGTCGAGGATGCGGGCGATTTCCAGTGCGATATCGCAGGAGGTTTCCGGAATGGGAATGACCACATCGATATCCAGATCTTCCCACTCGCGGGCAATTTTCTCGCCCAGCTTCGTGCCCATATTGACGCGGGCGCTGTAAACGGAAATTTTGTCGATGAAGGAGTCCGGACGCGCAAAGTACACGTACTCGAACAGGCACGGGTTGCTGACCGGGTTTTCCGCGCACTGGCGAGTAAACAGCTGGCCTTTTTCGGTGATATACACCGCTTCGCCAGGCGCCACGTCGCGCAGGAACTCAAAGCCCAGCGTATCGAGCGCCACGCTTTCCGAAGCGACCATATACTCGGTACGGCCATCGCCAATATCGCGCTTGCCCAGCACCAGCGGACGGATGCCGTTCGGGTCGCGGAAGGCCACCATGCCGTGACCGATAATCATCGCCACGCAGGCGTAAGCGCCGCGAATCTGGCGGTTGGTGGCGGCAATCGCCGCAAAAATATTGTCGGCTTCCAGCGGGTAGTGGCGGAAGTTGTCCAGCTCGCTGGCAAAGATATTGAGCAGGATTTCGGAATCGGAGGTGGTGTTGATGTGGCGGCGTTTTTCTTCAAACAGCTTTTTACGCAGCTCGTGAGCGTTGGTCAGGTTACCGTTGTGCGCCAACGTAATACCATACGGTGAGTTGACGTAGAAAGGCTGAGCCTCAGAGGCGCTGGAGCTGCCAGCCGTCGGGTAACGAACGTGACCAATCCCCATATTGCCCTGCATACGCTGCATATGGCGAGCTTCAAAAACATCGCTCACCAGTCCGTTCGCCTTACGCAAACGGAAACAATTGTTCGCATCAATGGTGATGATGCCTGCGGCATCCTGGCCACGATGCTGAAGCACCGTTAACGCGTCATAAATCGACTGGTTTACCGGCATGACACCGGCGATACCGACAATACCGCACATACGTCTTTTCCTCGTTAAGCTACATCCCAACGCTTATGCTTTGGGCAAGAAACTTGACGAGCTCTGCAGATAGTCAAAGAACCATCTGATAACGAAACTGAACTGCGGGATAAGCTCAGACTTTTGCCAGTCTTCGCTTTTCGCCATACCGGTAAAGCTATCGAGAAAGAACAGAATCGCTGAGACGATTAGCACACCGCGCAGGGCGCCAAAGCAGATCCCTAAGACCCTGTCGGTACCCGACAGGCCGGTTTTCTCCACCAGCTGACCTATCACAAAGTTTACGATAGCGCCGACGATAAGCGTTGCGATAAACAGTATCGCGATAGCAATCCCATTTCGGACCAGTTCGTCTTCAAAGCCCGTGAACCAGACAGCCAGGTAAGTGTAGTAATGACTGGCAACAAAGAAAGCACATCCCCAGGTTACCAGCGATAAAGCTTCACGAACAAAGCCGCGGATCAGGCTAACCAGTGAGGAAAAACCAATCACCGCAATTATGGCGTAATCAATCCAGACCATATACGTCCCACGATTTTACGCCCTGTCGTCCGGTTCGGGGCGCATTCTAACAGAAAAAGAAAACGTTTGCGTAGGGATTTCCGTGCCCTACATAAATAAAAATGGCGCTGAAAAAACATTCAACGCCATACTGCCTTTCGCCTCTTCAGGGCACGTCAGACAGGGGTTTCAGCTCGCTACTCTTTTAAAAAAGAGAGAGTTAGTTCGGGCTGTAGCCCATGACCACGCCGCTGAGTCCTGAAAGCTGCTTCAGTTCTCCAAGCTGGCCTTTAAGCTTATCCTTTGAGGTATCCGGCCCCACAAGAATACGGGTAATTTTACCCTGCACCGGTGTCGAAGGCGATGTGTAAACCTTAAAACCGGAAGCGCGCAGCTTGCCCACAATTTCGTTGACCTTATCGGCGTTCTTTAGCGCGCCCAGCTGCACTACGTATGCTTTACCGGTCGGCGCAGGGATTTCAGCCTGCTGCTGTGGCTTAGGCGGCGGCGTCTGCGCCGCAACCTGCTGCTGCTGTGGTTTCTCTACCGGCTTCGGCTGAGGTTTCGGCTGCGCCTGCGGTTTTGGCGCGACAACCGGCTCCTGAACCACATCAAAACTGTTGTTGTTCACCGGTATGCGCGACGGATCCAACGATGGCGCCGCGGCGTCACCGGCTCTCACCTCTTCCGCCGCCCCTTCCGGAGGCTGCGAAGGCAGCGCCTGAGTCGCCGCTGGCAGCATATCCGGCTCATCGCGGTCCCCTGGTTTGGGCACCAGCGGAATGGCGGCAAACTCATCCTGATAATGTTTTTTCTGACCATCCAGTAGCCCTGGCAGGATAATCACCCCCAGCGCTACCAGCACAATCGTCCCGACTAAACGGTTCTGAAACTTACTTGCCACCGGTTCTCCCCGCGTCTATTTCTTCCATTACATGCGCCACCGTGTGGAATGAACCACAGACCAGCACCGTATCTTCAGGTCTGGCATCCGCCATCGCCGCATGCCACGCTTTCGCAACGCTGGTATAGACTTTACCTGCGCGTAAATGTTCCAGCAGCTGCTCCGCCGTGGCTCCGCGCGGTCCTTCCAGCGGCGCGCAGTACCAGTCGTCAACTTCCGCCTGCAAATTCGCCAGCGTACCTGCGATATCCTTATCATGCAGCATACCAACAACCGCCAGTACGCGCCCCGTTTTCGATAAGGTTTTGAGACGCCCGGCGAGATAGGCCGCCGCGTGCGGGTTATGAGCAACGTCAAGGATCGTCCGCGGCGCTTCGCTGATTATCTGGAAACGCCCAGGCAGCATCGCGTTTTGAATGCCGTCGCGCATCGCCTGCTCCTTCACCTTAAGCCCGCTGGCGCGCAGGGCCGCGAGCGCGGTTGCCGCATTCGGCAGCGGTACCTGCGGCAGCGGCAGATCGTTTAACGTCCCCAGCCGATCGCGGAAGGACCAGCCTTGTTGACTAGCGTCGTACTGCCAGTCAACGCCACGGCGCAGGAGCTGCGCCCCTTTTTCGCTCGCCACCTCTGCGATGGTCAACGGCATATCGGGTTCGCCGACAATGGCCGGTTTGCCTGAGCGGAAAATCCCCGCCTTTTCACGACCGATACTTTCGCGATCGGGCCCCAGCCAGTCAGTATGATCGAGGGCAATACTGGTGACCACCGCCACGTCAGCATCGACGATATTGGTAGCATCAAGGCGGCCGCCCAGGCCCACCTCAAGAATCACCACATCCAGTCGCGCCTGCTGAAACAACCACAGCGCAGAGAGAGTACCGAACTCGAAATAGCTCAGGGAAATCTCGCCGCGCGCGGCTTCAATTTCGGCAAAAGAAGTCGTATGCGCGAGTTCCGGCAGCTCTTCGCCCTGCACGCGCACCCGCTCGGTGTAGCGCACCAGATGCGGCGAACTGTATACGCCAACCTTGTAGCCCGCCGCCATCAGCACCGATTCCAGGGTACGGCAGGTGGTGCCTTTGCCGTTGGTCCCCGCGACCGTAAAGACAAACGGCGCAGGTTTTATTACCGCCATCCGCTGCGCGACCTCGCTGACGCGCGCCAGCCCAAGATCGATAGTTTTGCTGTGCAGATGTTCCAGATAAGAAAGCCACGTAGCCAGGGGCGACGTGGCCTGAGGAATAGGTTGTTTTTCCATGATGTCCGGCAAGAGTTAGGATAACTACGCGTATAAAAAAGGGCAGCGCCGTCAGGCCTGCCCTCTGCATTATCAGGCCTCTGGTTCCTGATCCGGCACCGGTGGCACCACCTCACCTTCGTGAGCGGGTTCCGGATTTGGCGCCGGAAGATTCATTAGCTTCGCCAGAATACTGGCCAGCTTCAGGCGCATTTCCGGGCGGCGTACGATCATGTCGATCGCCCCTTTCTCAATCAGGAACTCACTGCGCTGGAATCCTGCCGGCAGCTTCTCGCGAACGGTCTGCTCGATAACGCGGGGACCGGCAAAGCCGATCAGCGCTTTCGGCTCGGCGATATTCAGATCGCCCAGCATCGCAAAGCTCGCTGAGACACCACCCATGGTGGGGTCAGTCAGCACGGAGATATACGGCAATCCGCGCTCCTGCATTTTCGCCAGCGCAGCGGAGGTTTTCGCCATCTGCATCAGCGACATCAGCGCTTCCTGCATACGCGCGCCGCCGGATGCGGAGAAGCAAATCAGCGGGCAGTTGTCTTCCAGAGCCTGCTCAACCGCGCGGACAAAGCGCGCGCCGACCACAGAGCCCATTGACCCGCCCATAAAGGAGAATTCGAAAGCTGCGGCAACAACCGGCATAGCATGCAGAGTGCCTTTCATGACCACCAGCGCGTCTTTTTCGCCAGTCTCTTTCTGGGCTGAGGCCAGACGGTCTTTATACTTTTTCGAATCGCGGAACTTCAGCACATCTTTCGGCTCGAGCTCGCTTCCCAGCTCCACGAGGGAACCTTCGTCCAGCAAGCTATGCAGGCGGTTGCGCGCCGACATACGCATGTGGTGATCGCACTTAGGGCAAACCTCCAGGTTGCGCTCCAGCTCTGCGCGGTACAATACCTGACCGCAGCTGTCGCACTTGGTCCATACACCTTCAGGGATACTTGCCTTACGGGTGGGGGTTATATTGCTTTTAATTCGTTCAATCCAGCTCATTGATAACCTTTCTACCTGAACCTGGTCGATGCCAGTTTTGTCGCAAGGGGCGCATAATGCCATTTTTGCCCCTCACAGACCATGAATGTTGCACATTAAATCATAACATCCCGTAACATGGGATAAAAAAGTGGTCGAACCGCTCACACTTCACTCTTCGGACGGCGGCATACCGTCCGAAGATCGTCGCCGCGTTATTTCGCCTGTTTCGCCGCCGCCCGCTTGTGGCGGATGACTTCAATGACGCCAGGCAGTACGGACAGAACAATAATCGCGACGATCAGCAGCTTAAGGTTTTCCTGTACGATCGGCAAATCGCCAAACAGATAACCCGCATAGGTAAATAACAGTACCCAAAGCAGCGCGCCAACGACGTTATACATCGCAAAATGACGATAGGACATATGCCCCATTCCCGCAACAAACGGCGCAAACGTTCTGACAATCGGCACGAAACGGGCCAGGATGATGGTTTTGCCGCCGTGGCGTTCGTAGAAGCTATGGGTCTTATCCAGATAGCTGCGGCGGAAAATTTTCGAATCGGGGTTGCTGAAAAGCTTTTCACCGAACAGCCGGCCAATCGTGTAGTTCAGCGCATCGCCAACAATCGCCGCAATGACCATCAGCAGCACCATTAAATGCACGTTGAGATCGTTAGTCGGCAGCGCGGAGAGCGCTCCTGCCACAAACAGCAGAGAATCCCCCGGCAGAAACGGCGTGACCACCAGGCCGGTTTCGCAGAACAGAATCAAAAACAAAATCGCGTATACCCAAATACCGTACTCCGCGACCAGCTCAGCCAGATGCACATCAATGTGCAGGATAAAATCGATTAAAAAGTGAATCAGATCCATAATTTGCGTTAGCCCTTAATGACCAGGTTAGTCCGCCAAAAACAGCGGGCCCATCGGCATGACAGGGAGGTCGTAGCGCGCCGGGTAATCCACCGCCACCAGATACAATCCTTCCGCCTTTGCCGTTGCGGCGGCAAGCGTCCTGTCTTTTGCCGCCAGAAGTTCTGCAATCCAGCTCTCTGGCTGGTTACCGGCACCTACTTCCATCAGACTGCCGACAATATTCCTTACCATATGATGTACAAAGGCATTCGCTTTGATGTCCACCACCACATATGCACCATAACGAGTGACGTTAATGTGCATCACGTTCCGCCACGGCGTGCGCGACTGGCACTGCACCGCACGAAACGAGGTGAAATCATTCTCTCCCAGCAGGCACTGAGCGGCGCGCTGCATCCGTTCTGCATCCAGCGGGTGATAATAATGGGTTACGCCGCGGCTCAATACCGCCGGCCGCAGACGATGATTATAGATAACATAACGATAGCGGCGCGCGGTGGCGCTGAAGCGGGCGTGAAAATCCTCAGGAACCCGCTTCACCCAGCGAACCGCGATATCGCCGGGTAAATTGGCATTGACGCCCAGGGTCCATGCGGCATCCTGACGCTGCGAGCGCGTTTCAAAATGCACGACCTGGCCGGTTCCGTGAACGCCGGCATCCGTACGGCCCGCGCAAAAAACGTTAACAGGCTCGTTCGCTACCTGCGAGAGCGCCTTTTCCAGCTTCTCCTGTACGCTGCGGACTTCGTTCTGCCGCTGCCAGCCGTAGTACTTGCTGCCATCGTATTCGATGCCCAGCGCGATTTTGTAGACCGGCGGCTGCTCCATCTCAGACATCAGTACAAATACTCCTGAACCAGCTTCTCAGCGATTTTCACCGCCATCAGCGCGCCGCCAAAACGAACGTTATCGGCGACTGACCAGAACTGCACCTGTTCAGGCATACCATAGTCGTTATGCACGCAGCCGACGGAAAGGCGGGCGTTGCCGGAAGCATCCCCGACCTGCGTCGGGAATTCGCCCTCTTCGGACAGCTCGATATCTTCCCCGCGGCTAAAGGCATCGCGCGCCTCTTCGGCCGCCAGTGGACGCTGCGCTTCAAAGCTCACCATCTGCGCGTGGCCATAGAACACCGGCGACTGCACGACGTTAGCAGAGATCATCAGACCGTCATCCTGCAGTATCTTGCGGGCTTCATCGACGATACGCCGCTCTTCGCGCACGCTTCCTTCACGATCGGGCAGCAGCGGCAGCATATTGAACGCCAGCTGGCGGCCGAAGAAATCATCGTCATCGATTGGCATACCGTTGAGTAATTTAGCGCTCTGGCCCGCCAGCGCATCAACCGCTTTTTTACCGTGAGCGGAAGCAGAAAGCAGGCTGGTTACGCTTATACGCGACAGGCCGCCCTGATCGATCAACGGTTTTAACGCCGACAGCAGCTGGCTTGTCAGGCTATTCGCTACCGCGATAACGTTGCGGTTGCGGTAATCCGCCAGTACGAACGGGTTAACATCCGGCACCACCAGCGGCACATCCGGCTCCAGAGCAAACAGACCGCTTAAGTCAATCACCAGGCAGCCCGCGTTCGTGGCCTCTTCGACATACGCTGCGGTCGCTTCTACACCCGCGGCAAAAAATGCCAGCTGGGCCTGGGTCCAGTCGAACTCCGCCGCATCCTGAACGAGAACCGACTTGCCCGCAAAACGCAGATGTTCACCGGCGCTGTCGCTACGCGCAAGGGCATAAATATCCCCCACCGGGAACTGACGATCGGCAAGAGTTTCGAGCAGGGCTTCGCCTACGGCGCCCGTTGCGCCCAGTATGGCAATATTCCAGCCTTCAGACATGGTGGTGTACTCCAGAAAAAAAGCGGCCCTGCCGGATTATCCAGCAGGAGCATTAAGATGATATTAACGAACAGGATGATGTACGGCGTTAAAGCCAAGCTGGCGCAGCAGCGTCGCCGCCTGGGCATCACTACACTGCACGTACAGCGAAGACCATTCGCGACGTTCTTGGTAATTCTTGCGCAGCTTATCGAACTCGCCCGCAACGCCCGCGACTTTTCGCAGCGGCGCATCATCGCGGCGCACATCATACACCAAATGCGCCAGCCGTTTTAGCGTTGCCTGATCGAGCGGCCCGTGCAGCGTAATGCGGCCAAACTCCGGCGCCGGTAGCAGCGTGTCCAGCGCCACCTGCTGCGGGTGGCCAATAAACGCGCTGTAGGCCTCAAAAACCTGGGTCGTACCGCGCGCTTTTCCTTCAAGGGTGTAGCCGGCAATATGCGGCGTACCAATATCCACCCGCTTGAGCAGCTCGATATTCAGGTCCGGCTCCGGCTCCCAGACATCCAGCACCACGCTTAACGGCTGATTTTCCTGTAGTCGTTTAAGCAGCGCAGCGTTATCCACCACTGCCCCACGGCAGGCGTTGATTAATATCGTCCCCGGCTTCAGGCGGCGAATCAGCGCCTCATCCGCCAGGTGCAGCGTTTTGTACTGCCCTTCCTTATAGAGCGGCGTATGGAAAGTCAGAATGTCGGCTGCCTGCACCAGCTCGTCAAGAGGACGGAAGTCGCCCTCATCGCCGCGATCGGCGCGCGGGGGATCGCAAAGCAGCGTTTTAATTCCCAGCGCCTCGAGACGTTTGTACAGGCGCCCGCCCACGTTGCCGACGCCTACGATCCCGACGGTACGGTCGCGCAGCGCAAAGCCATCGCGTTCAGCCAGCATGAGCAGCGCTGAAAAGACATATTCCACCACCGCGATAGCGTTACAGCCCGGCGCCGCGGAAAAACCGATTCCCGCCCGCTGCAGCCACGCCTGATCGACATGGTCGGTGCCTGCCGTTGCGGTGCCAACAAATTTGATAGCCTTGCCGGAGAGCAGCGCTTCGTTAACTTTGGTGACGGATCGCACCATCAGCGCATCAGCGTCATTGAGCGCTTCGACCGGAACGGGACGACCCGCAACGGCCTTCACTTCCCCCAGGCGGCTAAAAAGCTCACGCGCATAGGGCATATTTTCATCAACGAGGATTTTCACGGTTCAGTACCTGTCTGAGAGCGAGAGTAAACCGGGGAAGTGTGCCATAATCTGCCCGCCAGGAACATCACCACCCGGCCCTGAGTACAGTAATTTAGTACAGCACTACGCAAAGGATTAATCATGACGCATCCCGTTTCAGGTATGTCCGATCGCCCTCCGGGGACAGGCGAACCTCCGCTCACGACCCAGCAGCGCACCGCGCTTGAGCGGCTCATTACGCGCCTGGTGGCGTTAACATCGCAGCAAAGTGCGGAAGTGTGGGCCTGCGTAAAGCACGATCTGAGCCTGAAAAACGACGCCCCGCTGTTGGCAAGCCATTTTGCGGCCGCCGAACACAGCCTGAACCAGCGCTTAATCCTTGCCCAACAGAATCACCACCGCCGGCAAATCCTGGCGCAGCTGAGCGAACTGCTGAACCAGGGTAATAATCGTCAGGCGGTCAGCGATTATATTCGTCAGCATGACGGTCAAACCGCGCTGCATGCGCTCACCCAGCCGCAGCTGGAGAACGTTTTGCAACTGCTGCAAAGCGGCCAGCTCTCGATTCCTCAGCCGCAGCAGCGTCCGCCAACCCATCGTCCACTGCTGCCAGCGGAGCACAATACGCTCAATCAACAGGTGACCAAACTGGCAGCAGCTACCGGGGAGTCCAGCAAGCTCATCTGGCAGTCGATGCTGGAGCTAAGCGGCGTCAAAAGCGGGGAACTGATCCCGGCGACCCACTTTACTCCCCTCTCTTACTGGCTCCATGCGCGGCAAACGCTCAGCACGCAGGCTACGCCGACGCTGATGTCATTGCAGGCCGCCTTGAAGCAGCCGCTTGAAGCCGCGGAGTGGCAAAGAGTGATGGATTTTGCGCAAACCAGCTGGCACGCAACGGCGCAAACGCCGCTAAGCGCAGCCCAGCTGCTGACGCTGCTGAACAAAATTTTCGTGCTCAGGGTCGCCAGAGCGCAAGAGACGCTGGCGATCCCGCCGGTTCAGGCGCCGCCTTCATCGCCGTGGCTGGCGTTTAAAAAGCCCTGGGCTATCGCGTTGACGCTGCTCACGGTGCTTATTTTGCTGTGGTTGGTGATTTAACCGCCTGTTCGGCCCGTATACCGGGCCGAACAAAAGGCCTATTTACGCAGCGATACCAGCGTAATGAGGATCCCCAGCACGGCGCATATTGCCGCCGCCAGGAAGACGGAAGAATAGCCTAAAGAAGTCGCAAGCAATCCGGTAAGCGGGCCGGTGACGCCGTAGGAGATATCCTGAAACGCGGCGTAGCCGCCAAGCGCCGTTCCTCGAACCTGCGGCGGTACCCGCTTCACAACCTCTACGCCCAGCGCCGGGAAGATAAGCGAGCAACCGCAGCCGGTTAGCGCCGCGCCCGCCAGCGCGACCCAGGCATTGGGCGCCTGCCAGAGCAGCGCCAGGCCTACCGCCTCAATCAACAGCGAAACGATGGCCACTTTCACCCCACCGAAGCGGTCCGGCATCCAACCAAACAGCACGCGCATCAGCACAAATGCTCCACCAAACGCTGTTAAGGTAAAACCGGCCATCGCCCAGCCGTTGCTGGCGAAATAGAGGGAGACGAACGTGCCTATCACCGCGAAACCGACGCCCTGCAGTCCAAGACCAATACCGGGCCGCCAGATCATTCCCACCACGCTCCACAGCGACGGACGCTCGCCGCCGAGGGCGGGAATTTTACGCACCGTGCCGTTAATCGCCCACGCCACCAGCGGCAGCACCATGGTGACGCCGGCCAGCGCTGCAACGCCGTAATGGCTGTAGATCAGCAGCCCCAGCGGAGCTCCTGCCGCCAGCGAGCCGTATATCGCCATGCCGTTCCACGACATCACTTTACCTGAGCGCATCGGGCCCACCAGCCCCATTCCCCAGCTTAAATTGCCGGTGAGCAGCTGGCTTTCACCAAACCCCAGGATCAGACGGCCCAGCAACAGCAGGCCAAACTTCGCCATTACGGGGACCGGCAGCAGCGCGGCGCATAGCCAGGCACCTCCAGCCAGCGCACAGGCCAGCATCCCCTGTAGCACAGAGCGTTTCGCGCCGTACTGGTCCGCCAGGCGACCTGCATAGCCGCGGGTTAATACGGTCGCCAGAAACTGGATACCAACGGCGATACCAACCATGGTGTTGCCGAAGCCCAGTTCCTGATGAACGAACAAGGGGATAACCGGCAGCGGCAGGCCAACGGTCATATAGGTAAGAAAAACGGCGAAAGTGATCCGAAACAGCGAACCATTCGCTGAAGGCATTTTTTTTGTTTCAGTGACTGCGGACATGCTTTACTCCAGTTCGCAGAGTAAGGCGAGGTGATGGCCACGCCCTCTCCACCTGATTATCAGGTTTAAGGCGCGTTGGATGACGTTAAACGCTTACGCATTATCTGAGAGAATAATGTTGTGGCAGGAGTTTGCCTTTACACCCAGGGGTCTGTCAAGAATACAAAAAAGGGGAGCCGGCAGGCTCCCCTTGCAAAGCGTGCTCGTTATGCGCTGTATTTACGCATCACCAGCGTGGCGTTAGTACCGCCAAAGCCGAAGCTGTTAGACATTACGGTAGTCAGCGCACGCTCGGTCGGCTCGGTCACAATGTTCAGACCAGCTGCCTGTTCGTCCATCTCTTCAATGTTGATGCTCGGGGCAATAAAGCCGTGTTCCAGCATCAGCAGAGAGTAGATAGCCTCCTGTACGCCAGCGGCGCCCAGGGAGTGACCGGTCATCGCTTTGGTCGCGGAGATAGCCGGGCTGTTATCGCCGAAGACTTCGCGAATCGCCCCCAGCTCTTTCACATCGCCTACCGGCGTAGAGGTACCGTGGGAGTTCAGATAGTCAATCGGCGTATCTACGCCTTCCATCGCCATCTTCATGCAGCGAACCGCACCTTCACCGGACGGGGCAACCATATCTGCGCCATCGGAAGTTGCGCCGTAGCCAACGATTTCAGCATAGATGTGCGCGCCGCGCGCCAGAGCATGTTCCAGCTCTTCAACCACAACCATACCGCCGCCGCCAGCAATAACGAAACCATCACGGTGGGTATCATAAGTACGGGAAGCTTTATCCGGCGTTTCGTTATATTTGGTGGACAGCGCGCCCATCGCGTCGAACTCACACGCCATCTCCCAGCACAGCTCTTCGCCGCCACCGGCAAACACGATATCCTGTTTGCCCAGCTGGATTTGTTCCACAGCATTACCGATGCAGTGCGCAGACGTTGCGCAGGCGGAGCTGATAGAGTAGTTCACACCGTAAATTTTGAAAGGTGTTGCAAGGCAAGCGGAGACCGCGGATGCCATCGCCTTGGTCACCACATAAGGACCTACAGCTTTCAGGCCGCGTGGGCTGCGCATGGCATCAGCGCCAAAAACCTGAGACTTAGAAGAACCGCCAGAACCGGCAATCAGGCCCACGCGCGGGTTTTGCTGATAGACCTCATCTTTCAGGCCTGCATCTTCAATCGCCTGCTGCATGGAGAGATAGGAATAGATAGAGGCATCGTTCATGAAACGAACCACTTTACGGTCGATCAAACCGGTTGTATCCAGTTTAACGTTGCCCCATACGTGGCTGCGCATTCCCGAATCTTTAAACTCTTCAGAGAAAGTGATCCCGGAGCGTCCTTCACGCAGAGATGCCAGGACTTCCTGCTGGTTATTACCAATACTGGAAACGATGCCCAGGCCAGTAATCACTGCACGTTTCATTCAATACCTCTGTAAGTCGCACTATATTAAGTTTCGAGTCGCACAATAGCGTACACTTGTACGCCGAACAAGTCCGATCAGCCAATTTGTGTATAAATTTGCGCCCTCAGGCACACATCGTTAAGATCGTTCTACGCCTTGTGATTCGAGTAACTTACGTGAAACAAAACGCCATACAACCTGCCAACCTGGAATTCAACGCTGAGGGTACACCTGTTTCCCGAGATTTCGACGATGTCTACTTTTCCAATGACAACGGTCTGGAAGAGACGCGCTACGTTTTCCTCGACGGCAACCGGCTCAACGAACGTTTTTCAACACACTCACGTCCGTTATTTGTGGTTGCCGAAAGCGGGTTCGGTACCGGCCTTAACTTTCTGACGCTGTGGCAGGCGTTTGACGTTTTTCGCCGCGATAACCCTCAGGCTACCCTGCAAAGATTACACTTCATCAGTTTCGAAAAATTCCCGCTGCGCGCGGACGATCTGCGCCTCGCTCACCAGCACTGGCCGGAGCTTGCGCCCTGGGCCGAGCAGCTGCAGGCCCGTTGGCCGCTGCCGTTTGCCGGCTGTCATCGACTGCTGCTGGACGAGGGCCGCGTCACGCTGGATTTATGGTTTGGCGATATTAACCAACTGACCAACGAGTTGGACGACTCGCTCAATCAGCAGGTGGACGCCTGGTTTCTGGATGGCTTTGCGCCCGCCAAAAACCCGGACATGTGGACGGCGGAACTCTTTGCGGCAATGGCTCGCCTGGCGAGACCCGGCGGCACTCTGGCCACCTTTACCTCCGCAGGTTTTGTGCGCCGCGGGCTGGAGGAAGCCGGTTTCAGCATGCAGAAACGCAAGGGCTTTGGCCGCAAGCGAGAAATGCTCATCGGGGAAATGAATCAACGACTCAACTTTCCCGCGCGTGCGCCGTGGTTTGCCCGCAGCGGCACCGAACAGCGCGATGCGGCGATTGTTGGCGGAGGGATCGCCAGCGCCCTGCTCGCTCTGGCGCTGCTGCGGCGCGGGTGGCAGATGACACTATACTGCGCCGATGACGCTCCGGCACAAGGCGCATCCGGCAATCGTCAGGGAGCGCTCTATCCGCTGCTCAGCCAGCACGACCCCGCCCTGGCCCGCTTTTTCCCCGCTGCATTTACTTTCGCTCGCCGCCTCTACGACGATCTGCCGGTCATGTTCGATCATGACTGGTGCGGGGTGACGCAGCTGGGCTGGGATGAAAAAAGCGCGCATAAAATTGCCCAGATGGTTGAGCTTAATCTGCCGCCGGAAATCGCTCTCCCCGTTAATGCGCAGAGCGCTGCGGAACAAGCAGGAGTGGAAACCGGCTGCGGAGGAATAACCTATCCCGCCGGAGGCTGGCTGTGCCCCCAGCAGTTAACCGCAGAACTGTTGGCGCTCGCCGCCACTCGCGGATTACGGGTTCACTACCGCTATCCCGTAGAGACTATCAGCGCGGACAATACCGGCTGGCAATTAAACGATCGTCAGTTTCATGAAGTCGTGGTGCTGGCCAATGGCCATCAGGTAACCCGCTTCAGCCAGACGGAGCATCTTCCGATGTATCCCGTCGCCGGCCAGGTCAGCCATATACCAACAACGCCAGGGCTATCGTCTTTACGCCAGGTGCTGTGCTACAACGGCTACCTGACGCCGCAAAACCCGCACAACCAGCAGCACTGCATCGGCGCCAGCTATCATCGTGGACAGACGGATACCGCGTTTAGCGCCGACGATCAGCAGCAGAATCGACAGCGTCTGATAGACTGTTTCCCGCAGGCGCAATGGACGCGGGAGGTTGACGTAAGCGCGAATGAGTCCCGCAGCGGCGTGCGCTGTGCGACGCGCGATCATTTGCCGATGGTCGGCAGCGTGCCTGATTATGACGCGACCTTAAGTGAATATGCCTCGCTGGCTGAACATCAGGATAAGGCCGGAGCAGCGCCGGTTTACCGCAATCTTTATATGCTGGGAGCGCTGGGTTCGCGCGGCCTCTGCTCCGCCCCGCTCGCGGCAGAGATCCTCGCGGCGCAAATGAGCAATGAGCCATTACCGATGGATCAAGAGACGCTAGCTGCGCTGAATCCGAACCGGCTATGGGTAAGAAAACTGCTGAAAGGGAGAGCGGTGAAATAATAGCGGAGGAACCGTGCCCGGCGGGATGAACGCCGGGCGTCGGCTTAAGGAAGCGCTACAGAACTACGCCTGCATCGCCTTCTGATACAAACTGTCCCACATTCCCTGCACCAGTATCTGATCCGGCGGCGACAGTTCGCCCGCGCTGATGGCTTTTTCCAGGCTTTGGGTCACTTTATCATGCACCGCCTGCGCAGTATGCTCCCCTTCTCTTTCCAGCTCGGCCACCGCCAGCGTCAGGTGGCCGCGCAGATAACCGCCGGCAAACAGTTCATCATCACTGGCGTGGTCTACCATATTGTCAATTAACGCCAGAATGCGTGATTCAAACTCCGCGATCATCTTCTTTCCTCATATTATGTAAAGCGCGGCCTTAGTGCAGGTCTTCCGGCCACGGGAACTGTTCTGCCGTCAAAGGCGGCGTTTGGTAATATTCTTGCAGCGCCTTGATAAAACGCGCGGGACGCTCAGGGATCCCTTGCTCCAGATAGATCATGACCTGGGCATGTACCCGCCGCTGAAAAGCGATCCGATCGGGTTCAAAATCCCCTTCCAGATTGTCGCAGCTGACGTTAAACGGATATCCCGCCGCCACGCAAAACAGCCAGTCGAACGCCTGAGGTTTCACCTCGACGTCTTCAAATTTTGACTGTGTCATCGCGTCGCGCCCGTCCGGGCAGTACCAGTAACCGAAATCAACCAGCTCGCGGCGCGCCTTTCCGGCAATGCACCAGTGTGAAATCTCGTGCAGCGCGCTGGCATAAAAGCCGTGGGCAAAGACGATGCGGTTATAGGGCACCTCTTCATCTGCTGGAAGATAGATCGGTTCGTCATCGCCTTTAATCAGACGGGTATTAAAATCATCGGCAAAACAGCCGTCGAAGATTTCGATCAGCTGTTCGTATTTATGCGTACTGTTCATTAGTTCATCCCCAACCAGCGGAGGATCTCCTGTCCATGGCTATCATAAAGAAGTTTCGCGCTCATCACCGCCGACACCACAACGATCATTGGCCGAATCAGTGACTGTCCTTTGCTCAGCACCAGTCGAGATCCCGCGCGAGCGCCGATAAACTGCCCGGCCATCATCACAAAGCCGGTCGCCCAAATCACCTTACCGCCAATAATAAACAGCAGCAGGCCGCCAACGTTGGACGTCGCGTTAAGCAATTTTGCATGCGCGGTCGATTTCGCCAGATTGAACCCCGCCAGGGTGACGAAAGCCAGCGCGTAAAAGGATCCGGCGCCCGGGCCAAAGAAACCATCGTAAAAACCGACGCAGCCGCCAGCCACCAGGGCAAACGGCAGACCGTACAGACGTCGCTGCCGGTCCTCTTCGCCGAGTTTCGGCATCAGCAGAAAATAGAGGCCAATGCCGATAACCAGGATTGGCAGTATCTGTTTGAGAACATCAGACTGGACGTGCTGGACCAGCAGCGCGCCGCCGGTCGAGCCGAGAAAGGTCATCAGAATATTGAGCTTCTGGTCGGCCAGATTCACTACCTTGCGGCGGATGAAATAAAGCGAAGCGGACAGCGACCCGCCGCAGGCCTGCAGCTTATTCGTTGCCAGCGCCTGCGCTGGAGGAAGACCCGCCGCCATCAGGGCCGGGACGGTTAATAGCCCGCCGCCGCCCGCCAGGGAGTCAATAAATCCCGCCAGAATGGCCACGAAAAACAGCACCACCATTACCGTCGGCGATACCATAAAAAGATCGATAAAACTATCCATTAAAGAACATGCTCATCCAGTAGCGCCTGGCAGGAAGGGGGCAGCGGAGGCGGCGTCTTCTTCACAGGTGGGGTTGATCCTGGTTTAGGGGGTTCAAACCAGCTTTGTAATTCCGCACCGCAGCCATCGCCGGCCGGAGGCGGAGCCTGATCTTCGCACTCAAGGCTGCCTGCCGGACAGCGCAGGCGCACGTGCATATGCGCCCGGTGCTGGAACCATGGGCGAACTTTGCGTAGCCAGTCGCGATCGTTACCGGCATCCAGGCACAACTGCTGCTTAATTGCCGGGTTGACGAAAATACGCGTGACGTCGCTATCTTCCGCCGCCATCTTAATCAACTGGCTAATTTGCGGGCTCCACAACGACGGCACGACGCGCTGACCATCGCGGGCCACCAGATCCAGCGCCTGCGGCTTCAGCAGCTGAGCTGAACTCCAGCGCGCCTGCGGAAGCTGCAGAAAAATATCGACGTCAAGCCCGGACTGATGGCTGGCATGACCGCCGTTGAAACGCCCCCCGGCTGGCATCCCCATATCGCCAATCAGTACCGTTCCCATACCTCTGTTATACGCCTGGTTGCTTAGACGCTGAATAAACTGCACGAGATCCGGATGGCCGAAGTAGCGGCGCTGATCGGTACGCATCACCTGATAGCCGGTGGCGTTTAACGGCAGCGCCTGCGCGCCAACGATGCAGCCATTGGCAAATGCACCGATCGACTGCGGGCTGCCGCTGATGGGCTGGGTGATTTTCTGCCACGGCGTTGCCGCCAGGCTGGTACCGCTGGCGAGAAGCGCCAGCAGTGCGATAACGGTTTTTTTCATCTATTACCAGCGTGGAATTGATGTCGTCACGTCGCCATTTTGCGCGCGCTGACGCATAAAGTGATCCATAAGCACGATCGCCAGCATCGCTTCGGCAATCGGTACCGCACGAATGCCAACGCAGGGATCGTGACGCCCTTTGGTGATCATCTCGACTTCTTCGCCAGAGCGATTAATCGTATGTCCCGGAACGGTAATACTGGAGGTAGGCTTCAGCGCAATGTTCGCCACGATCTGCTGACCGCTACTGATACCACCGAGAATGCCGCCCGCGTGGTTGCTCTGGAAACCCGCTTTGGTAATTTCATCGCGGTTTTCGCTGCCGCGAAGCTTCACCACCTCAAAACCATCGCCAATTTCCACGCCCTTCACCGCATTAATGCTCATCAGCGCGTGCGCAATGTCCGCATCGAGGCGGTCAAATACCGGCTCACCGAGCCCCGGCGGAACGCCATCGGCCACCACGGTTACTTTCGCTCCGATGGAGTCGCCCTCTTTTTTCAGGCCGCGCATCAGTTCATCGAGCGCTTCAATTTTCTCTGGATCCGGACAGAAGAACGGGTTTTGTTCAACCTGTTCCCAATCTTTGATAGCCAGAGGAATATCCCCCATCTGGGTCAGGCAGCCGCGAATCACAATCCCGAATTTCGCGGCGAGGAATTTCTTGGCAATCGCTCCGGCAGCCACGCGCATAGCGGTTTCACGGGCAGAGGAACGACCGCCGCCGCGATAGTCGCGCAGGCCATATTTCTGTTCGTAGGTGTAGTCAGCGTGCCCCGGGCGGAAAACGTCTTTAATCGCGCCGTAATCCTGAGAACGCTGATCGGTATTCTCAATCAGCAGACCAATGCTGGTCCCGGTAGTCACCCCCTCGAATACGCCGGAGAGGATTTTAACCTGGTCCGGTTCGCGGCGCTGGGTAGTATAGCGCGATGTTCCCGGACGTCGGCGATCGAGATCGTGCTGCAGATCGGCTTCGGTTAGCGGAATGCCGGGCGGTACGCCGTCGACGATACAGCCCAGCGCCAGGCCGTGCGATTCGCCAAACGTCGTGACGCGAAAGAGTTGTCCAATTGTGTTTCCTGCCATCACGGCTCCGTTCTTGTCGTTATGTTTGCGTGTTGTTTTAGTCTTTATAGATGCCGAAATGCGCGCGGGCGGCAATCAGCTGCGGTTTAGTCAGCATAAAGACGCCATCGCCGCCGTTTTCAAACTCCAGCCAGGTAAATGGAACGTCAGGATACTGTTCCATCAGATGTACCATGCTGTTGCCGACTTCACAAATCAGGATACCGTCATCGCTGAGATAATCCGGCGCGCAGGCCAGGATCCGCCGAGTTAGCTTCAGGCCATCGCTACCGGACGCCAGGCCGAGAACCGGTTCATGACGATATTCACCCGGCAGGTCGGACATATCTTCTTCATCGACGTACGGCGGATTAGTGACGATCAGATCGTATTGCACCTTCGGCAGGTCGCGGAACAGATCGGAGCGAATTGGCGTCACGTGGTGAATTAAGCCATGGTCTTCTACGTTCTGCTCGGTAACGGCCAGCGCATCAGGGGAAATATCGACCGCATCGACTTCCGCTTCCGGAAAAGCGTAAGCGCAGGCGATAGCGATACAGCCGCTGCCGGTGCACATATCGAGGATGTGCTGCGGATAGTGGTCAATCAGGCCGGAAAAATGGTTATTAATGAGTTCGCCAATCGGCGAGCGCGGCACCAGCACGCGCTCATCGACGTAAAACTCATGTCCGCAGAACCAGGCTTTGTTGGTCAGATAAGCGACCGGAATGCGTTCGTTAATGCGGCGAATCACGCGCTCAACGATGCGGTGTTTCTCACTGGAAGTCAGGCGCGCGGTGCGCATATCTTCCGGAATATCGAGCGGCAGATACAGCGACGGCATCACCAGCTGCACCGCTTCGTCCCACGGGTTGTCGGTACCGTGTCCGTACCAGATATTTGCAGCGCTGAAGCGACTAACCGCCCAACGCAGCATGTCCTGAATGGTATGAAGCTCATTAACGGCTTCATCAACAAAAATTTTATCCACGCTATCCCCCAGGGCACGCTCTGCTATAAATTCGGCGGCTAGTTTGCCACGAAGACGGGGATAAATCAGCATTCTTACGTCACGCTGAGGGGGAAAAAGAGGTTTTCCTTGCCTGGATGCGTGGCGAGTCGGGTAAACTACCGGCAAAGAAAAAATGAGACCAGGTAATGAAAAAGAAAACAACGCTAAGCGAGGAGGATCAGGCATTGTTCCGGCAGCTAATGACCGGCACTCGTCAGATTAAGCAGGACACCATTGTTCACCGTCCGCAGCGCAAAAAAATCGCTGAAGTACCGCCCAAGCGGCTGCTCCAGGAGCAGGCCGATAACAGCCACTACTTTTCTGATGAGTTTCAGCCGTTGCTGAATACCGAAGGATCGGTGAAGTATGTGCGTGCGGACGTCAGCCACTTTGAGCTGAAAAAACTGCGTCGGGGTGATTATTCGCCGGAGCTGTTTCTCGATCTGCACGGTTTGACCCAGCAGCAGGCCAAGCAGGAGCTGGGGGCGTTGATTGCCGCCTGCCGTCGCGAGCACGTATTTTGCGCCTGCGTAATGCACGGGCATGGTAAGCATATTCTCAAACAGCAAACGCCGCTATGGCTGGCTCAGCACCCGCATATCATGGCGTTTCATCAGGCACCAAAAGAGTACGGCGGTGACGCCGCACTGCTGGTACTGATTGAAGTAGAAGAGTGGCAACCGCCGGAGCTTCCGTAAAACGTCGGCTCCGGAGGAAATCAGATAGCTTTCGCCATCTTCAAATTGCAGGGGCTCATTTGCCAGTTGAACTCGCCTTTGCCGCTGGCATCAAGCGTAACGCAGGCAATCGCCGAAGTGGTGAACATCGGGGGAGTTTCCCCCGGGCACAGCTCTGAGACGAGGTACCCCACCAGAGGGAGGTGGGACACGACCAGCGCCGTCGCCACACCTTCATTCGCCAGCGCCTGGAGATAAGCGCTGACCATGCCAACATCGCCGCACGGCGTGAGTTCCGGCATCACGTCGACATCTTTTGGCAGATTCATGCACTCCCCAACGATTTCCAGCGTCTGTTCTGCACGCAGGTAGGGACTGACAAGAACTCGCTCAATATCCACTTTTTGACCTTTCAGCCAGGTTGCCATCTGACGAGACTCATCGCAACCGCAGACGGTTAATGGACGAACCGAGTCACTGGCTGCATCGAGGGCAGCGTCGCCGTGACGCATGATAAAAACTTGCATATTGCACCGCTTTTGTTAACCAGAAGCACCGCGGTCTTACCCACGTAGACGATACGCAGGTGACCCGGTGGCCGGGCATTGTGCCTGATCCATTCAACGAATGAAACGCTGTTTTTTACCTCAATGGCGTAAGTATAGTCAACTATCGCTTACAAAATCGCCAAAGCACTGCGCCATTCACAAACGGATTTACCTTCTTTGACCACAACTTAGGTCGTACGTTCATCAGCGGGCCAAAAGGCCGCCCCCTGCTCGGCCATGTGTAACAAAGTGTCACATGGTGTAAAACGCGGGCCGTATTGAGCAGCCAGACGCTGCAAAATCGCTGCGACTTCCCCCGCCCCCAATCTATCCATATAGCGGAACGGGCCACCAAGGAACGGCGGAAAGCCAATGCCAAACACGGCGCCGATATCGCCATCGCGAGCGTTGCGAATAACCTGCTCATCGAAGCAGCGCGCCGCTTCGTTGAGCATCATCATGACGCAGCGTTCCGCCACCTGCTGCGCGGACAAGCGCGCCTGTGGAGAAGCGATACCCAGCAGGTTGTAAATCGCCGGGTCGGGCCGTTTTTTGCTTTTACGCCCTTTTGCCGCATAAAGATAGAAACCCCGGTTATTTTTTCTCCCTTTGCGATCGTCATTCAGAATTGTGCTAATGATGTTTGCAGGCGGGCTAAAACGCTCTCCCCATGCCGCCTCCAGAACGGGAATAATTTTAGTGCCGGTATCGATCCCCACTTCATCAAGAAGCTGAATTGGCCCTACCGGAAAGCCAAATTGAACCAACGACTTATCAATGTGATCGATCGGCTCCCCTTCTATTAACAGGCGCATGGCTTCATTAATATAGGGCGCGAGAATTCGGTTAACATAAAATCCGGCTTTATCCGCGACGACAATCGGCGTTTTCCCCTGCAGCTTCGCCAGCTTTACCACCGTGGCAATAGTCTGCCGATCGGTACCACGATGTGGAATCACTTCGACCAGCGGCATTTTTTCTACCGGGCTGAAAAAGTGCAGGCCGATAACCCGCTGCGGTCTGCTCGCTTGCGCCGCGATCTCTGCGATCGGTAAAGACGACGTATTAGAGGCAAAGATCGTCTCCGGGTGGCAGTGTTGTTCCACTTCGCTGACCATTTTCTGCTTGAGCGCCAGATCTTCAAATACCGCTTCGATCACCACATCGCGATGAGCAAAGCCCTGGTAATCCAGCGAACCGGTAATCAACCCCATCTGGCGATCGCGCTCGCTGGCGCGCAGATAGCGGCGGCGCACCTGTTTATCGAGCAGCTCCCAACTGTATTTCAATGCATGATTTATCCCGCGCGGCTGAATGTCCTTAATGCGGACCGGCAATTCTCCTTTGCATGCGGTGACGTAGGCGATGCCGCCCCCCATCAGTCCTCCGCCAAGAATGCCCACGCTACGCAGCGCGACGGGCTGCGCATCCGCACCGCGGTCTTTTTTTAGATCGGTGCTGGCGAAAAAAATCGATCGTAGCGCCTGCGATTGCGGCGTCATCGCCAGCTCGCCAAAAGCGCGGGCTTCTTCTGCGTATCCGCTGCTGCAGCCCTGCGCCAGTCCGGTCTCAATCACCTGCAGAATGCGCTCAGTTGCCGGGTAGTTGCCCTGGGTTTTGTGATGCGTCTTTTTCGCTACCAGACGAAACAGCAGGCTGCGGGCGAGAGGTCCTGCGAGAATACGTTCGCGCGCCGGAACGGTACGGCTTGCCGGACGACCTTTAAGAGCCCGTTCAACTGCGGTTTGTAGCAGGATGGTCTGTGGCACCACTTCATCGACCAGTCCCGCCTTCAGAGCCTGGCGCGGGCGAAGCTGTTTGCCGGTCAGGATCATCTCCAGCGCGCTGCTGACGCCAATTAATCGCGGTAAACGCTGGGTGCCGCCAGAACCTGGCAGCAGGCCCAACTGAACTTCCGGCAGGCCAAGCCGGGTTTTATTATCATCGCTGCATACCCGCCCGTGGCAGGCCAGCGCCAGTTCCAGGCCTCCGCCCAGGCATGCGCCGTGAATTGCGGCGATCACTGGAATGGGGAGCCCGTGGATCTCGGCCATGATTTGCTGCCCCTGACGGGCCAGCGCCTCCGCTTCCTGAGCGGAATGACAGCGGGCAATCATGTTGATATCGGCCCCGGCGATAAAGTTATCCGCTTTTGCGGAAATAAATACCGCGCCGCGCAGTTCTTTATTGTCGCGGAGCTGACGGATAATTCCCCGCACCTCGCTGGCGAACTCAGCTTTCAGGGTGTTCATTTTTTCACCTGGCGCGTCAATGGTGATGACAGCGATATTGTCCGGGCGAACCTCAAGCGTAAATGCCGACACGGTTTCCATCATTCGGCCTCCAGAACCATAGCTGAACCCAACCCACCCGCCGCGCAGGCGGTAACCAGCCCAAACCCTCCGCCGCGACGCCGCAGTTCATGCAGCGTTTGGGTAATCATTCGCGCGCCGGTGGCGGCAAAGGGATGGCCGTAGGCAATCGAACCGCCAAGCACGTTGAATTTGCTCTCATCGACTTCGCCGATAGCCTGAGAGCGGCCAAGCACCTCACGGGCAAATCGATCGCTGGCCATGCATTGCAAATTCGCCAGCGTTTGCGCAGCAAAGGCTTCATGCATATCAATCAGGGTTAAATCGGCCAGCGTCAGCCCGGCTCTTTCCAGCGCCAGCGGCGTCGACCACGCCGGACCCAGCAGCATATCCTGACGAACATCAATCGCGGTAAAAGCGTAGCTGCGCAGGTAGCCCAGCGGTATTAACCCAAGCGCTTTAGCCCGGGATTCGGTCATCAGGATCACCGCCGCCGCCCCATCGGTTAACGGCGTACTGTTAGCGGCGGTCACGCTACCGTGTTTGCGATCGAAGGCCGGACGTAACTTTTGGTAATCTGCCAGCGTTGAATTCTTACGGATGTTGTTATCCTGTTCCAGAGGTTCAAGGAACGGCGGCGTGTAGGCAGTCATGACTTCTGCCGTTAATTTCCCTTCCTCCCAGGCCCTCGCCGCAAGCTGGTGCGAACGAAGCGCCAGCGCATCCTGCCGCTCACGCGTGATACCCCACGTTTTCGCCATCTGCTCAGCGGTATCGCCCATCCGCAGACCGGTGGAATATTCGGCAACAGCTGGTGGCACAGGGAGAAGATCGCGGAAACGCAGCCGGGAAAAGAGCTTCAGGCGCTGTCCCAAAGTGCGGGCTTTGTTGGCATCAACAAGCGTTCTGGCAAGTTTTTTGCTCACGCCAATGGGCAATACGGAAGAGGAGTCGGCCCCGCCGGCGATGCCTGCATGAATGGTTCCCGCCATCAGGCTCTCCGCGACGTTGGCCACCGCCTGAAAGCTGGTCGCACAGGCGCGACTGACGCTATAGGCATCAGTATGTACGCTCATACCGGTACCCAGTACAATTTCCCGCGCGATGTTCGGTGCTTCCGGCATCTGTACCACCTGACCAAATACCAGCAGGTCTATTATATCCGCGGGGATATTGCTGCGAGCCAGCATTTCGCCGACCACCAGCTTACCTAAATCAACGGCTGGAACGCCGTGGAAAGCCGTCGCCTGCCGGGCAAACGGCGTACGTAAACCGCTGACGATGGCGATACGATCGCCCTGACGGGTGACTAGCGGTAATGCCTGACTCATAACGCTCCCCTGTTAACCGATAAAACAAAGTGGTCTGACCTGATAACAGTTTTAACTAATATTTTACATTAAGCCAATCGGGGAACAGAAAAAGTGCGAGCCAAAACACATTGATTAGAAAAGATAACGCCCCTGCGAGGAGGAGCGTTTGGGAAGGGATTAACGCAGGCCGAGCTGGAAAATCAGGGTTTCAGCTTCGCAGCTGAACACGAAATCGATATCCAGCTTCACGCCGCCATCAACTTCAGTAAAGGTCGGGGTGATTTTGCACGGCTCCGATTCAACATTACGCGCTCTTTCACTCAATGCGGCAAGCATTTCTTCCGCTTCGGCGCGGTTCGCAAACACGCGGCTATAAGATGCGGTGCAATCGGTGTTGTCCATGATGGTACCAACATCCATACAGCAGCAAACCGGGGTTTCATCAGCACTGCATTTACTCATCGTAGATTTCCTCTGTATATGCACTCAAGGTGCCAGACAAATAATGTGCTTATTTTACGCCCGGGGCATGCCTGCCTCCAGTCGTTAATGGCGACAAAGGAGATAAGTGACCGAAATCACACTTAAAAATGATCCAAAACAAAAAGTGCCTGCTTTGGATTGCGGGTACCCCGGCAAATTTGCCAACTGGATCGCGTTTCTTAGATCACAATTGAAAAAACTTATAAACAAACTTGCAACATGTCATCTGGTCAGACCTATACTCAGCGCACTGGTCTGATTTCTCTGTCGTAAAGCAGACCCTACACTTCGCGCTCCTGTTACAGCATGTAACATTGTTTAAATAAAAATAACTCTATGAGGTTATGGGCATGAGCCAGAAAACCCGCCTTACCCAATCTGCCCTTGCAGTGGCTGTAGCACTTGTTTCAAGCCAGGCCTGGTCGGCAGGCTTTCAGTTAAACGAATTCTCTTCATCGGGCCTTGGTCGCGCCTATTCAGGTGAAGGAGCTATTGCTGACGATGCTGGAAACGTCAGCCGTAACCCGGCATTGATTATGATGTTCGACCGTCCGACTTTCTCGGGCGGCGCTATTTTTGTCGATCCTGATGTCAACGTCACCGGCAGTTCAGTTATCGGTAATGACGCCAGCCAGGACAATATCGCGCCAACCGCATGGGTACCCAATCTGCACTTTGTGGCGCCGATTAACGACCAGTTTGGCTGGGGGGCTTCTCTGACGTCTAACTATGGTTTAGCCACCGAGTTCAACAATGATTTTGCCGCGGGCTCAATGGGCGGTACAACCGACCTCGAAACCCTCAACCTCAATCTGAGCGGCGCCTATCGTCTCAACGATCACTGGAGCTTTGGTTTAGGCTTTGACGCCGTCTATGCCAGAGCTAAACTAGAGCGCTACGCGGGCGATTTACCGGATATTATCGGCGCGCAGCTACCGGGAATGGTGAAAGCCGGCAAACTCTCTCCGGCCCAGGCCGCGGCAATTGGTCAACAGGCTGGCGGTATCAGCCGCGATACGCAAATCGCTCGTCTGAAGGGTGATGAGTGGGGCTTCGGCTGGAATGCGGGCATTTTATATGAAGTCGATAAAAACAACCGCTACGGCTTAACCTACCGCTCTGAGGTCAAAGTTGATTTTGACGGAGATTATAAGAGCAGTCTGCCGTCATCCCTCAACCCTATTAACTCTGCCCTCGGTCTGGGACTGCCTTACGGCACAGGTGGTTCGACAATCGGCGGTTCTCTGACGTTGAATCTGCCCGAAATGTGGGAAATCTCAGGTTATAACCGCGTAGCGCCAAAATGGGCCGTTCACTACAGCCTGGCTTATACCAGCTGGAGCCAGTTCCAGGAGCTGAAAGCCACCAAAACCAGCGGCGGCGAAACGCTGTTCTATAAAGATGAAGGTTTTAAAGATTCCTATCGTATCGCTCTGGGTACCACCTATTACCATGACGATAACTGGACCTTCCGTACCGGTATCGCCTTTGATGATAGCCCGGTTCCGGCTTCCAATCGTTCTATCTCTATCCCGGATCAGGATCGCCTGTGGCTCAGCGCCGGTACGACTTACGCCTTTAATAAAGATGCTTCCGTCGACGTCGGTGTGTCCTATATGCACGGTCAGCACGTCGAATTTACAGAAGGGCCGTATACCTTTAAATCAGAAGGTAAAGCCTGGCTGTACGGCGCAAACTTTAACTACCGTTTCTAATCAACAGCAGCAACAAAAAAGGGTGAACATCATGTTCACCCTTTTTACTTTCAACCCGACGGTTACTGTGAATCGATATCTTTGAGATCGCCTTCAATCGCCTGAGCGTTGGGGTTCTCATTCGGAGAAAGTTTACCGCCGTTGGCGATAAAATCATGACGCTGGAAGTAAGCTTCACGCATCAGGATATACGGATCGGAGGACTGACGGAGCAAGCCATCGGAATCCAGCAGCTGCGCGCGGGTTTCGACTCCCTCTACCATCCATTTACCAATAGACATCGGCCATGTCAGCCAGGAAAGAACCGGATACAAGTCATCAGCCATATCACCGCCTTCATCACGCAGCGTAAAGCTGCCGTAGAAAGGCAACTGCACATAGGGGCCGTATCCCACACCATAGTGACCCAGGGTGCTACCGAAGCGAGCAGGCTCAACGCGCTGCAGTTTTGGATTCGCCATTCCCGCTACATCAACCAGCCCACCCATCCCGAGGAGTGTGTTCAGGAAGAAACGCGTAAAGTGCACCATACCTTTATAGGGATCGCCCTTCAGGAAGGAGTTCACCATTACCGCAGGTTCTTCAAGGTTGCTGGTAAAATTGCTCAGACCATTACGCGCCGGCTGCGGAACATAATCTCGCCACGCCACGGCAACAGGCCGAAGAACATAAGGATCGACAACATTGTAGTTGAAGTTGAACATGGTTCGGTTAAAACCTTCAAGCGGATCTGAACGCCCCTGCGGTAGATCGCCAGAACCAGAACTGGCGCACCCCACCAGCAATGTGGCGCCAAGCGCAAGCGCCGACAGGCGAAAATTCATAGGTATCTCCCTGTTAATTTTAGCTATCGCTGGGGGTTATCCGAGGACAGCCGCCTCCATTAAGATATCGCCCGTAAGCATGTGCCTGCTTTCAGCATAGCCTTTTTTGGCATTGTTGTTGATGCCCCCGATTCTATACACATTTTGCAATTTCCGTATTGCTAATCTTGTCATTACAAAGAATTTAGGAGCTTATCCACTCCAAATAACCGAAACCGCTCTACGATTATAATAAAGACCAGCCGTTGAGGAAAAGTTATGAAGCCGCAAACTCACCATGATAGTGAAGATGTTGAGGTTGAAAGTGAAGAAAAACAGAATGGTGAAGAAATTGAGGTGGATGAAGAACGCCTGCCTTCACAGGCGATGGCTACGCATGAAGTGATTCGCCAGGAAGGAGAGAAAGAGCTTGAGCGCGATGCCATGGCGCTCCTCTGGTCAGCGATTGCAGCAGGACTCTCAATGGGGGCTTCGCTGGTTGCCAAAGGCATATTCCATGTCCATCTCAGCGAGCTGCCCGGCGGTTTTTTGCTGGAAAATCTCGGCTACACCTTTGGCTTTGTTATCGTCATTCTCGCTCGGCAACAGCTGTTCACCGAGAATACCGTCACCGCCGTCCTGCCGATTATGCATAAACCCACGCTCAGCAATATCGGCCTGCTGTTACGTTTATGGGGTGTTGTACTGGCGGGTAACTTAATTGGAACCGCTATCGCAGCATGGGCGTTCGATGTCATGCCCGTGTTCGATGAACCGACTCGCGAAGCCTTTCTTAAAATCAGCCTGAAGGTGATGCAAAACCCTCCGCTGGAGATGTTTGCCAATGCGATTATCTCCGGTTGGCTGGTCGCAACCATGGTGTGGATGTTTCCCGCCGCAGGCTCCGCGAAAATTATCGTCATCATCCTGATGACCTGGCTTATCGCCCTGGCGGACACTACGCATATTGTGGTGGGCAGCGTCGAGATTTTCTACCTGGTGTTCAACGGCACGCTGCCGTGGCAGGAATTCATCTGGCCGTTCGCGCTCCCGACCCTTGCCGGAAACATCTGCGGTGGGACCTTTATTTTCGCGTTATTAAGCCATGCTCAGATCCGTAATGATATGAGCCACGAGAAGAACGCCCGTGCGGCTGAAGAGAGAAAAAAGCGCTAAATGGCTATAGATTAAGCAGTTGGGCCGCGCAAGCTTAACGTGCGCCGAAAATAACGCTATAATCCCGGCGCCATGTCCCCTTAGTTAAATGGATATAACGAGCCCCTCCTAAGGGCTAGTTGCAGGTTCGATTCCTGCAGGGGACAATCTGCCTTGTTACATCGGGAAATCCCTGCCTGACACCCCGCCACCTTTAGAGATATTTTCGTGTTGCAGGCCTGATGCAAGCGATGGCAGCCCGCTGTTCAACCTTCCAGCTACGCTCGTTAACCGGCGTTTATCGAACAGTTTACGTTCTGAGAACTCCCACCTCCAGCTAAAGCACACGATCCCGTATTGTCATTAACGTCGTATACACCTCCGGATTTAATTCACTACATAAATAATTAAATGCAGATCATTCCCTGTAATAATAGCTATCAATTATAATTTTCTATTAGCGATATATTTAATTACTGCAGAAAAAGTGATAGACTGCACGACAGATAACGGTCTGACCCGATTCAACAATTGATATACAACATCATCTCTGATAAATTATTTAGCATGAATTAAACATCATACAATCATCAATACGTAGACAAAATTCAGCTTAAGAAACTCAAAAGCCAACCTATTTTTCATAAGATAATAATGACCATGGAAAGAAAAGAACGGAACATATGGAAACTCAACAACCTTCCGCCACTGGAATATTGTTCAATCTCTCGCGCTCAAAAATTATTAAATTGTGAATTAGAAGATCTGCTTCATTGGCATGATATTGGTGCAATAAGCCTTTGTATCAAATTAGGCAGAACCAACGGAACGTTAAAGAGTGCTATCCGCCATCAGCAGGGCGGCAACAAACCCTATTTTTTTAACACATCAAATATTGATGAATTGAGCAGAAGCGAAAGATCGTGGTCCCCTCACTCCAAAATAAACAAAATTTTTAGATTCAATGAAAGTGAACCGAACCTGGATGCCCAATATGGAACGCCTGTTACCCAGTTAAAACTCCGGGTTTCCGTATCTGGCCTGTGGTACAGCCACACGAGGAATTTAACGGAAGTACTAGAAAACCCCGATAGCATCATTACTGAACAGCGGATCAGCATAATTTCACCGGCAAGAAACGTCCTCTTCTGTCACTTCACCCCCGATGAGGATGAGAAGCCAACCATCACGATGAATAAGCTTTACATCACTAATCAGGCGATTGAGAAAATTTATGAGCATACCATCAGCAGCCGCCCTCTGGAATTTGCAGAAAAACCGCTAAATATAATTGAGGATAAAGAGGTGCATAATCCCTCAATTATTCTTCAAAATAAACTGCTCATTGAATTCATCAATCACATCATTCAAGCCAACCCACACTTTGGTGATAATATTCTAAACGCAACGGAAAACAATAAAAATAAAATATTCAATATCGCAATGGATAGACTAAGGGCAGAAGGCGTGGTCTCCAGCTACGGCAGCATTAATCTCCCGGCATCAGAATACACGCTCAAATGACTAACCGTGAATTTAAACATTAGAATAAAAACCCTTTCTGGCGCCATGAAGCGGTGGCGCATACCTCAGTTTTAAACGTCAAATGGCCTTCAATATAATTTCAGATATGAACCTGACTTCATAATAAGACCATACTTTATGAATTACCAGTCTGCTAATAAGTCATTTCATATAAACATAAATCAACATAACAACAAAGCTCGCTTATTCAGTATCTGTAAGACCTTCACTGATCTTCATCGCAGCCCGATGCGCCATCAGTATAAATTCGCGGGCCGCGGCGCTTTGCCAGGCGCCCTTTCGCTGTAGCAGACATGCGGTTCTCGCGAGTAACGGTGGGGTGAGTTCAATGGCAGTGAGATCGTCACGCGCCAGAATAATGGACGCCGGAAGCAGGGTTGCCAGCGATGTGCGTTCTACCACGGCCAGGAGAGCGCTAATCGAGTTAGCCTCCATCTGAACTTTCGGTTGAATATCACGCTGCCGGCAGTAACGTTCGATTTGCTGGCGAGTCGCGAAAGCGCGACTGAGCAGAATCAGAGATTCCTGACTGAGCGCAGCCAGCTTGACGCGTTCGGCCGTCGCCAGAGGGTGACGCCGGCCTACCACCAGCGCCAGGGTTTCCGAAAGCAGCGGCTGATAAACAATATCTCGCGCATCGTTGCCTTCAAAAGCAATGCCGATTTCGAGCTCATCATTGAGCAACATGGTCTCCATTCGCTCCTGGGTCATCTCTTGCAAATCCAGCGTAATATTTGGGTAACGTTGATAGAACGAAGCCACCAGCGGCCCCACAAAGTAAGTCGTAAAGGTAGGCATCATCGCAATACGTAGCGAACCGCGCTGCAGGTCCTCCACATCATGAAGCGCACGCTGCCCCTCAGCGAGCTCCTGCCGCGCCCTGTGCGCGTACGTCAACCACACCTTCCCGGCATCCGTCAGACAAGTATGACGCCCGCTGCGATCAAAAAGCCGTACGCCCAGAGACTCCTCCAGCTGGCGAATCTGTTGCGATAAAGCCGGCTGCGAAATATGCAGTATCGCTGCGGCCCGTGTAAAACTACCTTGTTCAGCAACGGCAATGAAGTAATTGAGATGTCGCAGCAACATGAATTCACTCATAAGCAATTCAAATGAACTCAATCATAAATAAGTATTTTAACTTATCAAACAACAGGCGTACTCTCCCTGCGCCTTTTGACTGATAGCCCCAGGAGATCGCAATGAATTCCCCCCATCCTTACTTCAGCGCTCAACACGCCACGGTCACCCGGCAATGAATCAGACGCAACGTAACGGCGCCATGCTGCTGGTGTTGGTGCTTATCGGAATGAATATGCGTCCGCTGCTGACATCGCCAGGCCCGCTCCTTCCCCAGATACAGCAGGCAAGTGGTATGAGCTTCACGCTTGCCTCCCTGCTCACTGCGCTCCCGGTGATCGCGATGGGTCTGCTGGCGCTTGCCGGCGGCTGGATTAACAGCCGATTCAGCGAACGTCAAAGTATCGCCTTCAGTCTGTTAATCATCGCCGCCGGAGCTTTACTTCGCGAACTGGCGCCGCAGAGCGCGCTATTACTCAGCAGCGCGCTTCTTGGCGGGATCGGCATTGGTATTATCCAGGCGCTCATTCCTGCGGTAATAAAACGCCTGTTTCATCGTCGGACGCCTCAGGTGATGGGACTCTGGTCAGCGGCGCTGATGGGCGGTGGCGGTCTGGGAGCCGCATTTACGCCGTGGCTGGCGCAGCACAGCGCTATCTGGTATCACGCGCTTGCGTGGTGGGCGCTACCCGCAGCGACAGCGCTCCTTTGCTGGTGGCCGCTAAGCAGAACGTTACCTGTCCAGACGCCATCGACAATACAGCTCTCTGTTTTTCGCCATCGTCGAGCGTGGATACTTAGCCTCTATTTTGGTTTGATAAACGGCGGTTACGCCAGTTTGATCGCCTGGCTGCCACCCTACTATATGCAGTCAGGCTATAGCGCGCAGTTTAGCGGTACCCTTTTGGCGTTAATGACCGTCGGCCAGACTGGCGGAGCGCTACTTCTGCCTGTTCTGGCCAGGCATGAAGATCGGCGAAAGCTTCTGATGCTGGCGCTGGCGCTGCAGCTCATCGGCTTCTGCGGCTTTATCTGGCTACCGCAGCAGCTACCGCTTGCCTGGGCTATCTGCTGCGGTATTGGACTTGGCGGCGCGTTTCCGCTCTGCCTGGTACTGGCGCTCGATCACGCGAAGCACCCCGCTATCGCGGGTCGCCTGGTGGCCTTTATGCAAGGAGTGGGCTTTATTATTGCAGGTATTTCCCCCTGGCTTTCAGGGCTGCTGCGGAGCTTAAACGGCAATTTCCTTCCGGGCTGGATGTTTCACGCCGCCTGCGTCCTGGCGTTAATGCTCCTCACATTGCGTTTTGCCCCGGCACGCTATCCGCAAGAGTGGCAACATCAGAACTCAGCCACTAGCTAAACCCGTCTAATCCTCTTACGGGATGGTTACCCCATCCCGTATTCAGGCAGAAAAAAGCCCAAAATCAAGTAACTATATCCCTACAAAAACCATTGTTAACGACCGTCGCCAGAATGAAATTTAATACCGAATGAAATTAATGTGTCGCCGAATCACGACACTCGTAAGTAACTAAAAATTAATAAAAAAATGGCTCTTGTTTCCCTCATTTTTTAGGCGTACATTAGCGCCATCTGGAGCCGTTTACGCTCAGAATTTACAGCTACCGCCGGCTAAAAAAGTGTCGTTTTAGTTAGCGATAACTGAGCAGGCAATGAAGAGCAAATTCATGTAAGGCGTCTCGCCGAGAGCGCGGAGTGATGAGTCGTGAAATATTTCTTAATGGGCATTTCTTTTATGGTCATCGTTTGGGCCGGTACTTTCGCCCTGATGATCTAGCTTTAACGGTGTTAAAAAAAGGAGCCTCTCGGCTCCTTTTTTTATTCGTTGCTTTCGCTGGTTAACTTAGCCGCTGCCGGAAGCAGCCCGTCGGCGCGGAACATTGATTTAATACCGCGTACGGCCTGGCGGATACGATCGCGGTTTTCGATTAAAGCGAAGCGTACGTGAGTATCACCGTAATCACCAAAACCGATGCCGGGTGAAACGCAGACTTTAGCATCCTGCAGCAGCTTTTTAGCAAACTCCAGGGACCCCATGGCCGCGTACTGCTCAGGGATCTTAGCCCATACGTACATCGAGGCCTTCGGGCACTCCACCATCCAGCCCGCCTCATGTAACCCTTTCACCAGCACGTCCCGGCGGCGTTTGTACTGTTCGGCGATGTCGCGAACGCACTGCTGATCGCCTTCAAGCGCAGCAATAGCCGCAACCTGCAGAGGAGTGAAAGTGCCGTAATCGTGGTAGCTTTTAATGCGCGCCAGCGCATTAACCAACGTTTTGTTACCCACCATAAAGCCAATACGCCAGCCTGCCATATTGTAGCTTTTTGAGAGCGTAAAGAATTCGACGGCCACATCGCGCGCGCCGGGAACCTGCATAATAGAAGGCGCTTTCCAACCGTCATACACAATATCGGCGTAGGCCAAATCGTGCACGACAAGTACGTCATAACGCTTCGCCAGCGCGACGACTTTCTCGAAGAACTCCAGTTCAACGCACTGCGCTGTCGGATTGGATGGAAAACCGAGGATCATCATTTTCGGCTTCGGATAGCTCTCACGAATAGCGCGCTCAAGCTCGTTAAAAAAATCCACGCCTTCAACGAGGGGAACTGAACGAACCTGAGCTCCGGCAATCACCGCACCGTAAATATGAATTGGATAGCTGGGATTCGGCACCAGCACGGTGTCGCCATGGTCAAGCGTCGCCAGCATCAGATGCGCCAGCCCCTCCTTTGAACCGATGGTCACAATCGCTTCTGATTCCGGATCGATCTCTACGTCATAGCGATCCTGATACCAGCGAGAAATCGCCCGGCGCAGTCGCGGGATGCCGCGAGAGGTGGAATAACCGTGCGTATCGGGGCGCTGGGCAACGGTACATAGCTTTTCAACGATATGCGGCGGCGTCGCGCCATCGGGGTTACCCATGCTGAAGTCAATAATATCTTCGCCGCGGCGTCGCGCAGCCATTTTGAGTTCGGCAGTAATATTAAAAACGTACGGGGGGAGACGATCGATACGCGTAAAACGGCGTTCAGGACTGAATTCAGCCATAGATTCCTCGGATTAACGTTAGCGCCCGGACCGTCCGAGCGACGCGGCTGCAACCGCAGCACGTTTAGAAAATAACCCGAATATTTTCTTCTTGTCGAGAGGTGGATTAAAAAAAATTTTTCACGCTGAAAACGGGCATCATTTCAGCTAAATACGGCAGAAAGAAGCATCCTGGATATCATACTCTTCATTAAATTTAACATTTTGATATCTTTAACTTTACGCAAAAAGCACCGCCTGCGCAGACGCTATTGAAACTCAGCGCATCGTCATTAATCCCCTTTTATTTGTGTGACTTTTCCTCATTCCTCTCTTCGGCTGGTCTTCTGCGACGAGGTTTTCTATCATATTGCTTTCTCGCGATTAACACGGCGCACACATGCACGAAATATTTACTATGCTGCTGGCGGTTTTTGACCGCGCGGCATTAATGCTGATTTGTCTCTTTTTTCTCATTCGCCTGCGCCTGTTTCGTGAACTTCTGCATAAATCCGCGCACACGCCAAAAGAGCTGCTGGCCATTACCGCCATTTTCTCCCTGTTTGCCCTTTTCAGTACCTGGTCCGGCGTACCGGTCGAAGGTTCACTGGTCAACGTGCGTATTATCGCAGTCATGTCCGGCGGGATCCTCTTCGGCCCCTGGGTAGGCGCGATAGTGGGCGTCATTGCCGGCGTACATCGCTATCTAATCGATATTGATGGCGTCACCGCCATCCCCTGCTTTATCACCAGCATTGTCGCCGGTCTACTCTCCGGGTTAATCAGTCGTAAAGTCCCTAAAGCGCAGCGCTGGAAAGCGGGGATCCTCGCCGGGATGCTGTGCGAAACCTTAACCATGATACTCGTGGTGGCGTGGGCTCCATCGTTCTCGCTGGGGATAGATATCGTGTCAAAAATCGGTATTCCGATGATCCTTGGCAGCGTATGCATCGGTTTTATCGTTTTGCTGGTGCAGAGCGTTGAAGGGGAAAAGGAGGCCAGCGCCGCGCGTCAGGCGAAACTGGCGCTCGACATCGCTAACAAAACGCTCCCCTTGTTTCGCCACGTCAATAGCGAGTCCCTGCGTCAGGTATGCGATATTATCCGCCGCGATATTAATGCCGATGCCGTCGCCATTACCAATACTCAACATGTGATGGCCTACGTCGGCGTCGGGGAAATCAACTACCGGGATAACGACGACTTTATCAGCCCGACAACGCAACAGGCGATTCGCTATGGAAAAATCATTATTAAAAACAATGACGAAGCTCATCGGACGCCGGAAATACACTCTATGCTGGTCATTCCGCTATGGGAAAAAGGCATCGTCACCGGTACGTTAAAAATCTATTATTGCCACGCTCACCGCATAACCTCATCGCTACAGGAAATGGCGATTGGCCTGTCGCAAATCATCTCGACTCAGCTGGAGGTCTCCCGCGCAGAGCAGCTTCGTGAAATGGCTAATAAAGCCGAACTGCGCGCACTGCAAAGCAAAATTAACCCCCACTTTTTATTCAATGCCCTGAACGCGATTTCGTCGTCGATTCGCATGAATCCGGACACCGCGCGCCAGTTAATTTTTAATCTGTCGCGCTATCTCCGCTACAACATTGAATTAAAAGATGATGAACAAATAGACATCAAAAGGGAGCTGTATCAAATCAAGGATTACATCGCCATTGAACAGGCTCGCTTCGGCGACAAGCTGACGGTGATTTATGATATTGATGATGAAGTCAGCTTTATGATCCCCAGCCTGCTTATTCAGCCGCTGGTGGAGAATGCGATTGTCCACGGGATTCAGCCTTGTAAAGGTAAAGGGGTGGTGACCATCGGCATTAATGAGTGCGGAAATCGGGTACGAATTAGCGTTCGCGATACGGGGAACGGTATTGACCCTGCGGTAGTGGCGAGAGTCGAGGCTAACGAAATGCCGGGAAATAAAATTGGCCTGCTCAATGTTCATCATCGGGTCAAGCTGCTGTACGGCGAAGGCCTGCATATCCGACGCCTGACGCCAGGGACCGAAATCGCCTTCTATGTGCCTCACCAGCACGCGCCCCAGGCGGCCAGGGAGTCGCTGCTGTCATGAGCGGAGATAAAATGAAAGTCATCATTGTTGAAGATGAGTTCCTCGCGCAGCAAGAGCTCACCTGGTTGATTAACACCCATAGCGAGATGGAGATTGTCGGCACCTTTGACGACGGGCTGGACGTACTGAAGTTTTTACAACACAACAAAGTCGACGCCATTTTTCTCGACATCAATATTCCTTCGCTGGATGGCGTACTACTGGCGCAAAATATCAGCCAGTTCGCGCATAAGCCCTTTATCGTATTTATTACCGCGTGGAAAGAACATGCGGTGGAAGCCTTTGAGCTGGAAGCCTTTGATTACATCCTGAAGCCCTATCAGGAGTCGCGCATCATCAATATGCTGCAAAAGCTGACCAGCGCCTGGCAGCAACAGCAGCAGCCGAGCGCCGGTGCGATGCCTAATCCGGCCAGGGAAAATGACACCATTAACCTGATTAAAGATGAGCGGATTATCGTCACCAGCATCCACGATATTTACTATGCGGAAGCGCATGAAAAGATGACTTTTGTTTATACCCGAAGAGAGTCATTTGTGATGCCGATGAATATTACGGAGTTCTGCAACAAGCTACCGACGGCGCACTTTTTCCGCTGTCACCGCTCGTACTGCGTCAACCTGAACAAAATTCGCGAAATCGAACCCTGGTTTAACAACACCTATATTCTGCGGCTTCGCGATCTGGAGTTCCAGGTTCCGGTCAGCCGCAGCAAGGTCAAAGAGTTTCGCCAGCTCATGCATCTGTAGGAAAGTTACCCGGATAAGCGATTTATCCGGGTTAACGTCAGGATTAAAGAACCTGTCCCAGAGTCTGACGCAGGTGGGCTCCGGATCCCAGTAGCCCCGGATTGTCGTGGACGATCAGATAGACCGGGATATCCTGCACGAAGGCTTTAAACCGACCTTTATCTTCAAAACCGCCGCGAAAACCTGAAGCTTTAAAGAAATCGAGGAAGCGCGGCACAATGCCGCCAGCGATATACACGCCGCCAAAAGTACCGAGCGTCAGCGCCAGGTTACCGCCAAAACGGCCCATAATGACGCAAAATAGCGATAGCGCGCGACGGCAATCGATGCAGGTATCGGCCAGCGCACGTTCAGTCACATCCTTAGGCTGCAGATTTTCCGGCAGACGCCCGTCAGATTTAACGATCGCATGATAAAGGTTCACCAGTCCGGGCCCTGAAAGTACGCGCTCGGCGGAGACGTGACCCAGCTCGGTACGCAGCTCTTCCAGAATAATGCCTTCCTCTTCGCTGTTAGGCGCAAAATCCACGTGCCCGCCCTCTCCCGGCAGGCTCACCCAGCGCTTATCGACATGAACCAGATGAGCAACGCCCAACCCGGTACCTGCGCCATAGACGGCTATCGGCTTGCCTTCAATCGGCTTCGCGCCGCCAAACTGAATCAGATGTTCGGCTTTCAACATCGGGATCGCCATCGACACCGCCGTGAAATCATTAATGATTTCCAGATGCGAGAACCCCAGATTTTTTTTCATCTCGGCGATAGAAAATGCCCAGGTGTGGTTGGTCATCGCCACCCAATCGCCGGTAACGGGACAGGCGATGGCTATACAGCCGTCCTCAACCTTGACGTTATGCTCTTCCAGATAGACCTGAACAACAGCTTCAAGACTGGGATAATCGAGCCCGGAATAGGTCTTTGCACGGGAGATCTCCCCGCTTGCCAGATCGCACAACGCCAGACGAGCATTCGTTCCGCCTACGTCCCCTACTAAAGCAAATTTTGTCATTCCGTTACGGCTCCGCTAAAGTCAAAATAATTCTTTTGGCACACTCTAAATTCATGAAGCGCTAACAACAACGACCAACGCATAAGCGCCCCTGGTTTAGCGATCTGCGTCACAATTGAACTGAAATTCATGAAAAATTGAGCATCCTGGCGCTTACAATTTTCAGGTTGCATCATTACTTTATCGTTTCAGCACCATTTGCGTCGACGCTCTTTACGAGTCCATGCAAATTAGTGCCCAGGATACTCAGAAGGATATTTTTCATGCTGCACCCACGCGCCAGAACCATGCTCCTATTATCGATACCCGCAGTCGTCATTGGTATTGCTTGCAGTCTGGTTTTAATCGTGGCGATGAAAATAGCCGCCGTTTTGCAAAATATCCTGTGGACCAGCCTGCCTGCGAGCGTAGGCATCAATGCCGATGGCCCTTTGTGGACGATAGCTATTCTTACCGGAACCGGCATCGCCGTTGGGCTGATCGTGCGCTTTAGTCCCGGGCACGCGGGACCGGACCCGGCAACAGAGTCGCTGATAGGCGCACCGGTCAGCACCAGCGCGCTGCCGGGTCTGCTTGCGGCGCTGATAGTGGGTCTGGCGGGCGGCGTTAGCCTGGGGCCGGAACATCCTATTATGGTCGTGAATATCGCCCTGGCGGCTGCGGTGGGCAGTCGCCTGTTTCCACGCATTACCCCTCTGGACTGGACGATTCTCGCCGCCTCCGGCACCATCGGCGCGCTATTCGGCACTCCGGTCGCGGCGGCGTTGATATTTTCGCAAACGCTGAACGGCAGCAACGATGTTCCCCTGTGGGACAAGCTATTTGCTCCGCTGCTTGCGGCGGCAGCGGGTTCCCTGACCACCAGCCTGTTTTTTCACCCCCATTTTTCGCTACCGCTGCCTTATCTGTCGGAGCTGCGCTTCGTCGACATTATTAGCGGCGCCATCGTGACGCTTATCGCGATTGCCGTTGGCATGGTCGCCGTCTGGTGCCTGCCGCGTCTACACACGCTGATGCATCGTCTGAAAAATCCTGTGCTTACGCTGGGCGTCGGCGGGTTTTTATTAGGGATTCTGGGCGTCATCGGCGGGCATATCACGCTATTTAAAGGCCTTGATGAGATGCAGCAGTTGCCGGTAAGCCTGACGCTTGGCGCCAATGATTACCTGCTTATTGCCGTGATCAAGCTTGCGGCGCTGATACTTGCCGCCGCCTGCGGTTTTCGCGGCGGGCGTATTTTTCCTGCCGTGTTCGTCGGCGTCGCGCTCGGTCTGATGCTGCATGCACACGTTCCCGCCGTGCCGGCAGCCATCACGGTTTCCTGCGCTATCCTCGGCCTGACGCTGGTAGTGACGCGTGATGGCTGGCTGAGCCTGTTTATGGCGGCAGTGGTCGTGTCGGATACCACGCTACTGCCGCTACTGTGCATTGTTATGCTTCCGGCCTGGCTGCTGCTGGCCGGAAAGCCGTTGATGATTGCCAGAAAGCATAGCGATTAAACGCGACTGTTCCTCTCTTCCAGCGCCTGAGTGACCGTGCGCAGAAAGTCGGGGATATCCATTTTGGGCAGCATCACCTCTACCAGCGTCAGTCTGTCTGAGGCGACGCTGCTGTTCATCGCTTCTCTCAGCTCATGCGTGCGAGTCACGCGCCAGCATCGGGACGGGACATCGGGAGCAAAAGCATCAGGCAGACGATTCCAGTCCCAGAGCGCAATATCGTTATACCGCTGCTCGGGGCCGTGAATCGCGCGCTCCACCGTATAGCCTTCGTTATTGAGCAACAGAATCAGCGGACGTTGCTTATCCCTGAGCATCGATCCCAGTTCCTGAATAGTTAACTGCGCTGCGCCATCGCCGACAATCAGCACGACCCTTCTGTCCGCCGCTGCTATTTGCGCCCCGTAGGCTGCCGGAAGGGTGAAACCTATCGATCCCCATAGCGGCTGGACAATCAGCGTTGCGTCAGTGGGCAGCTTAAGCGCGGCGGCGCCAAAAGCCGCGGTTCCCTGATCGGCAAGAATAATGTCTCCCGGGCGGAGCTGTTCCTGCACCGTACTCCAGAAGTTTTTCTGCGTCAGGCTTCCTTCAGGCGCGCCGCTCACCCCGGGCGCCTGAATATTCGGCGGCACCCATTCCCCCGCCAGACTTGCGGAGAGCTCAATGACTATTTCGAGCGCCTTATCCATCGGAACCCGGCTGAACCAATGGTCGCCTACCCGAACGGCAAACGGCTGGATTTCAATCGTTTTTTCCTGCGGCAGATGCTGGGTAAAGCCCGCGGTAATGGTGTCGGTAAAACGGGTGCCGATACAAATAATGGTGTCAGCGTTTTCAATGGCCTCGCGGGTTTCCTCTGCGCTCGCAATCCCGCTGTAAGTGCCAACAAAACCGCTTTGTTGCTCATCAAAAAGCCCTTTGCCCATTAACATCGTGGCGCAGGAGACGGGCACGCTGGCGACCCATTTTCTGAGAACATTTTGTAGCCCATAGCGCTGAGCAAGAAAATCAGCCAGCAGCGATACGCGACGACGACTTCTGAGCATCCGCTCCGCGTGCTCTCGGAATCCCGCCAGCTGGTTCTCATCGGCAGGCAGATTCGGAATAAGCAAAGGATGTGCAGGGGGTGTCGCTTTTGCCTTCGCCACATCGGCAGGCAGCATCAAATAACCGGGGCGATGATGGGTGAGCATCTCGCTGAGTACGCGGTCAATTTCATGGCAGGCATTTCCCGCCGCCAGTACCGCCTGAGAACAGGTAATCTGCTCGCTCATGCGCGAGAAGTGGCTGAAATCACCGTCGCCCAGCGTATGGTGCAGCAGCTCGCCGCGCTGCTGCGCGCCGGTTGAGGGGGCGCCGACAATATGCAGAACCGGAACATGTTCGGCGTAGCTGCCGGCAATACCGTTAAGCGCGCTCAGTTCGCCGACGCCGTAGGTGGTCAACAGCGCGCCTGCGCCTTTGATACGCGCATAGCCATCAGCGGCGTAGGCCGCGTTGAGCTCGTTAGCGCAACCTACCCACCCTAAATTCTGCTGCGCAATAACGCTATCGAGAAACTGTAAATTGTAATCACCAGGTACGCCAAACAAGCGGTCTATGCCGCAATCTACGAGACGATCCAGCAGATAATCGCCAATGGTATAAGTCGGTTGCATATCCTTACTCTCCTCTCGTGCAGGTAAGTTGAGTATTGAATAAGCAGTTGCGCTGTCCAGATTGCACTCAACAAAGACGGTGGAAAGCAAAATTTACGCGTTCCGGGAGTATACTCGCCGGCAAACATTCTTTAGTGTAAACGTATACACAACCCTGTTTTAAGTGCGGAGGAAGTATGGTTTACCAGGCAAACACCACGCGATATCAAACGATGGAATACCGCCGTTGCGGTCATAGCGGGCTAAAGCTACCGGCAATTTCTCTTGGGTTTTGGCATAATTTCGGCGACGAAACGCGGGTGGAAACCAGCCGTCAGCTTCTGCGTCACGCATTCGATCTCGGCATCACCCATTTCGACCTGGCCAACAACTACGGGCCACCGCCGGGTTCCGCGGAGAGCAATTTTGGTCGCATCCTGAAAGAGGACTTCTTGCCCTATCGCGATGAACTGATTATCTCCAGTAAAGCCGGTTACACCATGTGGGACGGCCCCTATGGCGACTGGGGCTCACGCAAATATCTGATTGCCAGCCTCGACCAAAGCCTTAAACGAATGGGCCTCGACTATGTCGATATTTTCTACCACCACCGTCCCGATCCTGAAACGCCGCTGCAGGAAACCATGCGCGCGCTGGACCATCTCGTCCGCCAGGGGAAGGCCCTGTACGTTGGATTATCGAATTATCCTCTCGAACAGGCCCGGGAAGCCGTCAATATTCTTAACGAGCTGGGCACACCGTGTCTGATTCATCAGCCTAAATATTCCATGTTCGAACGCTGGGTCGAGGAGGGTTTACTCGATTTCCTGCAGAGCGCAGGGGTGGGAAGTATAGCGTTTTCACCGCTTGCCGGCGGCCAGTTAACTAACCGTTATCTGCACGGCATTCCGGCGGATTCCCGCGCCGCCAGCGGCAGTCAATTCCTGCAACCGGATCAGCTTACCGAAAGCAAACTGGAAAAGATTCGTCAACTTGACGCAGTGGCCGAAGCCCGCGGGCAGAAGCTCTCGCAGATGGCCCTGGCCTGGGTGCTGCGCGACGAGAAAGTGACTTCGGTATTGATTGGTGCCAGCAAAACCACGCAGCTCGACGATGCGATTGGCATGCTGGAAAACCGCCGTTTCACCGCCGAAGAACAGGCAACGATTGACGCAATCCTTGCGGTGTAAATTCATTTTTACTTTAGCAAAAAGTGCTCTCACTGGCGATTTAGGAGTTCCTCCGATGCGACGGGGCTTTACTGCCCCGTAATATCGGGTTAACAGGCCGACAACGGCCCCGATCGTGAAGGAGAAGAGTATGTTCAGGTCACTGATTTTGGCTGCAGTGCTTCTGGCTTCAGCGCCATTGGTCGCTAACGCTGGTGAAATCACCCTGTTGCCATCAATAAAATTACAAATTGGCGATCGCGACAATTATGGTAACTACTGGGACGGTGGCGGCTGGCGCGACCGTGATTACTGGCGTAAACACTATGAATGGCGCGATAACCGCTGGCGTCGTCACGATAACGGCTGGCATCGCGGCTGGGATAAAGGTAAAGCCTACGAACGCGGCTATCGCGAAGGCTGGAAAGATCGCGACGACCGACGCGGCGGCTGGGGACGAGGCCATGGCGGCCGCGGCCATGGTCACGGGCATCATTAATCGCAAAAGGGAGCCATCCGGCTCCCTTTTTTAATTACCTGCTTAACCGACCAGCGTTCCAACAATCAGCCAGCCGTTGAGCACCACAACCACCGCGACAATCGCCCACCCCAGCACTTTCACCCACCGGGAATTAACCAGATCCCCCATCAGCCGCGCATTGCTGGTAAAGATGAGCAGCGGCACCAGCGCCAGGGCGATACCGAAGCTCAGCAAGACCTGGCTCATCACCAGAATACGCGTCGGATCAAGCCCCATCAAAATCACAATGAATGAAGGCAGCATGGTAATGGCCCGGCGAAACCACAGCGGGATATGAAAGCGAATAAAACCCTGCATTACGACCTGCCCCGCCAGGGTGCCTACAACCGTGGAGGATAAACCGGCGGCGACCAGGCTCAGCCCAAAGATGGTGGCTGCCGCGTGGCTCAACAACGGCTCCAGCGTCAGATAGGCCTGATCGAGATCGGCAACGCCGGTGTGACCATTGAAATGGAAGGCCGCGGCGGCGGTCGCCATCATGGCCAGGTTAACAAAACCTGCGATGGTCATAGCGATGGCAACATCCCAGCGCGTGGCGTTATAGCGCTCTTTGCGCGTCCCCCCGTGCAGGTGCTGAGTGAGCGATGAGTGTAAATAGATAACATGCGGCATGATGGTCGCCCCCAATACCCCGGCGGCAAGGAATACCGCTTCGCTGGTTGGCAGAGACGGTACGAGCATGCCTTTCGCCAGCGGCGCCAGCGCCGGCTGGGAGAAGATAAGTTCAACGACATAAGCCGCCGCAACAAACAGCAGCAGTCCGCCGATGACTTTTTCCAGCGGTTTTTGTCCGCGGCGCTGTAGCATCAGGATCAGGAACGTCGCGATCCCCGTCAATACCGCGCCCTGCAGCAATGACACGCCGAGCACCAGCTTAAATCCAATGGCTGCGCCAATAAACTCTGCAAGGTCGGTCGCCATAGCGATAATTTCCGCCTGCACCCAGTAAAACCACACCACCGGACGCGGGTAGTGGTCGCGAATTTGCTCTGCCAGATTTTTACCGGTAGCAATACCCAGCTTCGCCGACATCACCTGAATCAGCATCGCCATCAGGTTTGCCCACACGACCACCCATAGCAGTTGGTAGCCAAAGCTGGCACCGGCCTGGATGTTAGTGGCGAAATTACCCGGATCGATATAGCCAATGGCAGCAATGAACGCAGGCCCCATCAGGGCGAGCTTAATCTTGCGCGCTGCGCGACCGCTGCTATTCTCAACGCGACTGTTTGTCATTTTCTGCCTCTGGAAATATAGCCTTTGCTATGTTTCATGCTATCAAAATGCGAATGATTATCAAGTTCATTTGGAGCGATGATAATGATTGCTGTGATAGGGGGGAACGATAGCAGGTCAGTAACTTAAAACCGGGGAACTGATAAATTCTCTTAATCAGTCATCAGAATAGTACAACAGCGCAACTTTTAAAACTTTTACGTAACATAACAAAAATGCATGGTTGATCACTATTTTTGCCATTAGTCACATATCCTTGCAATAGTGTGTGCTGGCTCTCGTTTTCTTTGCGCTTGTTACATAGAATGTGCACAGAAATTTAACCTGCCTCATATTTGGAGCAAATATGGACCGCGTCTTGCACTTTATTCTCGCGATCGTAGTGGTGGCTATTCTGGCCCTGTTGGTCAGCCACAACCGTAAGCAGATTCGTATTCGTTATGTCATTCAGCTGCTTGTCATTGAAGTGCTGCTGGCCTGGTTCTTCCTGAACTCTGACATTGGTCTGGGTTTTGTGAAGGGCTTCTCCGAGATGTTCGAAAAACTCCTCGGCTTTGCCAATGAAGGGACAAACTTTGTCTTCGGCAACATGAACGACAAAGGCCTGGCTTTCTTCTTCCTGAAAGTTCTGTGCCCTATCGTCTTCATTTCCGCGCTGATTGGTATTTTGCAGCATATTCGTATTCTGCCTATCGTCATTCGCGCGATCGGAACCGTACTGTCCAAAATCAACGGTATGGGCAAGCTGGAATCCTTTAACGCAGTCAGCTCGCTGATTCTGGGTCAGTCTGAAAACTTCATCGCGTATAAAGATATTCTTGGCAAAATGTCCCGCAACCGCATGTACACCATGGCTGCGACCGCGATGTCTACGGTATCCATGTCAATCGTAGGTGCGTACATGACCATGCTGCAGCCGAAATACGTTGTTGCGGCGCTGGTACTCAACATGTTCAGTACCTTTATCGTTCTGTCGCTGATTAACCCGTATCGCGTTGACGAAAGCGAAGAAAATCTGCAGATGTCTAATCTGCATGAAGGCCAAAGCTTCTTCGAAATGCTGGGTGAATATATCCTGGCGGGCTTTAAGGTGGCGATTATCGTGGCCGCCATGCTGATTGGCTTTATTGCCCTGATCTCCGCGCTGAACGCCCTGTTCGCCACCGTTACCGGCTGGTTTGGCTATAGCATCTCCTTCCAGGGGATCCTCGGCTATATCTTCTATCCGGTGGCGTGGATCATGGGCGTACCGGCAGGCGAAGCGCTGCAGGTAGGTAGTATTATGGCAACCAAGCTGGTTTCTAACGAATTCGTCGCCATGATGGATCTGCAGAAAGTGGCCGCCACGCTCTCACCGCGTGCGGAAGGTATCATCTCTATCTTCCTGGTCTCCTTCGCTAACTTCTCATCTATCGGCATTATCGCTGGCGCAATTAAAGGCCTGAACGAAGAGCAAGGTAACGTGGTTTCTCGCTTCGGCCTGAAGCTGGTTTACGGTTCCACTCTGGTGAGCGTGCTTTCTGCGTCTATCGCCGCGCTGGTACTGTAATCCCTCTTCGCTAGAGAGAAAGCCGGGCAAGTCCCGGCTTTTTTACGTCCGCAGCTCGCTCAGCGGCTGCGGTTTACCTACCAGATACCCCTGGAGGTAATCGACCCCTAGCTGAAGAAGTTTTTCCCGCTGCTCCGGCGTTTCAACGTATTCCGCCACCACCTTCATCTTTTTAACCTTAGCCATTTCGATAATCGATTTGACCATAATGGCGTCCAGCGGATCGGTTTCGATATCCCGCACGAAGCAACCGTCAATTTTTAAAATATCGGCCTGCAGGCTTTTCAGCCGCTCATAGTTAGCGTAGCCGGTGCCAAAATCATCGATAGCGATAGCGCAGCCGAATTCTCGCAGCTGCTGTATGTTATACATACTGGTTTCCACATCGGAAAACGCCTGCTCTTCGGTGACTTCAATCGTTATCGCCTCCGCCGACAGGTTATAGCGTTTAAAAAGCGAGATAATTTGCGTCGCGCTATCCTTTTGCATCAGCGTATAGGGCAGCAGATTCACGGAGAAGTGCTGCCCTTGATGGTGCCTGAGCGAGCTGAACAGCGTTTCCAGTACCTGCATATCAAAGCGCTGGCTCAGATTAAACTGCGCGATCGGCGGAATAAACTTATCGGGCGTAATGATGTTATTACCGCAGCGCATACGGCAAAGAACTTCGTAGTATCCCTTTCCTGCGGCATCGCGGATGGGCTGGGCATACAGTACCAGACCGCGCTCGTTAAGCGCCTGCTTAATCTGCGCCAGCAGCCGGACCTGTTCGCTTGTTTGATCGGAAATCTGTTCCTGAGCGGCGTCAAGCGCTAACACGCGACGAGCCGCGCCGGCCTGCTCCGATAGCCAGCTAAGCTGACCAAGCATCGGGTGAATATCCGATTCGGTACCGCTATAGCCTCCCCACGATGCGCCAAACTCGAGATCCAACGTCTGGTTGTTCCAGCTGAACTTCTTATGGTTAAGCGTGGAAACGATATGATTTAAACGCGCCTCAGGTTCAGGGCCGTTTAGCACCAGCAATAGCTCGCTGCCGGGAAGCTGAAAAATCCGCTCTCCCTGAGACAATAGCGGCTGTAGCTTACAGGCGATTTGCCGTTTGCTCTCAACCCTCATCATCATGCCGTAATGGCGGCTAAGGAAATCCAGATTCTGTATTCGCAGGCTGCTTATAGCAACCGCGGGGTTACGCTGCAGATGACTCTCCAGCGCACGCAAATTGGGCAAACCGGTTAGCGGATCTTCTTCCGCCTGGTCTCGCCATCTGAACTTCATTCTTTCACTGCGCGCGTAGATATCCGCCATATAAAACAGACAGATAGTGAAACAAATTAGCACCGAAAGCACAAATGACAGGGAATATTCAGTTTGTACCCCATGCAAAAAATTCTGGTTATAGGCCACGAGTAAAAATGCTGAAACGGACCACGAAATGCGAATCAGCGTATGCGCCAGACGACTAATACCAATAAAGTACAAAATGAAAATAAGAGGAACTAAATAACCAGCAATAAAAACAGAATCATAAGGCGTACATAGCACCAGTAATATTGCCGCCAGCACTACAAACCAGTACAGCGTAAATACTCGCTGCTCGCGCACTTGCCATGAATGACAAAGATTGCGCCAGAATACTCGCGCATATCGCGGACTGATAATCATCCGCAACGGATAATAAAAGAAGGTCGTAAAAATTAACGCAGCGCTAATCAGGCTCTGTATATCGATAACGGTGTAGATAACCGACATATTGCCGAAATAGCTGGAAATCGCCAGCGGAAACGAAAAGAAGCGCCCCGCCAGATACATTGTGATCTTGAGCAGAATTGGCGCGAAGAAACCGCCCCAGAAAACCCTCACGCCCATATGTTTCGCCGTCAGCCCGGCGCGCCAGCGCCTTCCAAGCTGATAACGGACAATAGCGCAGGAGAGGAATACCGAGAAGAGCTGGCAAAAAAGCAGGATGACCGCCTGAGTGAAGGTCAGATCGATTATCCAGGCATTGGTAATCGCAAACGCGATTACCAATGGAGCAACGGCATAGCGGCCAAAAATAAAAAGCACAGCATACATTAAGCTCAACGGCAGCCATGCCAGATAAATTTGATTTCCGTCAATAATAGTTTGAGGAGAAATAAATCGGGACAGCGGAATTGCGATAAAGCAGACCAGGAGCGCCAGCAGAGTTTTTTTGATCTTAATGTTAAAATGATCAATCATTATTGTTAATTAAAACTCCTGCGGCAACAAATATATTTAGGCAGCAAATATTATGTTGCTTAATAAAGGCAGGCAAGATTTTAAATAGTGAAAAAATCTGAAATTACTTAACGCGGAGATTTACTGACTTATTCAGAAAGTACTTTACATTTCCCTGATAAAAACAAAAACCCCCGCCGCAGCGAGGGTTCGGAATTTGGTGGAGCTAAGCGGGATCGAACCGCTGACCTCTTGCATGCCATGCAAGCGCTCTCCCAGCTGAGCTATAGCCCCACAGGACCTCTTTACGAACCAAATCTGCTGGGTGCAGGATTTGGTGGAGCTAAGCGGGATCGAACCGCTGACCTCTTGCATGCCATGCAAGCGCTCTCCCAGCTGAGCTATAGCCCCGTAACGTAAAGCGTGTCGTGTTGACGGGCGGCATAATATGAATTCCTTCGTCAGGTGTCAACGGCAAAATGAATCCCCGCAATTTGATCGCTGAAAAAGCAGGCAAACGGCTGACATTGCGAGCCTTATCGCAGCCAGAAGCTAAACATGTCACTCTTTCCTGTAAAAGGATGCTATAACATGTGCAACTAATTCCCACATATTTACTCAGGAAATAGTATGCTCAAGGAACGAATGACACCTGAAGAAATAGCGCATCTGACTGGCTTCAGTCGGCAAACCATAAACAAATGGGTACGTAAAGAGGGGTGGCAAACCTCCCCGCGCCCCGGCGTTCAGGGCGGTAAAGCGCGCCTCGTACATGTCAATGAGCAGGTTCGCGAATTCATACGCAGCGCGCAGCGCGTGGCCGAAAACCCGGTCCCCTACTCCGCAACGGATAACGAACTGGAATCTCTGCTTCTTACGCTGTGCAAAGAGATGACGCCGGGTGAGCAAAAGTTGCTGATGTCGCTGCTGTTGCGTGAAGGGATCACAGGATTACTCAACCGACTGGGTATCCGCGATCGGTGAAAGCATGATGAAACTTAAAGATAAAATGACGCCAGCGGAGCTCGCCGAGAGTCTTAACCTCGCCCGACAAACCATAAACCGCTGGGCCAGAGAACAAAAATGGCGGACGGAACCGATACCCGGAGTCAAAGGGGGGCGCGCTCGTCTTATCGTCATCGACAGGCCGGTTATCGATTTCCTCGCCAATATTCCGGCGCTACGGCATCTGGCGATAGATAATCAGCTGGCTGAACAGCCCGTCAAATACTTTGTGAATGATGCTGACGCCATATGGCGGCAGATTGTCGAAACCATGCACCTGATGACCCCGACCGAACAGTTACACCTGCGCGATCTTCTTGCGCGCGAGGGGATTAGCGGATTTCTCTCCCGGCTTGGTATTACTGATGCAAAGTAGCAGGCAAAAAAAACGGCGGGGTTAGCTATCCCCGCCGTTTTGCAATGTCTGTTTCAAGTATCAGGATTGTTGGCTTTCGCGTTCAGCAATAAAGGCCAGCGCCTTATTGATACGTTCTACGCTACGGGATTTGCCAATTGCATGCACGGTCACATCAAGCGCCGGAGACTGGCCTGCGCCGGTTACGGCAACTCGCAGCGGCATCCCGACTTTGCCCATCCCGACTTCCAGTTCATCAGCCGTCGCCTGAATCGCGTGATGAACATTTTCCGCAGTCCAGTCACTGATAGCGGCTAATTTATCGCGTACCACTTCCAGCGGCTGACGAGCAACAGGGCGCAGGTGCTTTTTCGCCGCATCGGCATCAAACTCGGCAAAATCTTCATAGAAATAACGGCAGCTCGCCGCCATCTCTTTCAGCGTTTTGCAGCGTTCGCCCAGCAGCTTAACCAGCTCAGCCAGCTGCGGGCCGTTACGGGTGTCGATATTTTCCTGCTCAATGTGCCACTGTAAATGCGTTGCCACATATTCCGGGGCCAGCGAGTTGATATAGTGATGGTTCAGCCACTGCAGTTTTTCGGTGTTGAACGCGCTCGCAGATTTGCTCACCGCTCCCAGGCTAAACAGCTTAATCATCTCTTCGCGAGAGAAAATCTCCTGGTCGCCGCTGGACCATCCCAGACGCACCAGATAGTTCAGCAGCGCTTCCGGCAGGTAGCCGTCGTCGCGATACTGCATAACGCTGACCGCGCCGTGACGCTTGGATAATTTTTTACCGTCATCGCCGTTAATCATCGAAACGTGGGCGTAAACCGGCACAGGCGCATTCAGCGCTTTCAGGATGTTAATCTGGCGCGGTGTATTGTTGATATGGTCTTCACCACGAATAACGTGGGTGATTTCCATATCCCAGTCGTCAACCACGACGCAGAAGTTATAGGTTGGAGAACCATCGGTACGGCGAATAATCAGATCGTCCAGCTCATGGTTGCTGAATTCGATCGGACCGCGGATCTGGTCGTCAAAAACAACGGACCCCTCTTCCGGGTTGGCAAAACGAACAACGCAAGGTTCATCATCAGCATGATGTTCGTGACCATGGCGGCAGCGACCGTCATAACGCGGCTTTTCGCCTTTTGCCATTTGTTCTTCACGCAGCGCTTCCAGACGCTCTTTAGAGCAATAGCATTTATAGGCCGTGCCCGCCTCCAGCATTTCATCAATGACGGCGTTATAGCGATCAAAACGCTTGGTCTGGAAGTACGGACCCTCATCCCATTCCAGGCTCAGCCAGTTCATACCATCCATGATGGCTTCAATGGCCTCCGGCGTGGAGCGCTCAAGATCGGTATCTTCAATACGCAGCACAAACTCACCGCCGTGGTTACGTGCAAAAAGCCAGGAATAGAGAGCAGTACGCGCGCCGCCAACGTGCAGATAGCCTGTCGGGCTGGGCGCGAAGCGAGTTTTGATTTTCATGAAGTGGCCTTACGTTTGATAAAGGTGCCGACACGCGGCAGTGTTCGTTGGATTTTATGGAGGAATATTCTAACACCGTGGGCTGATTCCTCAATGTTGTTACCGTTTCAACGTCACGCTTTACCCTTTTTGTTTATAAATCATGCGTCATAGATGACATTGCGATCGTTTTGTTTAATTTTACGACGAACAAACAAATTATTTAGAAAAGGCGTTGACTCATTTTCAACTCTCCCTATAATGCGACTCCACACAGCGGGGGTGATTAGCTCAGCTGGGAGAGCACCTCCCTTACAAGGAGGGGGTCGGCGGTTCGATCCCGTCATCACCCACCACT